>NZ_CP015961.1:0-300657 GCF_001659785.1 Dietzia timorensis
CCTGAACCGAATGTCTCCAAGTTTGGACGAGGTTTGGAACACAGTCTTCGACGAGCTCATCACGGGGAGCCCGGACGGAACGATTGCTCCCATCTCCAGGCAGCAACGGGCCTGGTTGTCGCTGGTCAAACCGATCGCACTTGCTCAGGGGTTTGCGATGTTCGCAGCACCCAGCCAAATGGCTCGCGACAACATCGAAGGCGATCTGCGAAATCGAATCACGGACGAGATGCGCAAGATCATCGGCGAGGACATCGACCTCGCGGTACGAATCGATACCTCGCTCGCAGAGCAGCCCAAGCGCGCCGAGAACATTCCCGAGGTACACGAGGGCTTTCCCCCCGGACGCAGCGACGAAGCAACACGTGATCTCTCCTCTCCCGAGTCCAAGCTCGAGGCGGATCGACGACTCGAGATCGAACGAGATCTACACGTTCCCGAGAACGATGAAGCGTTGTCGGCGGTTGTAAGTAACAACGATCTCAATTCCCGCTACACGTTCTCCGCGTTCGTGACGGGCAGCTCGAACAGCTTCACTCGTGCGGCCGCGCTCGCTGTCGCCGAGGCGCCGGCTTACGCGTACAACCCGCTTTTTATCTACGGCGAGTCCGGTCTCGGCAAGACGCACCTGCTCCATGCCATCGGGCACTACGCGCTCAACATGCAGCCTGGACTCAAGGTTAAGTACGTCTCGACCGAGGAGTTCACCAATGACTTCATCAACTCCGTCCGTGACGGCCGGCAGAACATGTTCAAGAAGCGCTACCGCGAAGCGGACATCTTGCTGGTTGACGATATCCAGTTCCTCATCGGCAAAGAGCAGGTCCAGGAAGAATTCTTCCATACGTTCAACACGATCCACGGCGCACAGAAGCAGATCGTGATCACCTCCGACCGACCGCCAAAGCAGCTGTCCACACTGGAAGACCGGCTACGCACACGGTTCGAGTGGGGATTGCTCACCGATATTCAGCCTCCCGAGCTGGAGACCCGCATTGCGATTCTCGCCAAGAAGGCGAGCACCGACGGCAACGATGTCCCACTTCCCGTACTCGAGCTGATCGCCTCGCGCGTGCAACGCAATATCCGCGAGCTCGAGGGCGCGCTCATCCGAGTGGTCGCGTTCGCTTCGCTCAACAAGCAAGTGATCGATGTTCCACTCACCGAAGTCGTGCTGCGCGACGTCATCTCCGATGACAACTCGCTGCAGATTTCCGCAGCGTCGATCATGGCCGTGACCGCTGAGTTCTTCGACACGACAATCGACGATCTGTGTTCCGGCTCGAAGACCAGGTCGCTCGTTAGAGCGCGCCAGATCGCGATGTACCTCTGCCGTGAACTCACGGACCTGTCGCTTCCCAAGATCGGTCGCACGTTCGGCGGCAAGGATCATTCGACCGTGATCCACGCGAATCGGAAGATCCTCAAGGAGATGAAGGACGATCGCCGCACCTACGATCAGATCCAAGAGCTCACCGCTCGAATCAAAGAGCGCTCCCGCGGCGCATAGCTTCCGACAGCGCATCGCTAGTGTCGCCGCCGGCAAAGGCTCCGACACTAGCGAGAGCGCCGAACGATGTTATTTCGCTCCGCGCCGCCTACGAAATCCCTCTCGCCGTCCCTTCGGGGACGGCGTTTTTTGTGCCGCGACGAACTTCGTGTCCGCCCGAATTCGCTCGAGACGCGTTCGGGGATGGCGGCGCGGGCCGATGAGGAGCGGCAGGTCCGACGTCATGAATAACACAGTTATTGCACAAGTAATCCACCACATTTGTAACTTTGTGCCACATGAGCAGTCAAAAATCACACCTGTGGATAGGGCTGTGAATGACATGTTGAGTGAACCGCGATTTTCGTGGACGGAGAGTGGACCGAACGTGCACAAAAATTGTCATCCACAGAAACGGCGTTATCGGCACACATTCGATCACAAGGTTGTGCACGGGCGCCCGAGCCGTTGACGTGCGTGAAAGGGCAGTTGCCCACAAATTCACAGGACCTACTACTACTAGTATTTCTCTCCCTTCTAAATAACAAGAAAGTAGGTGGATGGGCGCAGACGTCGTGAGCGCCTCACGGTTCGACTCACATCCGCTCGGAGCAATGACGACGAAGCGTTGCTGGAATTACATCGTTGTTATTCGGTATCCGACTCAAACGGGAGACAGGTTTTGGGATACTCTTTTGTGTCAGCGCCCCTGGAGGGTTCGTAATGGTGTTGTAACTTACAAATCCGTGCGAAACCTCCGAGGCGAAGACGCACCCAGCGCGCGAGAGATCGCCGCGCGGACGAGGTTGCGTCCATGACGACCGATACCCGAGCAAGCGAAGCGAGCATTTTTGATGGACAGTGCAGATCCCCAGTTCCAGGTCATGCGCGAGGAATTTGCCAACGCAGTTGCCTGGGTCGCTCGGTCTCTGCCCTCGGGTTCTCGTGAGCCGATCATGCAGAACATCCTGCTCGAGGCCGGCGAAGACGGTCTTCGGGTGACGGCGTTCAACGGAGACACCTCGGCTCAGGTGAGTGTGTCCGCCGAAATCGCAGAGCAGGGAACCACGCTCGTCTCCGGCCGTCTCCTCGCCGAGATCGCCAAGGCGCTGCCCAACAAGCCGGTCCAGGTCGCTGTAGCGGATGCGAAAATGACCATTCGCTGTGGTTCGGCGAACTTCACGCTCCCAACCGCGCCGGTCGAGGGCTACCCGCAGATCCCAAGCTTCCCGGAGCTCTCCGGTAGCGCCGAGTTGGACACGTTTACGGAAGCGGTTTCGCAGGTTGCCGTAGCGGCCGGCAAGGACGACACGCTGCCGATGCTCACCGGCGTCCGCGTCGAGATCGTCGGAGACAAGTTGACGCTCATCGCCACCGACCGCTTCCGTCTCGCGATTCGCGAATGCCCGTGGGACCCCACTGAGGCTGAGGCGTCGGGCGAGGTGCTCGTGCCGGCGAAGACCCTTCAAGAGGTCTCGCGCTCTGCCGGACACGGCGGCGCGATCGAGCTGAATCTCGGATCCGGATCGGCGCTCGGCTCCGGCCGCATACTCGGCATTCGGGCCGGAAACCACAGCACGACCGCGCGCCTCCTCGACGCCGAGTTCCCGGAGGTCCGCCGCCTGCTGCCGAAGGAGCACAGCGCACTCGCAATGGTCGAGGTCGCTCCACTCGTCGCGGCGATCAAGCGTGTCGCGCTCGTCGCCGAGCGAGGAGTGCAGGTTCGCCTGTCCTTCTCAGAGGGCGAGGTGGCGCTGTCCGCCGGCGGAGACGATTCGGCGGCCGCGACCGAGAGCCTGCCGGCGGAATTCGTCGGCGAAGATCTCACTATCGCGTTCAACCCGACGTACCTGCTCGACGGGCTCAATTCGATCTCAACGCCGAAGTCGGTCATGGCATTCACCCGTCCCAACAGCCCGGCGGTTCTACGCCCGGCACCGGAGGCGCTCCCGGAGGCCGAGTCCGATGGCACGTACGCGCCGCTGGACACAAACCACATCTATCTCCTCATGCCGGTTCGCCTTCCGGGCTGACCACCTTCGTAGGCCGGTAGGCGCCGGCAGGCAGACTGGACACTATGCATCTGCGTGGCCTGCGGCTCGTCGACTATCGCTCGTGGCCGCAACTCGATCTCGAGCTTGATACCGGGACGACCGTGCTTGTCGGTCGTAACGGATTCGGCAAGACCAATGTTCTCGAGGCGATCACGATGCTGGCGACGCTCTCGTCGCACCGAGTCTCCGGGGATGCCCCACTCGTTCGCACGGGGAAAGAGGGCGCGATCATCACTGCGCTCGCCCATAACCGTGGCCGCGAGTTGTCGGTGGAGCTCGCCGTCAACAAGGGGAAAGCCAATCGTGCGCGACTGAACACGTCGTCGGTGCGATCTCCGCGCCAGATTCTCGGTGTCGTCCAGTCGGTGATTTTCGCTCCCGAGGATCTCGCGCTCGTTCGTGCTGAGCCGTCGGGACGTCGCGCGTTTCTCGACGATCTCGCCGTACAGAGGCGGCCGCGGATGGCGGCGCTGCGTTCGGAGTACGACAAGGTCGTTCGGCAGCGGACCGCGTTGCTCAAGAATGCGGCGGCTGCGCTGCGCCGAGCGCCGGATCAGGAGGCGTTGGCGTCGATCGAGGTGTGGGATATCCGGCTCGCCGAGCTCGGCGCACAGATCGTCGCGGCGCGGGCAGGTCTGGTCGAGGAGCTAGGGCCGCTGGTGACGGAGGCGTATGCGCGGCTCGCGCCGACATCAAGGGCGGCGACGATTGCCTATGTTCCGCGGCTGCGCGGGGAGGTGCCGGGCGTCGCCGAGCTGCAGGACACCGATTTCATGGAGGCGGTGCTGCTCGCGGAGATAGCCGCGCGCCGTGACGACGAGGTCGTGCGTGGCCAGACGCTCGTCGGTCCACATCGCGATGAGTTACAGCTCAATCTGGGGCAGGAGCCGGCCAAGGGGTTCGCCTCGCATGGGGAGACGTGGTCTTTTGCGTTGGCGCTTCGCATCGCGTCGCTCGAGCTTCTGCGCAAGGACGATATGGAGCCGATTCTCATGCTCGACGATGTTTTCGCCGAGCTCGATACCGCGAGGCGGTCCGCTTTGGCCGAGGTCGCCACGGGTGTAGAACAGGTATTGGTGACGGCGGCGGTGCCCGAAGATCTGCCGGCCGCGCTCGGGGGGACCCGGTGCTATGTGGACATGACGGGAACCGGGGACGAGCGCGAATCGCGGATCACGAGGATTGAACGCCCGGGTCTGGGCGAGACCGTGGAGGGGGAGTAGCAGATGGCGGATAGCGATAAGCCCCAGCGCTCTGCCGGACACTCGATGGCAATGCGTGCGCTCGAGGAGGCGCGCGAGAATGCCAAGGCCAAGGGACAGTTCACGGGTCGCGGTCGCCGGGACCCGGTGCGTTCCACCGTGAGACGGCGCAAGGGCGGCTGGACCGCGGCCGGCGCCGATCACTGGGATCCACAGTCGCTCGGGAGTCTCATCTCAAAGGTCGCCAAGAAGCAGGGCTGGGACGATCAGGTCGTGTTCGGGCGGATGCAGACGCGGTGGCCGGAGATCATCGGCGAGGGCAATGCCGCGCACGTCGTCCCGGAGAAACTCGACGACGGGGTGTTGTATTGCCGTGCGTCGTCGACGGCGTGGGCCACGCAGATGCGGCTGTACCAGAAACAGACTCTTCAGAACATCGCCAAGGCCTTTGGCCCGAACATCGTGAGAAGGCTGCGCATCAATGGCCCCGCGGCACCCAGCTGGCGAAAGGGGCCGCTGCACGTCAAGGGCCGCGGACCGCGCGACACCTACGGATAGAGAGTCGGTCAGCGCCCCATGTCGAGGCCGTCCTCGAAAAGGTCGAGGCGCCGCTGCGCGGCATGGAACGTCTTCGCGGAGTAGGCGCCGATTGCGCGTTCGCGGTCGAGCGCGTCTTGCAGCGCGTCGAGGTATTTTTCCTGCAGGTCGTGGAAGAGTTCCCGGTCGGATTGTGCGATGGACGGTTGGTTGCGCGCCGGCGAGCGCATCATCATCTCGATCCGGGACTCCATTTTCTTGGCAAGCTCCGGTGAGAGCGACCGGCCGTCAATCTCCAGCTCGGACATGGGACCGAGCTGGGCGACTGCGGAATCGAGCAGCGACGTCATCAGGCCGGACACTTCTTGTTTCGAGGTGGAGGCCGACGGCGGGGAGAACTTCAGCGCCCGGATCAGTGCCGGCAGGGTTCCGCCGAAGACGATGAGGGTCGCGACGGCGACGAGAAAAGCCACGAGGATGATCGACGAGCGGTGCACGATCGGTTCGCCGGCTGCGGTCACCGAAATTGTCTGCGCTGCAGCGAGGGTGACCACGCCGCGCATCCCTGCCCAGCTGAGTACGAGCGCGCCGCGTCGCGTGATCGGCGTCGACTGCGCGAATTCGATGTCGGCGCTCGTCCGCTCGAGCCGGCGCTGGAGCTTCTCGGCGCGCCAGGACTCGATGAGGTTCTGCTCGACGGCGTCGTTGAACCGAGAGGTCGTCGCGTCAAGACGCTGCATTTTGCGGTGGCTGCGCGCTGCGCTGAGGCGGGTCCCGGCGACCGCGACAGCTACGCCGCCGAATCGCATGACCAGCAACAACGCGAACACGATAATGCTAGCCTGCCACACGAAATCGAGATTGTGTTCGGTCTGCGCGCGGTGGAAAAGATCGGCGATCTGGAGGCCCATGAGCAGAAACACCAGGTGTTCGAGGATGAACGAGATGACCGTCCACATCGTTGCCGAATAATTGCGGTCTGCGGCGGAAAGGTGCTTGGTGGCCTTGTGCCCGCAGATCACCCCCGCAACGACCACGGCGATCACACCCGAGGCCTCCATCTCCTCCGCGATGAAGAACGCAGTCCACGGTGTCAGTAGAGCAATCGACGTCGATAACACCGGGTCTGCGAGCCACCTGCGCGCTTTGGTCACGAGCTGACCGACGATGAACCCGACGACGATGCCGGCGACCGTGGCCCACACGAAACTCCCCGCCGCCTCCCATAGTGAGAACGAACCGGCGAGTGCGGCCAGGGCGGTCCGGAGCGTCACCAGCGCGGACGCATCGTTGAACAGACTCTCGCCCTCGAGCACCGCCATGAGCCGGGGCGGGAGTCCGAGACGTTTACCGATACTCGTCGCCGCAACGGCGTCGATGGGCGCGACAACCGCGCCGAGGGCGATTGCCAGGGCGATAGATATTTCCGGAAACACCAGGTGGATGACGGCGCCGATGACTATCGCCGGGAGAACCACCATCGCCATGGACAACCAGATGATCATTCCCGCGTTCCTCCGCAGGTCGACCACCGGCATGTTCGACGCCGTGGAGAACAGCAACGGCGGCAGGAACCCGGCGAGAACGAGTTCGGGGTCGAGCTCGACGTCGGGGATGAACGACGGGAAGCTCGCGGCGATGCCGAGGCAGAGCAACAGCAGTGGCGCGGCGATGCCGGTGCGCGCCGAGGATTTCGCGGCGAAAATCACGGCCATGAGCCCGGCGGCGAGAAACACAAAGATATGCACAACACACATTTTTGCACTAGCCACGAATCCGCGCGTACCGCCGAGACGGCGCGGGGAGAGGTAGGTCCACCGATTAACCCCGGGTCACAGGTAGACTGTGAGGGCTAATGCCGTACCCGATCGTGGGTTCACAAGTGTTGTGGGCGCGTTTTCAGGCGGGGCACGAACGTTAAGCGGTAACACGCGAAGGAGTACCACGTGGCAAAGTCCGAGCCTTCCAAGTCGGCTGAGGCTTCGGCGTATGGCGCCGAGCAGATTACGGTCCTCGAGGGTCTCGAGGCCGTTCGACTGCGCCCCGGTATGTACATCGGTTCCACGGGCGAGCGCGGTCTGCACCACCTCGTGTGGGAGATCGTCGACAACTCGGTGGACGAGGCGATGGCCGGCCATGCGACCAAGGTCGAGGTGTCGCTGGAGGAAGACGGCAGCGTGCAGGTCATCGACGATGGCCGCGGCATCCCCGTCGGGATGCACGAGACCGGTCTTCCCACCGTCCAGGTCGTGCTGACCCAGCTCCACGCCGGCGGCAAGTTCAACTCGGATGCGTACGCGGTCTCCGGTGGCCTCCACGGCGTCGGTATCTCCGTGGTCAACGCGCTGTCGACGAAGCTCGAGGTCGAAATCAAGGTCGACGGCCACCTGTGGACACAGGAATACAACTACGCCGAGCCCGGCGAGCTCATCGACCACGGCAAGACCAAGGGCCACGGCACGACGGTGCGGTTCTGGGCCGATCCGACGATCTTCGAGTCCACGGACTACTCCTTCGAGACGATCTCGCGCCGCCTGCAGGAGATGGCCTTCCTCAACAAGGGCCTGACCATCACGCTCACCGATAACCGGAAGGGCGCCTCGGAGATCGCGGAGCTCGAGGCCATCGCCAACGCCGAGTCCGGCGACGAGGACGAGGCGATCGAGGTCGAGCCGGTCCTCGGCGAAGATACCGAGGATGACGCCGCCGAGGCCGATTCCCAGGACGCCGCGGAGGCCGCGGACGCAGGAACGGCACCGGAGGCCGGGGCTGCCGCGCCCGCCATCCCCAAGGTCCGTACCCGCACCTTCCACTACCCCGATGGCATCAAGGACTACGTCCGCTCCATCAACAAGACCAAGCACCCGATCCACCCGACGATCGTTTACTTCGATGCGTCCGGTACCGGACACGAGGTCGAGATCGCGATGCAGTGGAACGGCGGCTACTCCGAGTCCGTGCACACCTTCGCCAATACGATCAACACGGTCGAGGGCGGCACGCACGAGGAGGGCTTCCGCACGGCGTTGACGTCGCTGGTCAACCGCTATGCGCGCGATAAGAAGCTCATCAAGGAAAAGGACGAGAACCTCACCGGCGACGACGTGCGCGAAGGCCTCGCCGCCGTCATCTCCATCAAGGTGACCGACCCGCAGTTCGAGGGGCAGACGAAGACCAAGCTCGGCAACACCGAGGTCAAGAGCTTCGTCCAGAAGCAGGTCGCCGAGCACTTCGGACACTGGCTCGAAGCCAACCCGTCCGAAGCGAAAACGATGATCAAGAAGGCGGTCGACTCGTCGCAGGCGCGCATCGCCGCCCGCAACGCCCGCCGCATGGTGCGCCGCAAGTCGGCGAACGAACTCGGCGGCATGCCGGGCAAGCTCGCCGATTGCCGCTCGAAGGATCCGTCGAAGAGCGAGATCTACATCGTGGAGGGCGACTCGGCAGGCGGCTCGGCCAAGTCCGGCCGCGACTCGATGTACCAGGCGATCCTGCCGCTGCGCGGCAAGATCATCAACGTCGAGAAGGCCCGCATCGACCGCGTGCTCAAGAACGCCGAGGTGCAGACGATCATCACGGCGCTCGGCACGGGCATCCACGACGAGTTCGATATCAATAAGCTGCGTTACCACAAGATCGTGCTCATGGCCGACGCCGACGTCGACGGTCAGCACATCGCGACGCTGCTGCTCACGCTGCTCTTCCGTTTCATGCGCCCGCTCGTCGAGGAAGGCCACGTCTTCCTCGCCAACCCGCCGCTGTACAAGCTCAAGTGGGGCAAGGGCGACCCCGGGTTCGCGTTCACCGATGCGGAGCGCGACGCCTTGCTCAAGGAGGGTCAGGAGGCCGGCCGGAAGATCAACACCGACGACGGGATCCAGCGCTACAAGGGTCTCGGCGAGATGAACGCCAAGGAGCTGTGGGAGACCACGATGGACCCGTCGGTCCGCGTCCTCAAGCAGGTCTCCCTCGACGATGCGGCGGCGGCCGACGAGCTGTTCTCGATCCTTATGGGCGAGGACGTCGCTTCGCGCCGCTCGTTCATCACCCGCAACGCCAAGGACGTCCGCTTCCTCGACGTGTAGCCCGTAGCCGGGGCCACGGGCGCCCCGGCGCGGAATCCCGCAGGCGGATCCGTAGACTATCGCGCATGTTCAACCGTGTGAGTGGCCCCTCCGCGCTGGGCCGGGACGCGTTCGGCGTCGCGCGCCCGCATACCGGCGAGTTCGGTGAACTCGTCTTCGACAGCCTGGTCTACTCGGCTCCCGATGGGTGGCGCCCGCTGTTCATGGACGTGCGCGTGCCGAGCGATCCGCGAGTCGACTCACCGCCGCCGCTGGTGCTGTGGGTGCACGGCGGGTCCTGGGTCCATGGCTCTCGTAAGCGCCGGCCCGTTGACGTCGAGCGCGCGTGGTTCATCGAGCGGTTGCTGCTCGCCGGCTATGCCGTCGCGAGCATCGACTACCGCCTCGCCCGCGAGGTGCCATTTCCCGGACCGGCCGTCGACGTGCGGGCTGCGCTGGCGTTCGTCCACACCCACGCAGGAGATCTCGGCTTCGACGCCGACAAGATCGTCGTGTGGGGCGAGTCCGCCGGCGCGCACCTCGGTTTGCTCACCGGAGCGAGCTCGGAGCGGTTCGCGGCTCTCGGCGGCGCGGCCGACCATCCCGGCGAGCCCGCGCCGAAGCCCGCGGCGATCGTCGACTGGTACGGACCGGCGGATCTGCCGCGCATGCTCGCCACCAGCGCGGAGGCCGCCCTCGGCGGCAACCCCGAGGCGCTTCGCCAGCACGCCGATTTCGAGCAGTTCCTGTCGATGGGATGGGACGCCGATGCCGCATCCCCCGAGCGGGTGCTGCAGGGCGATTGCCCGCCCGTCCTGCTCGTGCATGGCACGGGCGACACCATGGTCCCGGTCGGGGAGAGCCGCGCGCTCGCCGAGCGGCTGGGCCAGCTCGACGTCATCCACGAGTTGGTGGAACTACCCGGCGGGCACGTGTTCGCCGGTTCGGACTCGATGCTGCCGGCGATCGAGGCGTCGCTGGACTTCTTGCGGCGCATCGTCGGCGACCCCTTCGCGGAGGTGGCGCCCGAGCTGCTCGGGGACCCGGACGAGGTCGATCCGGGCCATCGTCTCAGCGACGCCGAGGTCGCCGATATGCGCGCAGGGTTCCGCGCCGGCGTCGCGGAGGCGTGGGGCGACGAGCGGATCCCGGGTGTGAGCAGCCGCGATCTCACCCTCGACGGGCCCGACGGAGCGATCGGTGCGCGCCTTCACGAACCGGACTACGTCCCGCTGGGCCGGGAGCGCGAGCTACCGCTCATCGTCGAATTCCACTCCGGCGGCTTCGTCGTGGGCGACCTCGACACCCACGCTCCTTCGGCCGCGCGACTCTGCGCCGCGACCGGCGCCCCGGTACTGCAGGTCGATTACCGTGTGACGCCGGAGCATGCGTTTCCCGCGGCCTACGCCGATGCCGTCGCGTCGGTGCGCGAGGCCTGGGCGCGCCGGGACGATCTCGGGCTCGCACCCGGCCGGGAGATCTCGCGCGTCGTGCTCTACGGCGATAGCGCCGGCGGGGCGCTCGCGCTGTCCGTGGCACTCGAACTGCGCTCGCAGGCGGAGATCGTCGTGGACCGGGTGGTCGCGATCTACCCCGTGGTGGAGTGGACCGATATCCGGCTGTGGCCGGGAATGTCGCGGTACCTCGGCGCCGCGACCGAGGCGGAGATCGACCCCGCCGATCCCCGGCTGCGCGATGCGCGGCTTGCGCCGGGGATGGCGCTGGAGCTGCAAAATCTCCCGCCCGTCCAGCTCGCCGTGGGCTCGCGGGACCGGGTGCTGGAGCAGTCCCTCGCGTTCGCCTACCGACTCAAGGCGGCGGGAAACGCGCTCGACCTGCAGGTTCTTCCGGCGGTTCCGCATGGGTTCAATGTCATGTCAGCCGCGACTCCGCTCTTTGCGGCGGCAGCCGCCCGCGTGGACAGGTTGCTTGCCCGGAGGCTCTGGGAGGGATAGCGCGTCCGACGTCATGGGCGAAAAGCCTTCCCTAGGGGGATACCCGGGACGACCGTCGAACCGATAAACGGCGCAATGAGACGCCTTTTACGGCATTTGCCGGAGAGCCGAACCCCACTGGGCCGCACTTTGGCGATAAACTGTATGGGTTGACGTGCAGGGATTTGCGGTCAGGCGGCTCGGGGACCTCCCGGCGGCGCCGCGCTCCCTGTGGAAGATAGGACCAAGAGGAGCTCATGACGGATTCGACGCTGCCACCCACCGGTGGAGAGATGGACCGAATCGAGCCGGTCGATCTGCAGGCAGAAATGCAGCGCAGTTACATCGACTACTCGATGAGCGTGATCGTGGGACGTGCGCTCCCGGACGTGCGGGACGGCCTCAAGCCGGTGCACCGCCGCATCCTTTACGCGATGTTCGACAACGGCTACCGGCCCGAGCGCAGCTTCGTGAAGTCCGCGAAGCCCGTTGCCGACACGATGGGTAACTACCACCCACACGGCGACTCGGCGATCTACGACACCCTGGTCCGCCTCGCGCAGCCGTGGGCGATGCGCTACCCGATGGTGCAGGGGCAGGGCAACTTCGGGTCCCGCGGCAACGACGGCGCGGCCGCCATGCGTTACACCGAGTGCCGGCTCACGCCGCTGGCGATGGAGATGGTGCGCGATATCAACCGCGACACCGTCGACTTCCAGCCGAACTACGACGGCAAGACCAAGGAACCGATGGTTCTGCCGTCCCGCGTGCCGTACCTGCTGATCAACGGCGCCAGCGGCATCGCGGTCGGTATGGCCACGAAGATGCCGCCGCACAACCTCGGCGAGGTCGCCGAGGCGATCTATTGGTGCCTCGAGAACCCGGAAGCCGACGAGGAGACGACGCTCGCGGCGTGCATGGAACGGATCAAGGGCCCCGATTTCCCGACCGCCGGGTTCATCGTCGGCGAGCAGGGCATTCGTGATGCATACACGACGGGCCGCGGCTCGATCCGCATGCGCGGCAAGACCTCGATCGAAGAGGAAAACGGCCGCACGGTCATCGTCATCACGGAGCTGCCCTACGAGGTCAACCCGGACAACATGATCGAGTCGATCGCCATCCAGGTGCGCGACGGCAAGATCGCCGGCATCGCGAAGATCGAGGATCATTCCTCCGATCGCGTGGGCATGCGCATCGTCGTCACGCTCAAGCGCGACGCGGTGGCGAAGGTCGTGCTCAACAACCTGTACAAGCACTCCTCGCTGCAGACCTCGTTCGGCTGCAACATGCTGTCGATCGTTGACGGCGTACCGCGGACGCTTCGCCTGGACCAGCTGGTGCGCCTCTACGTTGCGCACCAGATCGAGGTCATCGTCCGGCGCACGCAGTTCCTCCTCGACGAGGCCGAGAAGCGCGCGCACATCTTGCGTGGCCTGGTGAAGGCGCTCGACGCGCTCGACGAGGTCATCGCGTTGATTCGTCGCTCGCCGACGGTCGACGACGCCCGCACCGGCTTGATCGAGCTGCTCGACATCGATGCCGACCAGGCACAGGCGATTCTCGATATGCAGCTGCGCCGCCTCGCCGCGCTCGAGCGCCAGAAGATCATCGACGAATTGGCCGAGATCGAGAAGACGATCGCCGACCTCAAGGACATCCTCGAGCGGCCTGAGCGGCAGCGCCAGATCGTCGCCGACGAGCTCGCCGAGATCGTCGGCAAGCACGGCGACGAGCGGCGCGCGGTGATCATCCCCGCGGACGGCGATGTCACCGACGAGGACCTCATCGCTCGCGAGGACGTGGTCGTCACGATTACCGAGACCGGCTACGCCAAGCGCACCCGCACCGATCTGTACCGCTCGCAGAAGCGCGGCGGCAAGGGCGTGCGCGGGGCCGAGCTCAAGCAGGACGACATCGTCCGGCATTTCTTCATCTCGTCGACGCACGACTGGCTGCTCGTGTTCACGACGAAGGGACGCGTGTACCGCCTCAAGGCGTACGAACTGCCCGAGGCGAGCCGCACGGCCCGCGGTCAGCACGTCGCGAACCTCCTCGCCTTCGGCCCGGAGGAGCGGATCGCCGGAATCATCCGGATCAAGAGCTACGAGGATGCGCCGTACCTCGTGCTCGCCACGAAGAACGGTCTGGTCAAGAAGTCGAAGCTCGTGGACTACGATTCCCCGCGCTCGGGCGGACTGATCGCCGTCAACCTCCGCGATGGCGACGAGCTGATCGGCGCCGCCCTGTGCTCCTCGGACGACGACATGCTGCTCGTGTCCGCCGAGGGCCAGTCGATCCGGTTCAACGCCTCGGACGACATCCTGCGTCCGATGGGCCGCGCGACCTCCGGCGTGATGGGCATGCGGTTCAATGACGGTGACCACCTGCTGTCGATGCAGGTCGTGCGTTCGGACTTCGACGAGGACAAGCTGTTTCTCCTCGTCGCCACCGAGCGTGGGTACTCCAAGCGCACCTCGCTCAGCGAGTACTCGGCGCAGAACCGCGGCGGCAAGGGCGTGCTCACCGTGCAGTACGACAAGAAGCGCGGAAAGCTCGTGGGTGCACTCATCTGTGAGCTCGACGACGAGCTGTACGCGATCACGTCCTCGGGCGGCGTGATTCGCACCGTGGCCAAGCAGGTGCGCAAGGCGGGACGCCAGACCAAGGGCGTACGCCTGATGAACCTGGCCGATGACGATAGCCTGTTGGCAATCGCCCGCAGCGCGGACGAGCCCGATGTCGATGAGCAGCTCGAGCTCGGCGACGACGCCAAGAAGTAGGTGAAGCGATGACCGAAACGCCCAAGAACCCGAGCGGCGGGCCGAACCCGGGTAATGCACCTTCGGCCGGCGCGCAGGCGCCGTCGACCGGCGCCACCGCGCGCACGCGGTCCTTCAACGGCAGCGAAGGCGGGCCCGGCGGGGTGTCGAGCGCGCCGGCTGCCGGTGCGGCCGGCACGCCGGGACCGGTGGTCGCTCAGTCCCAGCGGGTCCGTCGTGGGCCGATGCAGTCCACGGTGATCCTCCGCAGGATCGACCCGTGGAGCGCGTTCACCACGATCCTGGCGCTGATGTTCGCGCTCTTCATCGTGTGGATGGTCGCCGTCGGCGTGCTCTACCTCCTGCTCTCGGGCATGGGTGTGTGGGACCGCCTCGGTGGCGCGCTGTCCGATGTCGTGGGGGACGGTTCGGCCTCTGTGGTCGGGGTCGGCAACATCATGTTGTACGCCGCCGGTGCGGGGCTGCTCAACGTGGTGCTGTGGTCGATCATGACGACGATCGGTGTGTTCATCTACAACCTCGCCGCGTCGATGACCAGCGGCGGGATCCAGGTGACGTTTGCCGATCGCGACCGCTAGACTGCCTGTGTTTGTGCTCCGCCCGCCCCTGTGAAATGGGGGCGGGCGGAATACATTTCGGCCGATTTGGAGTAACAGGTGAAGGTCGGGTAAATTATTCGCTTGTTGCACGGCAACGCCGATGCACGGGCCTATAGCTCAGGTGGTTAGAGCGCCAAACTGATAATTTGGAGGTCGGAGGTTCAAGTCCTCCTAGGCCCACCAGCTAGATTCGCGCCGGATCCGTTTATTCGGTCCGGCGTTTTCCCTAGCGAGCCGGAAGTTTTCCGGCAGTTCGGGGCCTTAGCTCAGTTGGTAGAGCGCTGCCTTTGCAAGGCAGATGTCAGGGGTTCGAATCCCCTAGGCTCCACAGTTTTTCAATACCGGGACTTCGCATGGACGAGGTCCCGGTTTTTGTTTTGGGTGAGGTGCCGGAGTGATGGGGTGCTGGGGCGCGGTGCTGGAAATTGTGCAGATCTCTTTCGAGATTTTGTAGACACTGTCTACAGATTCGAACGAAAAATATGCGCGAATTCTGGGCCCCTCACATCCAGAGGACGCCGTCATCCTCGAACTCGCGGAGCCTGAAGGACATCATTTCCTTGATAAGTGCCGACGGGATCTCCTGGGTGTACGGCAGCTTCACCGAGCCCTTTCCCGTGGAGTAGTCGGTGAGCTGGGCATCGAAGTGCTCACGGGTCGACGGCGTAAAGGCGATGCTCGCATGCTTGGCGTGCGCGCTGAAAACGAAGAGAATCGTCCCTCGCGGGTGCACGATTGCGGGGTGACCCCACTTCACCGCCTCCTCGGCGTCGGGCACGGCCGAATGTCCGAGGCGGCGGAACTCCTCGATGCTCTCGGCTTGCTCGGGCGTTAGCGGGGCAATGTACTCGTCGATAGTGGTGGGTTTGGCCATGGCCCCAGCCTAGGGCGATTCGGGAGGCAGGAGGCGGGCCGCGAACTCGGACACGATGTCATCGATGGATTCCTCCGGCATCAAAGGCCCGGTGAGCCTGTCGAAAAGCAGGCCCTCGATCGCGTAGTGGAACAGGGCGATATCACGGCGATCCCCGGGAAGCCCGGCGTCACGATTGAACTGCACGTCGCCCTCGAAGCCGGCATACCTCCACTCCTGGAGCATCGCCGCGATCTCTGGGCGCCGCAGCGATTCCAGCCGCAGCTCGAACAACGCGATCGTCACCTCCCGGTTGGCGAGTAGCCGAGCGGCGATGTCGGCGAGGTACTCGGTGAACAGTTCCCGGGAAGGCTTCCTCCCCTCGTGGGCCGCGAGGAACTCAGGGCTCGGCGCGAGGCGCTCGCCGATGCGTTCGACCATGCCGGCGATCAGCGCATCCCGATTGCGGAAATAGTTCGAGGCGGTGCCGATGGGAACGGCGGCCCGCGTGTCGATCGCGCGATGGGTGAGCCCCCGCGCCCCCTGCTCGGCGAGAATTCCCAGCCCCGCATCGGCGAGTGCGTTGCGGCGATCGATATTGCGGACCATGCACACCACTATAGACAAACCACGACACCTGTCGTACTCTCGATATCACTACACCTGCAGTGGTTAGGAGCCACCATGCGAGAACTCGTCTATTACGTCGCCGTCAGCATCGATGGTTATATCGCGGGGCCGGATGGCGAGTTCGACGCCTTCCTCTTCGAGGGGGACCACGCCGGGTTCATCACCGCCGAGTTGCCCGACGCAATCCCCACGCACATCGCCGACCAGCTCGGCATCGCCCAGCGCCGAGAGCGATTCGACACGGTGCTCATGGGCGCGGGGACCTATTCCGTCGGGCTGCCGGACGCGCCGAGCCCGTACCGGCACCTCGACCAGTATCTCTTCACCCATCGAGCAATTGCGCCACAGGACAACCTCACCGTCACCGCCGAGGATCCGGCTCACCTGGTGCGGGAGCTCAAGGCCCGCGAGGGCGCGGACATCTGGCTGTGCGGCGGTCGGAACCTCGCGGCCCAACTCGCCGGGGAGATCGATCGGCTCGTGCTCAAGCGCAATCCGGTCGTGTTCGGCGCAGGTATCCCGCTGTTCGCGCCCGGGACCTATGCGCCGGCGCAGTGGGATCGCGTTCGGGCGGTCGCGTTCGACTCCGGCGTCGTGCTGGAGGAGTACGTCCGGCGTCAGGAATAGGGAAAAGCCACACACCTATGACGGCGGAGGCGCCTAACTTCAACGCCCGCGCGGATGGCCCGTGCGCAGGACCTCGCGGCCGAGGAAGTGCGAGATCCCGTCGACGACGGCGCGCGGCCGCGGCCCGGCGAACACGTCGAAGCCGTGGTTCGCCCCGGGGAGCTCCGCGTAGGCGACGGTCGAGGGGGAGTGTTCGCGCAGGTAACGGACGAATCGGCGGGCACTGTTCACGGTGATGAAGCTGTCGTGCGTGCCGTGGACGACGAACACGGGCGGCGCGGCGGTGGCCTGGTAGTCGGCGGGGAGAGACGAGGGTCGGTGGCCGCGCGGCTCGCCGTAGTAGCGACCGAAGTAGCCGTAGAGGCACACGGCAGCGGAGACCTGCGTGTCAGCGGAGTCGAAGCCGGGCTGGAACTCGGGCAGGTTCGTGGTGAGAGCGCACATCGCCGCGAGGTGCCCGCCGGCCGAGCTTCCGGACACGACGACGGTCGCGGGGTCGATGCCGTACTCATCGGCGTTCTCGCGGGCGAAGGCGATGACCCGCTTGGCGTCGGTGAGGTGTTCGGGATACCCGGCGTGCGGACGGAGCGCGTAGTTCGCGCTGATCACGACCCAGCCCTGCGCGGCCATGCGATACCAGAGGTGGCGGCCTTCCCAATACTTGTCGCCGCCGGAGAAGCCGCCGCCGTGGAAGAAGATCAGGACCGGAGCGCCGCCGGGGGCGTGGCGCAGACGGTAGACGTCGAGGCGGTGTTCGCGGCCGCCGCCGGCGTACTGGACATTGGAAATCCGCTGGACGCGCAGCGGTTTGACCGGCAGACAGAAGATGCCGGACCACCACGCCGTCGCGCCGTGGGGTGGGAGACCGACGGCGTCGGCGATCGCGGGTCGCGCGCGCAACGTGCGGAGATAGAGAACGGCCATGCCGGCGATGACGAGGACCGCGAAGGCGTAGATCGCCCAGTCGACCGGGCCCACCACGCCGTCAGCAGAACGGTAGGTCTGCACCGCGGTGATCGCGAAGGCGAGGAGGAACAGCAGCGGGAGCTCGCCCACAGCGATACTGACGACGAACGCGGCCCGAGCGAAAATAATCGGCCGGCGGGGCGGCCACAGGACGGCCGCGACGACGAGGGCCCAGATGATGACGGTGACGAGAAAGCCGGTGGACATGGCACATACTTACTGCTGAGTTTGTGGTGTGGGCCCATTGTTACCGAAGCGGCGGCCGGGCGCAGGGGAATGGCTAGCGGAAGCCCGCCCGATCGAGCTCGGCACGAATCTCGGTAATGACGTCGTTCGGCCACGAAGAGGGGAGGCCGGCGCCTTCTTCTGTGTCCAGGGCGGCGCGGATCAGGTCGCACGTGGATTCGCGAAGGCAGCGCCGGTCCGCGTGTCGCCGCTGCGGCGTGGACGTTTCCCGGACGGCGTCGTTGACCAGGCCACGTGCCAATACTCGCGAGGCCTGTGCGGCGACGAGGAGCGAGTCCTCGGCACGGGGCCGAAGACCGAGCGCCGCTGCCACGCGACCGTAGAGGAGTGCGATGCCGTGAGTCGTTCGCTCCTCGTTTTCGGCGAGGCGATTGAGCAGGCGGGCGCGCTGATCCGGATCGGGGATCGAGGACAGCGCCGTTTCGTATGCGAGAAACGCGCGCCACGGATGTGAATCGACGAGAAGGTCGAACTCCTTCTCGATGATCGTGCCCATGAGCATGCCGACGATCTCGATGCCCTCGGCGCCGGCCGTAACCTCGGCCGCGACGGCGTGTACTGCCGTCTCGATCGCCTCGAGGTCGAGCGTCGGCGTGGACTGGCCGCGCGCGAGACGGTCGAGCACATCGGTAGCGAAGATCTCCCGCGATGGCCACAGCCGATACGCGGTGGCCCTGGGGACGTCGGCCGCGGCGATGATGTCCTCCATCGAGAGCGATGGGGTGGCGCGAAGTCCGTTGGTGGACACGTGCTCGACGGCGGCGTCCATGACCAGATCTCTGGTCTGCTTCTCTGTGCGACGGGGTCTGCGAGCCACGATAATCCTCTCTCCCTATTGCGACACTATGTCTCTAAGTGTAGCGTGCCCTATTGAGACACAATGTCGCAAACTTGATGGGACATGACACGCCCTCCTCCGTCACCACCCGAATCCCTCCGTCTCCCGCACGCGGCGCCACGCCCGGTCGTGCGCTGCTCGCGGTGTGCATCGTCCAATTCATGGTGTCCCTCGACTTGTCCGTCGTTAATGTCGGACTGCCTCAGATCTCCTCCGCGTTGGGCTTTGGCGGCGCGGACGTCACGTGGGTGATCCACGCCTACGCGCTGGCATTCGGCGGTCTTTTGCTCCTCGGGGGCAGGCTCGCCGATCTCTTCGGCCACCGAAACGTGCTCGTCGGGGGGCTCGCACTCTTCGCAATCGCGTCGTTGGTAGGCGGATTCGCGACGAGCGCCGGGTGGCTGCTCGCGGCGAGGTTCGCGCAAGGGGTCGGAGCCGCCGCGGCCGCACCGGCCGCCCTCGCCGCTCTCACCCAGACATTTCCCTCGGGCCGGCCCCGTGCCAAGGCGTTCGGAGCGTGGAGTGCGATGAACGCCGCGGGCGGGGCGCTCGGAGTCCTCATCGGCGGGGTGCTCACCGAATTCGCCGGGTGGCGTTGGGTGCTGTTCGTCAGCGTGCCGATGGCGCTGGTGGCGCTTGTTTTCGCTCGCGTGGGGATCGCTGCGAAGACTCGAACGACGGGAAGCCGTCACGGAACGGACCTTCTCGGCGGCGCACTCGTCACCGCCGGCCTCTTATCGGTCGTTTTCGGGATACTGTCGACCGAACGGTCGGGGTGGACCTCCCCGTTTACGCTCGTTCCGCTCGCGCTCGGCGTCGCATTCGTGGCGGGCTTCGTGGTCGCCGAACGAAACGCCCGCGGCGAGCCGCTGCTCCGGCTCGGCCTCCTCGCCAATCGCAATGTCGCAGGGGCGAATATCTACAACCTCATGTTCGGGGCGGCGATGGCATCGGCGTTCTACTTCGTCTCGCTCTATCTGCAACGCGTGCTCGGACATGGGCCCGCGCGCACCGGAGTGGAGTTCCTTCCCTTCGCGTTGGCAGTCGTCGCCGGGGCCGCGTTGGCGGTGAAGGCGAGCTCGCGCGTGGACAATCGCGGGCTCATGATCCTCGGCGGAGTCGTCAGCGCCCTCGGTTTCGGTGCGTTCGGGTTCATTTCCGCGGATGGGTCGTTCGTCGTTCACGTCCTCGGGCCCTCGCTCGTCGCCGGTACGGGTCTCGGTCTCTGCCTCGGACCAGTGGTGTCCACGGCGACCGCCGGGGTGGACGAATCCGAGCGCGGAGTCGCCTCGGGAGTGCTGTCCAGCTCCAGGCAGATCGGAGCCGCGCTCGGACTCGCCGTCCTCGGCACCTTTGCCGCCAACCGAAGCGCGCGGGTGGATGCGGCCCCGGCCGACGCTCTCGCCCACGGGTACTCGCTCGGGCTCCTCGGAGCGGGAGCGTTCTTCTTCCTCGCAGTTATCACCGCACTCTTTCTCATTCCCAGGGGCCCCGCGCCCGCGGACGACCCGACAACGAGCGGCTCCCGCCGTCATCAGTGAAAGGAAAAACCATGTCCGTCCTCGATCCGACCAGAACAACCTCTCCACGACGCCACTCGACACGAGTCGCCTACCCGGGCGCCGCGTTCGCGTTCCTCTGCCTGGGCCTACTGTTCTCGGCGCTCACGGCGGTCGTCGCCTTCGTCGACCAGGCGAGCCTCGGAGTGCTCGAGGACCACGTTCGCAGCGGCTATCCGGAGTACACACCGGCAGAACTCGACGGGGCAGTCGATGCCTACGTCGGCTATCTCGCCATCGTCGCCGGCATCGGGGCCGTGGCGTGGATCGTCACCCTCGTGGCCGCGCGCCGCGGACGACGCTGGGCGCGCTACTTTGCCGCCGTGGCCTTTCTCGTCGGCGCTTCGATCGCTGTCTTCGACCTGTTCATCAAGGAACCCAACGGGGCGGCGGGCTTCCCGGCGTTGCACGGGTGGCTCGGACTGCTTCCCGTGCTCGCGGGACTCTTCGCGCTGATCGCACTCTGGGGAGGGGGTGTTTCCGGAACACGGGCGTCGAAATCGCGCCGAACCGGCGAGCGAAACTGAAACAAGTTCTACTATCGCCTTATGGCTTCTTCCAGCGACACCACCACAACCGAATCCACCGATGTCCTCGTCCTCGGCAGTGGCATCGCGGGGATCTGCGCCGCGATCGAGGCCGCCGAGGCGGGGGCGAAGGTCATCGTGCTCGAGGGAGCCTCGGGTCCCGGCGGCGCATCCGCACAGTCGGGAGGTGAGATATACCTCGGCGGCGGCACGAGCACCCAGCAGGCGGTGGGTATGGACGATTCCACTGAAGCGATGAAGGCGTTCCTCACCGCCGCGCTCGGGCCGAACGCCGACGAGGAGAAGATCGAGGCGTACTGCGACGGCGCCATCGAGCACCACGACTGGCTACTGGCGCACGGCCTCGAGTTCCGCCACGAGGTATGGGACGAACCCACGTGGATGCCGAGCACCGAGGTCGGACTCATGTGGATGGGCGAGCGCGCCAAGCCGTTCTCCGATCTCGCTCGCCCCGCCGCGCGCGGGCATCGCCCTCCCCAGGGCATGTTCGCCGGCGAAACCCTCATGGCGCGGCTCCTCGCCACCGCCGAAAAGGCGGGAATCGACATCCGCACCGAGATCAAGACGCGAACACTCGTTCGTGAGTCCGGCGACCCGGCGGCCCCGGTGTGCGGCGTCATCGCGACGCACTTCGGGGAGCAGCTCGAGTTCCGCGCGGGCGCGGTGATCATCGCGACGGGCGGTTTCGTGGACAACGAGCGGATGCTCGAGCAGTGGGCGCCGCAGCAGGTCGGAAAGGGCAAGGTCACCGACGGCCACAGCGACGGCTCGGGCATCGAAATGGCGATGCGGGTGGGCGCCGCGGTACGCCGGATGCATCAGACCGAAACCGCCCTGCCCGTCGCAGCCCCGCTGGTCACGAACGGTCTTCTGGTTGACGGCGGCGGGCGCAGATTCATCAACGAGGACCGGTATCCCGGCCTGTATTCGCACGCCGCCGTCCACCATCGGCCGGCTCCGACGTGGATCATTGTCGACGAGGACATCGTCGACGCGGTCCCCGAAACCGAGCTGTGGGGAATGCGGCCGACGCACGTTGCGGAGACCATCGAGGAGCTCGCACGCGACTGCGGCCTTCCCGAACGCGGCCTCGCCGACACCCTCGCCGAATACAACGCCGACGCCGAGGCGGGCGAGGACCGGGCGTTCGGGAAGGAGTCCAGGTTCCTCAAGCCGCTCACATCCCCGTACGGCGCCTATCCGACCGGCAACGGTATGCGTAAGGGGCTCATGGGTTCTGAGTCGATGCCGCAGGGTTTCACCCTCGGCGGACTCCACACCGACCTCGACTCTCGGGTTCTCGATCTGGCCGGCGAGCCGATCGCGGGACTGTACGCCGCCGGACGCGCCACCCACGGACTGCACGGGGAGGGATATATTTCGGGTACATCCCTCGGCGATGGATCGTTCTTCGGCCGCCGGGCGGGACGAAACGCGGCGAAGGAGTCGGTACATGAGTAAGGACACGTCCGCCGAGGACCCGTGGCACAGCGGAGGCAAGCTGCACCCGGTCCTCGGTACGCGCGACCCGCAGCTCGCGGACGCGCAGCGCGTGTGGGGTGAGGATTTCGAGCCCGTGGATCTGAGCGAGCTCGAGGGCGCGGATCCACACCTCGAGGACGTGGGCGAGCAGATGCGCCGGCTGCGCGATGCGCTCACCGGTATCGCCGACAGCGGAGCTGATCTCGCCGAAGCGGCCGAACTCCTACGCCGCGCCGCCGATATCGTCGAACCGCAGTCCCCCGACCAGGCCACGCGCCTGGCGAGCCAGTGGCGAAAGGGCGGGCCGGGCGCGAGGCGAACCAATCCGGTCGGCGGTACCGAGAACGTCATCGCCCCGCCGCTTCGCGCCTTCGGACACCCCGACGGGTCGGTATCCGCGCGCATCACGCTCGGCCTGCCCTACCAGGGCCCCCCGGGCTGCGTGCACGGGGGAATGAGCGCGCTGATGCTCGATCATCTCTTCGGGTTCGCCAACCATTGGGTTGGTCTCCGCGGGATGACGGCGCACTACGAGATCGACTACCGGAAGCCGACCCCGTTGCTCGAGCCGCTCGATATGAAGGCGTGGGTGGAGAGCCACGAGGGCCGCAAGATCTGGGTGCGGGCGACCATCGAATCGGGTGGGGAACTGCGCGTCGAGGCGCGCGCCCTGTTCATCTCGGCCAACGTTCCGCTGCCGGGCCGAGACGCCACCGCGCCGGGCGAAGAGCGGTAGGTTCCTCGCCCGGCCGGTCCGACTAACTGATCTCGGCGGTGCCGCTACAAGACGAGTACGCTGCCGTGCTGCCTGGCACGAACGGGGAGACGTCGCCGAGCGAGGCCAGCGGCGATCCGCCCGAGATGAGGGCGCTGTTGTGGTGTCCGGTGACGTTCCACTCGATCGTGCCGGCGCCGGTCTCGGCAGTCTGGTAGCTGTCGATATCCGGGAACAGATCGTTCACCCCGACACCGTCGTAGACGACCTCGCCGGTATCTCCGGTATCGACGTTGGTCCACTCGACGCGCAGGTCCGCCGATGAGCTGATGCCGCCGAGCAGCTCGGCGTTGAACCCGGCGACGCCCGGCTCGTCCGAAACGTCGGTGACCTCGAGGTTGAGCGTGTTTGTCAGGAACGGCAGCGTCGGGTCGAGGGCCACGCAAGTCCCTCCCGCGATGTTCGATCCGAGATCGCCGGAACCGGCCGACGCGGCGGACCCGCCGAGGCCGTTGGTCACGCTTTCGGTGTCGAGACTTCCCTGTTCCTGGGCGCCGGCGAGCGGCGTGCCGAATGAGACTATGAGGGCGCCGGCGCCGAGAAGCGCGGCGACGCGAGAGGTCGATCTGCTGAGCACGGAAAATCCTCCTGGTGATTGGCGTCACTACTTCATCGCCGGCGGGGCGAAAATGTTAGCAGCGCTACACAGGAGAGCCGGTATGCCGGCGGCGTTGCTAGGAGCTCGCGGCGCTCCGGTCGATGACGCTCGCCGCCTCGAGGCCGGGCGCGATGATCGTCGCGAGGCCCTCGGCGATGCCCGACAGGTCCTTGGGCGGGCTCGACACGAATGAGATGCCCACGCGCGCGATGACCTCGGCCGTCCAGCGGGCAACGTTGTCCTCGATGTGCATCCAGCTACTGGTGAACGCCGGCTTGAGCACTTGGGTCGCGCGTTCGATGAGGGGCTCTGCCTCGGTGGAGATGAGCGCGAGAAGATCCGGCTTCGTCTCGCCGGATAGCAGCGCGATGATGAGCGGATCGTGGCCGGACTGGGAGAGGAAGGCCTGGATCCCCGAACTCAGTCCGGTGGAGATGTCCCCCGGGTACGCCTCGATCTGGGTGCGCACGGAACTGGCGAACGTCTCGGCCAACTGGAGCGCGTAGGCCTTTGCGAGGCCCTGGCGGTTGCCGAAGGCGCTGTAGAGGGTCTGCCGGCTCATCTTCGCCTCGCGAGCAACGTCAGCCATCGTCACCTCAGACCAGTCTCGCCCCCGCAGCAAGGAGGTGAGAGCTGCGAAGGCGAGAGTCCGGTTCGTGGTGCGCGCATCTGCCATGCGCACCAATTTACGCGACGGGGAGGAAGTCGATTTTCTCCCGTACGCCACAGTCGGGGCATTGCCAGTCGTTCGGGATGTCCGACCACTTCGTACCAGCGGGGAATCCCTCGCGCGGCTCTCCCTTGGATTCTTCGTAGTGGTGCCCACAGTTCGGGCACACGTACGTTCCGATCGGGGAGGTCCCGGCGGCCAGGGCCTGGTCGGCATCCGTGTCCTCGACGAGCGTCGCGGTTCCGCCGACCTGAGCTTGGGTACGTCCGGCGTCATTCGCGGTCGTGGCGTACTTCGCGACGATGCGGTCGTGGAATAGCGGGTCGATGTTCGCGCGGTGGACGTCGCCGCCGTAGTGGGCGAGCACGCGCTTATCCATGACCTTGCGCCACAGCGGCGGGAAGTGTGCGAGGACGATCATCGTCGCGTAGCCGGCGGGCAGCTGCGGCGCCTCGTCGATGGTGCGCAGCACCTGGAAGCGGCGCATCGGATTCGCGTGGTGGTCGGAGTGGCGCTGCAGGTGGAACAGGAAGATGTTGGTGACCATGTGGTCGCTGTTCCACGAGTGCTCGGCGCGGCAACGCTGGTAGCGGCCCTTCTTCGTCTTCTGACGGAGGAGACCGTAGTGCTCCAGGTAGTTGACGACCTCGAGGAGCGAGAATCCGTAGATGGCCTGGACGATGAGCCACGGGAGGACGGCCCAGCCGAAGATCGCGGTGAGCGCGGCGAACAGCACGACCGACATGGCCCACGCGCTGAGATTGTCGTTGCGCAGCGTCCAGGGGCTCTTGCCCTGGCGGGCGAGGCGGTCCTTCTCAAGACCCCATGCCGAGCGCAGCGAACCGAAGACCGAACGCGGCAGGAAGCGGTAGTAGGACTCGCCGAAGCGCGAGGACGCCGGGTCTTCCGGGGTGGCGACGCGCGCGTGGTGGCCGCGGTTGTGCTCGACGAAGAAGTGGCCGTAGAAGGTGGTGGCGAGCGTGATGCGCGAAGCCCACTTCTCGCCGGATTCGATCTTGTGGCCGAGCTCGTGCGCGGTGTTGATGCCGATACCACCGGCGATGCCCGCGGCGAGCATGACACCGAGCTTGCCGACGATGTGCATGGGCCCCTCGTGGCCGAGCCACGACAGGTCGTTCGCGGTCCACAGGTAGCAGGCCATGATCAGCGTGGCGTACTGCAGTGGGACGTAGGCGTACACGACCCAGCGGTAGAACTTGTCCGCCTCGAGGCGCTCGCGCACCTCTTCGGGCGGGTTCGAACCGTCGCGGCCGAAGCGATAGTCCTGAACCGGGATGAAGACGAAGACCATGACCCACGGCAGGAACATCGTGAGGGTAGCGAGCACGCTCCACGGAGTTTCCACCCCGAGGAAGGAGTGGTTCGCGAGCCAGTTGAACGCCGCGAAGAAGGCGAGCGCGGGGAAGAGCATGCCCGCGGGGATCAGCCCCAGCAGCCAGAGGTGGCGCTTCGGGTCGGTCCAGTTATAGGGATCGACGTCGGGATTGACGTGATCGTGATGGTGATGGTGGTGGCCTGCGGTGTGGCCATGGCCATCGAAGTCTTCTTCGTGCTGCTGGTGATCTGAGACGCTGTGCGACATCTTCTCACCCCTCCGATCGTCCGGGAGAGCCACGCCTGGTGCGCGTCTCTCGAAACATCGCGTGGTGATGATCGTGAATATCTGTGACCAATACCACTGGTAATTGATGATGTTAGACAAATAAGTTTCAGATGTCTAGACAATGGGCGAATAAATGTCCAACGAGGTGGGCGACGAGACAAGTCCGGTCGAGAGCTACGAGGAATCAATTGGCTCCGATTCGCGTTGCCCAAGACGGGACCGGCGCACGTGTTCGGCCCTGCTCAAGCCGGAGAGAGGAGGGCCCATGCAGCCGGGAATGACACCGTTCACCATGATGCGAGCCTTTGGCGAGGAAAATAAGAACGGCACCTACGACCGCGCCGTGTTCACCCGCGAGAACCTCCGCCGAGTCGGCGGCTTTGCCAGGCCCCACTCGCGAAAGATCGCAATTTTCCTTGTGACCTCGGTGTTCAGTGCGCTCGTCGTTGTAGCCGCTCCGCTGCTCGCCGGCCGCGTGGTCGACGAGATCGTCGCCGGGGGCGCGCTGACGACGGTCGTGCTTTTGGCCGTGGCGATCGCGGTATTCGGCCTCCTGGAAGCATTCTTCGGCGTCATCAATCGGCTGCTCTCCTCGCAGATCGGCGAGGGATTAATCTTCCAATTGCGCAGCGCGGTGTTCCGCCACGTGCAGCGGATGCCCGTCGCGTTCTTCATGCGCACGCGTACCGGCGCGCTGGTGAGCCGACTCAACAACGACGTGCTCGGCGCGCAACGCGCCTTCGCGAATACGCTGTCCGGGGTCGTGTCGAGCTTCGTCCAGCTCGTGCTCACGCTTCTCGTGATGGGTTCGCTGTCGTGGCAGGTGACTCTGCTGACGCTGCTCATCGTGCCGATTTTTCTGATCCCCGCGCGCTACATGGGTCGGCGTCTGGCCGCGATGCGGCGGGAGGCGAACGACCTCAACGCGACGATGAACGACCAGATGACCGAGCGCTTCAACGCCGGCGGCGCCACTCTCGTCAAGCTCATGGGCGAGCCGGAGGCCGAGGCCGGGGAGTTCGATGCCCGTGCCGGCCGGGTCCGCGATATCGGGGTGCGCACCGGCTTTGCGATGGGCGTGTTCATGAGTTCGCTGACGCTGCTGTCGACGCTGGCGCTGGCCGTCGTCTATGGCGTCGGCGGCTGGAGCGCGCTGTCCGGCGGGCTGGAGGCCGGCTCGGTCGTCTCGCTCGCCCTGCTGCTCACCAGGCTTTACGCGCCGCTGACGACGCTGTCGAACGCGCGCGTGGAGATCATGAGCGCGATGGTGTCCTTCGAGAGGGTCTTCGAGGTGCTGGATCTCGATCCGCTCATCGACGAGGCCCCCGACGCGGTGGACGTGCCCAGCGGCCCGGTGTCGGTGGAATACGACGACGTCCGCTTCAGCTACCCGTCGGCCGAGAAGGTATCGCTCGCCTCGCTCGAGGACGTCGCCGTGCTCGACAATCGTGGCGGCGAGGAGATCCTCCACGGCATCGACTTCCGGGCCGAGCCCGGCGAGGTCATCGCCCTGGTCGGTTCGTCCGGGTCGGGAAAGTCGACTCTAGCCTCGTTGATGCCCAGGCTCTATGACGTCGACTCCGGCGCGATTCGCGTCGGCGGGGTGGACGTGCGCGACGCGACGAAGGCCTCGCTTCGCCGCACGGTGGGGATGGTGACCCAGGACGGCCACCTCTTCCACGACACCGTGCGCGCCAACCTGCGCATCGCGAAGACCGAAGCGTCCGACACCGAGATCTGGGATGCGCTGCGGCGCGCGCGGCTGCTCGACACCGTCGAGGAGCTTCCCGACGGACTCGACACGGTGATTGGCGACCGCGGCTACCGCCTCTCAGGAGGCGAGCGTCAGCGCCTCACCATCGCGAGGTTGCTGTTGCAGGAACCAGCCGTCGTAGTGCTCGACGAGGCGACCTCGGCGCTCGACTCGACCAACGAGGCGGCGATCCAGGAAGCTCTGAACGAGGCGATGGCAGATCGCACCGCGCTGGTTATCGCGCACCGGCTGTCCACGGTGCGCGCTGCCTCGGAGATTCTCGTGCTCGAGGACGGATATGTCGTCGAACGCGGCACGCACACCGAGCTCCTCGCCGCCGAAGGCCGCTACGCCGAGCTCTACCACGTGCAGTTCGCCGATGAGTCCCTCGCGGAGTTCGGAGCGGCCGAATTCGAGAGCGAGATCGGCCAGTACCTCGACTGAACCGCGTAGAACTGCGTAAACGACATGGGCTCCGCCTGACCTTGACCTTGTCACTGTGACAACGTTGATGATGGGTGTATGAGAATCAGCGACGTCGCGCGGTTGGCCGGTGTGAGTGCACGGACGATCCGGCACTATCACCGCCTGGGCATCCTGCCCGAGCCCGCGCGAACCGCCGGCGACTACCGGGACTACGAGATCGCCGACCTCGTCCGCGTGATGCACATCCACTACCTCTCGACTGCCGGCATCCCGCTGCGCTCGGTTCCGCGTTTCCTCGACTCCGGCGCCGAAAGCAGCGAGGTGACGGCCGAGATCAACGTGCTCTCCGAGGCGCTTGCCGAGCGCATCGAGCAACTGGAACGGCAGCGCGAGAGGCTCGCGGCCCTCGCCGAACGTGCCGAGGCCGGCCAGTCCATCGAGCCACTTCCTGCCGAGGTCCGGCACGCCCTCGATATGTGTATAGCAGAGGTCGAAGATGATGCCGGCCTGGTCCGATACCTCAAGAGGGAGCGCGAACTCTTCGAACTTCTCGCCATCTCCGTGCCCGACTCTTTCCCCGAAGCCATCGTCGCCGAATACCGCAGAATCGGCCGCGACGCCGAGGCTCGTGCCGCCTACCTGGACCTGCTCACGCGCTTTCGGGACCTCGAGAACAGAGCGCCGTCCGTCGTCATGCCTGAGATAGACGCGCTGGTGGGAGACCTGTGTAGGCATGAGAGCCTGCGTTCGCTCATTGTCGGCGCGTCGGTGGATGACGGCGGAGATGCCGGGCCCTCGGCGGAGGACCTCGTATCCGACCCGGCGCAACGGGAGGTCATCGAGCGGGTTCTCGATCGGCTGTCGGGGGATCGACGATGATTTCGCGGTGGCTGCCGGTAGCGACGCTGGCGGTGGTTGCAGTCGACGCGGCGCTGCTCGCGGCCGGGGCGATCTCGTGGCCGGTGGCCCTCGCGCTGATCGTGGCGATCGAGGTGCCGCTGGCTGTGCTCTCCGTGGCGGGGTACGTGCGGCTGTTCCGCTCCGCGCGCGCCAAGGGACGAGTCGGCGCATTCCGAGAGGTCGTGGATGGCGATCCGTTGCTGCGCGTGGCAGCCGCGGAGATGAGGATCTTCGCGTCGCTCGGGCGATGGGTGTCGCGCAAGCTGCACGTACCCGATGGGGCTATTGCAGTGGGATATGCGCGCGGTGCGCTCGCGGTGCCTGCTGCGTTCGCGGTGGCGGCCGTCGTCGAGATGGTCGTTGTCCACGTGCTCGTGCCCTGGCCCGCGGTGCGAGTAGTGCTCGCACTGTTGAGCCTGTACGGACTGTTGTTCGTGCTCGGCTGGATGGGTTCGCAGGTGGTGAGGCCGCACCTGATCTACCCCGACCGGATGGTCGTGCGCAGCGGGAACCTGGCGGTCGTCGAGATCCCGCGGGCACACATCGCGCGGATGGACCGCGCCCGTAGCCCGCGGACCCCCAAGGACTATATAAATGTCGAGGACGACGGGACGGCGACGTTGACGCTCGCCGGACCGGACGGCACGAATGTGCGGCTGGAGCTCGCGGGGACGGCCGCCGTTAGGGTTCCGGGTTTGCCATGGGCAAGGCGCGCGGCGCGTGAGGTCGGCCGAATTCGGCTATCCGTTGACGACCCGACCTCGTTGGTAGCGCTGTTCTCCGCGAAGGTGGCTCGTCGGGCGGAGACTTAACCCTCGTACTCGGGAACCTCGAGGGTCAGGGTCTCGGAGGAGGCTCCGCTCTTGTCTGCGGTGGCCGTGAACTCCACGGTGCCGCCGCCGGTGCCGACGATGGCATCGTAGGGATGTCCGACGCCTGCGACGTTCCCGGGGCCCTTCGCTGTCCAGGTCTGTTCGCCGCTTGTGCCCTTGTCGAGGTTCTTCCAGTGCAGGGTGATCTCCTGCGTACAGTCGCCCAGCCCAATGGAGTTTGCCGATGGGCTCATCGTTGCGCTGGACGGGTATCCGCCCGGGGTGAGGTCGACCGAGGACCACATGTAGCAGAGTCCGTAAGTGCCCTCGAGAAGCAGGCGGTTCTCGGTCGGCTGTGTCTGCTCCGGGATCTGCGAAGCGGTGCCCACGGAGGCGAGTGACCCGGTGTTGTTTCCCAAACCCTGAGCGTTGGCTGCCGGCGCGCCGGCCACGATTCCAGCCGCAATGAGTGCTGCCGCTCCGATTCCTACGGCCTTGGATCCTTTGCGATAGGTCACTGCTGAACTCCTCGATCTCTGCCCCGGTATGCCAACCGGCCGTTGCGCACCCGTCGATTGTCGGGTGCAATCTCGCGTAATTGTCATCGGACATGTGGATTGCCTCGTTACCCGGGAGGCGAAGGCGACGTGGCTTGCCGAGCAAAAATGTCGGAGACGCTTTATAGTCTCTTATTTGTCGTTAATGTGATGCGCGTGCGCGTGTGAAGCGCGAACCTGGTCATAGAGCTCACGGTGATGGCTCACTGCGAATTTAGTATTAGTAACTATTCATAGAAAAGGATCGAGATGACGACCTTTCAGTCACGTCCACCGGGCATGCCTCCGATGCAGCCCGTTCCGCCTCGCCCGGCGAAGCAGCGCAACGTTCTCGGCATTATCGCGCTCGTCTGTGCCGTCGTCGGCTTCGTGTTTTCTTGTATTCCTGGTGCCCTGATAGTCGGATGGGTGCTCCTGCCGATCGCGTTTGTCCTCGGACTTGTCGGGCTCTTCCTGTCCGGAAAAACCAAGGGCACATCGATTGCCGCAGTCATCATTTCGATCGTCGGAACCGTTGTCGCCGCGGCGGTGTTCGCATTCGTCGTTGCCGATGCTTTCGACGATGCGTTCAACGGAAGCGGCGACGTCTCAGTCTCGGGGCAGGGGAACGAAAACGTCATGAACGCCTTGGATTCAGGCGTGGGCGAAGCGGGTGACTCCAAGGAATTGGGATCACGCGAGAATCCTGCCGCAATCGGGCAGACACTCAGCAACGACGATTGGGACGTGACGGTCAATAGCTTCAACCCGAATGCTTCTGCAGAGATCGCAGCCGAAAACCCGTTCAATGAACCTCCGGAACCAGGCTTTCAATATGCGATCGCAAACGTCACATTCACTTACAAAGGCGAAGGTTCCGAACACGTGAGTTCGTATCCCGTGGCATTCGTTGCCGAAGACGGAAACGTCACTCGGGATTTCGACCGCTCTGTTGTTACTCCGGACATGCTGATGGGCGAGGTATACGCCGGTGGTTCGGCCACGGGCAACGTGGCGCTACACATCCAAGAGGGAAAGCCCGGCGTTTTGCGTATCGAATTGGGATACTTCGGCGACGAGGTATTCGTCGCGGTGCCGTAGCTCGGCAGGGCGGTAAATCGAAGCAGGACCCCGGGGTGCTGTGGGGTCGGGGCGCGAGGGGCGCGTCCGACGTCATACACCGGCGGGGTCCTGCAGCGGCGAAACGCGGGCCGCACCGAATGGCGCGGCCCGCAGCATTCGCGGGGTTATTAGCCCGGGAGCTCGATGCCGAGCTCCTTGGCGGCGAGCTTGGCGTACTTGGCCGTCTGGTCGAAGGCCGAACCGAGCGGTGCGGCGTCCTTGGAGACGTCCGCGATCTCGTTCCAACGCTCCGCGATGACCTCGGGGGTACGAGCATCCTCGGGGATGAACACGCCCGGGGCCTCGACCATCTCGGACACGGCGAAGACGCCGGCGCCGGCGCCGAGGATCTTCTTGGTCGGCGCGGCCTCGGAAACGAGGAAGAGCGCGCCGGGGGAGATGGTCTCCGGCTGCAGGATGTCGAGCACAGCCTGGGGGAGGAGATCCTCGGTCATGCGGGTCGCGGCCGAAGGCGCGAGCGAGTTGACGTGGATGCCCTTCTTCTCGCCCTCGATGGCCAGGGTGTTCATGAAACCGACGATGCCGGACTTGGCGGCAGCGTAGTTGGCCTGGCCGAAGTTGCCGTAGATGCCCGAAGCCGAGGTGGTCATGAGGATGCGGCCGTAGCCCGCCTCGACCATGACCGGCCACACGGCCTTCGTGCAGTTGACGGTGCCCATGAGGTGGACCTCGAGGACCTTGCGGACATCGTCGAGCTCCATCTTCGCGAACGACTTGTCGCGGAGGATGCCGGCGTTGTTGATGAGGATGTCGATGCGGCCCCACTTGCCCTTGACGTCCTCGACAAGCTTCTCGACCGCAGCGGCGTCGGTGATGTCCGAGCCGTCGACGATGGCCTCGCCGCCGTTCGAGGTGATCTCGTCGACAACCTTCTGCGCCGGCGAAGCGTCGCCGCCCGCACCGTGGACGTCGCCACCGAGGTCGTTGACGACGACCTTCGCGCCGCGAGCGGCGAGAGCCAGCGCGTGGGCGCGACCCAGTCCGCCACCGGCACCGGTGATGATTGCTACGCGTCCATTGAAGTCGATGTCTGCCATAGGGGTATTCCTCCCAGAATTTTCGAAGTGGGATGTACGTCCCTCATGTTAGGCGCGTTCGAGCGGAGCGTGCTCGCCCGGTCCGTGATCCCGGCGAAGCGCAATGCGAAGAGCAGCAGGAAAGTACCGTCAACACCATGTCCAATTCACTGACGGGGGAAGGCACCGAGAGCCGCGCGGGCATGGACGAGCCCGAAGACGGCGTAGGCCTGTCGCGATGGGCAAGGGTCGGGCGCGGGCTGCTGTGGTTCGCGGCGATCGGACCGGCGATCGTCGCGTTGATCGTTGTCGGCGCCTTCTGTCTGCTTGCCGCCGATTGGTGGCCGTGGGAAGACAACTCCGATAGTGGGCTTGCCTTTATCTCGTTGATCTTCGCGGCCTACGTGCTGGTGCCGGCCGGGGTTGTGTGGCTTATCGGCGCTATCGCCTCTCTAGCCGGTGCCCGTTTGCGGAGCCGCTGGTTCCTCGCCGCTCCGGCAGTTCTCGTGTTCGGCGCGGCGCTGGTCATTGCCATCCGATTCCTCGTGCCCCAGGACTTCGACGATTCGGAGGTCGAACTCACCGAGTTCGCCCAAGAAGCACATTCCCGCGAAGAGGGAAGCTACGAAGCCTTCGACCCGCCGCGCACCATCGGGCACGTCGAGGTGGATTCGGTGGAAACACGACCGGACGGGGTCGTTCTGCTGGGAAATGCTGATGGATCCGCCTTCTTCACCAGTTATTTTTGGGCGTACTCGCCCGATGGCCCACCTCCTTTGCGCGGAGACGAAGAGGACCTCACCCACCTCGGCGGGCCCTGGTACTCGCTATCCAGAAGCTGGTAGCCCCTGCAGCGCCCGGTCCACCCGGAGCACTGTGACCGGGCGCTCCTTCTTGTCTGCTGTTAAGGTTTCACGTGAAACCGCACGCAGGGAATCCGGTGAGACTCCGGAGCTGGCGCGCAACGGTGTGGCCCCCACCCGACAGTAGGCCGGGGTGCCGAGCCCGATCGCTGCTGTGGTGACGCCACCCATCCGGGGATCTTCGCGCACAAGATCGAATCGTAAAGGCACTACCAGCGTGAGCCATGTCCGCATGACTGCCGCCGAGAAAAAGGCCCTCCGGGCCCACACCGGTCGCATGTCCGTACCGCCGCTATTGCTGACGGCGGGGCTCGCGATCCTTCTCGTCCTCAGTGTCATCGTCTCCCTCGCCTTCGGCTCCGAACGCCTCCCGCTCGGCGACGTGTTCGGCGCGGTGCGCGCACGGGTATTCGGCGGGGCCACGCCGTCATTCGTGATCGACTCGATCGTGTGGGAGCTGCGGCTGCCACGCGCGCTGCTCGCGGCGATCGCAGGGGCAGGGCTCGCCATCGCCGGCGCCGCGATGCAGACTCTCGTGCGCAATCCGCTCGCCGATCCCTATCTGCTCGGGGTCTCCTCCGGCGCGTCGGTGGGCGCGACGGCGGTGCTCACCACGGGCGCGCTCAGCGGGCTCGGCGTGTACGCACTCTCCGGCGGCGCGTTGCTCGGCGCGCTGGCTGCGTCCTTCGCAGTGTTCTTCATCGCCAGCGCCCAGGGCGGGCTGACGCCGCTGCGCCTCGTCCTCTCCGGCGTCGTGCTCTCGGCCGCCTTCTCGGCGATGTCCTCGTTCCTCGTCTTCCTCTCGCCCGAGCCACGCGCCGCGGAGTCCGTGATGTTCTGGCTCCTCGGTTCGGTCGCGGGCGCGACGTGGGTGAAGCTGCCGTTCGTGTTCGTCATCGTGGCCCTGGCGCTCGTTTCCCTGCTCGCGATCCACGGCTGGCTCGACGCGATGAGCGCCGGCGAGGAGACCGCCCACTCGCTGGGCGTGCCGGTGCGGGGGCTGCGGATTTCGCTGTTCGTGCTGCAGGCCGTCACGGTCGGCGCGGTGGTCGCCGTCGCCGGCGGCATCGGTTTCAGCGGGCTTATCGCCCCGCACCTCGCGCGGCTCGTCGTGGGCGCACGGCACCGGGTGATGCTGCCGGTCGCCGCGCTCGGGGGCGCGCTGTTCGTGGTGTTGGTGGACACGATCTCGCGGGTGCTCGTCTCGCCGCAGGAAATGCCGCTCGGCGTCGTCACGGGGATCGTCGGAGCGCCGGTGTTCCTCATCCTCATGGGCCGCGCTCGCTACAGCTTCGGGGGCCAGAATTGAGTTCCACGGACCGCTCAGCCACGGGCATCGACCTCGCCGTCCGCGACCTGCGCATCGACCGAGGCGGCACGACGATCCTCGACGACGTGTCCTTCACCGTTCCCGCCGGGAGCACCTTGGCGGTCGTCGGCACCAACGGGTCCGGTAAATCGACGCTGCTGCGCGGGCTGGTCGGGGTCACCCCGCCGGCGAGCGGCGAGATCGATATCGGTGGGCGAATCCGCACGGCCGGGCCTCGTGCCGCCCGGCGGTGGGCGCGCCGCCGCGCCCATGAGATGGCGTTCGTGAGCCAGGAGGAACTGCCCGCCGCCGAGCTGTCGGTCGCAGAGGCCGTGTCGCTCGGGCGTACTCCGCACCGCAAGCCGTGGGCCGGGCACGACCCGGGCGAGCACGCCGCGGTCGCCGCCGCCCTGGATGCCGTGGGGCTCACCGAGCTCGGAGGCATGTCGTGCGCGCGGCTGTCCGGCGGGCAGCGCCACCGCGTCGTCATCGCGCGGGCACTCGCGCAGGACACCCCGGTGATCCTGCTCGACGAGCCGACCAACCACCTCGACCCGGTGTGGCGGTTGCGGCTTCTCGAGGCGCTGCGCGCGTCCGGGCGGACGGTGCTGTTCTCGCTGCACGAGCTCGACATGGTGATGCAATACGCCGACAACGTCGCCGTGCTCCACGAGGGCACGGTCCACGCGTTCGGTCCGCCCGGCGAGGTGTTCACGCCCGAGCTGGTGCGCGAGGTCTTCGCCGTGGACTCGGCCGTGGTTCGGCGGCCTGGGGCGGGTTCGGGGTCTGGACCGGAGCCGGCGGCCGGCAGCGCCGCGAATCCCGAACACCTCGTGCTCTGGCACCGCGAGGACGACGACGCTGACTCCGCCACCGATATCGACGAAGGTCCCGAGAAAGGACGAACATCATGAACCGTTCCACGACCCAGGCCCGCGCCGGATACCCCCGCCGCATCCGGGCGCGGCGCCGTCTGGTCTGCGGGACCTTCGCCGTCATTCTTGGAGGGCTTGTCCTGACGGCGTGCAGCGAACCCACCGAGAGTGAGGCAGAGGGCGACGGTTCGGGGACGAGCGTCGCGCAGGAGGCCGTGACGGTCGAGAACTGCGGGGAGGACGTCGAGTTCCAGGCGCCGGTGCAGAAGATGTTCGTGAACGACTCGAATATCCTGTCCATCGCGATCGCGGCGGGGGCGGCAGATCACGTGAGCGCCGCGACTGTGCGCGAGGGGCACCGGCAGCTCCTCAGCAACGTGTACGGCGACGAGGCCGACGACATCAACTACGTGGCGGAACGCGCTGACCTGGAAACCGTCGTGGCCGAGGACCCGGAAATGATGTTCGCGGGGTGGAACTACGGGTTCAAGGACGAGACACCGCTGAACCCGTCCGGGCTCGCCGAGCACGACATTGATTCGTACCTGCTCAGCGAGACGTGCCGGAGCGGGCAAGGGACCCGCGGCACGATGGATCCGTGGGTGGCGCTGCGTACCGACCTGTTCAACATCGGCGAGATCGCCGGCGATGCGGATCGGGCACAGTCCGTCGTGGACGACATCGATTCCCGGCTCGAGACGCTGAGTGGCGTGCCGCAGCCGGACGAGACCCCGACCGCATTTCTCGTCGATTCCGCGAACGACACGATCTTCACATCCGGAAGCTTCGGCGGGCCCCAGGGCATCCTCGAGGCCGCCGGGGCACGTAACGCCACCGAGGATGTCGCGGACACGTGGACCGACGTGAGCTGGGAGAAGATCGCCACCGAGGATCCGGATGTACTCGTGTTCGTGGACTACGAGGCCCAGTCATATGAAGAGAAACTCGAGGCCCTGCGCACGCATCCGGCGACGCGGGACCTCGAAGCGGTCAAGGAAGAGCGGTTCATCAACATCCCATACGTGATGTGGTGTTCGGGTCCGTTGAATATCGATGCGGCCGAGATCGTGCGCAAGGGGATGGAATCGTATGGCCTTGCCCCGGAAAGTGATATCGATCCGGAGATTTCCGTGTCGGACATGGGCGTGGACGGTAACGAGTGGGCTACCGAGGGATAGGAAGCGAAATGACGGCGATGCGGGGCGTGAAGAAGGGCCTGCCGGGAGCGCTGGCCGCGGCGGGGCTCGCGGTGGCCGTGGCCGCGTGTAGCGCGCCCACGGAAAGCGAGCAGGACACCGGAGCGGAGGCGGCGGGCACCGTGACACTCGACAATTGTGGAGAGCAGGTCGAGCTGCCCGCCCCGGCCGAGCGAATGCTCGTCACCGACGCGTCGATCGCGGCGATCACCCTCGCTGTCGATGGAGCCGAGAACATCGGCGGGGTGACGACCGTGTCCGATAAGGACCTGCTCACCACCGCCTACGGCGAAGACGCCGAGGGGCTCAACTACATCACCGAAGACGTCGCGACGTTGGAGACGGTGCTCGGCGCGAACCCGGACGTCGTCTTCTCCGGCTGGGGATACGGTCTGTCCGACTCCTCGGGCGTGACACCGGACGCACTGGCCGAGCGCGATATCGCGACCTACCTCCTGAGCGACTCGTGCCGCGGCGACGCCGAGGAGATTCTCACCACCGACCCGTGGGATTCGCTGCGCACCGACCTCGGCAACGTCGCGCAGATCGTCGGCCACCCGGAGGCCGGCGACGAGGCCGTCGCGGATCTCGATGCTCGCCTCGGCTCGCTCGGTGACGCCGAGCAGCCGGCGGACGCGCCGCAGGTGCTCGTCTTCGATTCGGCCGCCGACGGCGTGTTCGCCCCGGGTGGGGTCGGCGCGCCGAACGCCATCGTCGAGGCCGCGGGCGGGCAAAACGTTCTTGCTGACGTCGAGGAGCGATGGACCAACGCGAGCTGGGAAACCCTTGCCGCGAATCCCGCCGACGCCATCGTGTTCGTCGACTACCCGATGTACACGCTCTCCGAGAAGATCGCGCAACTCCGCGAGAACCCTGCGACCCGCGATATCCCCGCGGTGCGCGAGGGCCGGTTCATCAACATTCCCTACGGCATGTGGACCTCGGGTCCTCTCAACATCGATGCGGCCGAGATCGTGCGGAAGGGACTCGAGTCATACGATCTCGTGCCCAGCAGCTCGATCGAGCCGGGAATCGCGGTGTCCGACTTAGAAGTCGACGGCAACGAGTGGGCCGAGTAGTAAGCGGCGTCCGGCGATACTGCACGGGGATTGCCGTGGTTGGCTGGAAGGTGGAGCGGGTGCAACTTTTCCCCTCGCCGCGAAAGTTGTGACTGCGTCCGTACAGTGACGGCAACACTTTGTTCACTGACGGCGTCACTTTATTCACTGAGGGCGTCAGTTTGTTCACTGAGAACATGATTTCATCCAGTGACGACTGCATTTCGTCCAGTGAGGGCTTCGTTTTCTACAGAGACGTGGAATCCCTGCCGGACTACGCCTCGTGCAGCGAACGCGCGAGGTCGACGGCCTCGGTGGGCGTGCCCTTCCACGGTTCCCCGTGGCCGCACACGAGAATATCGGCGGCGAGCCCGGCGAGGTTGTCGAGCTCGCGAACGGCCTCGTCCGGATTGGCGGCGAAGTAGTCCGGCAAGAGTTGCGGGCCGTTTAGCGGTGACAAGGGATGTCCTGTGGCGAGAGCGTCCCCGGCGAGCAGCACTCCGGCGCCGGGCAGATGGAATGCTGTGTGCCCGGAGCTGTGGCCCGAACACGACACGGGAACGGGCCGGCCGGGCACGTCGAGCGCCTTGCCCATGTCAAGGCTGCGCACCGCCGAGAGCGTGGGGTGCGAGGCTCCGCCGACCGTGGAGATCGAAAGTAGCCATGGCAGCATCCGCGGATTGAGGATGCGTTTGACAAGGTCGAACGGTGTCGCCTGCTCGAAATCGCCCGTCTGGGCGTGGTAGGCGTCGATCGCGCTCATGTATACGGGCACACCGAGCTCGGACGCGAAGTAGTCGAACGCGCCGACATGGTCGACGTGCGCGTGGGTGCCGAGCACGGCCTGCACGTCAGAAGGGGAGTGGCCGATCTCCTCGATCGAGGACAGCACCTTCTTCAGGTCGCCGGGAAATCCTCCGTCGACAAGGGTTAGCGCGTCTCCCTCGCGCAAGATCACCCAGTTGACGGCGGTGCCGCGAACCACGAAGACGTCCTTCGTGACTTCGTCGATGCTTCCGGACATGGCGCGCGCTCCTTGTTCCTAGGTCGGCAGTGGTTCCCTGCGCATGGGGATGTGGGGGATGCGTTCGTCCAGGTACTCGTCGCCGCAGCGCACGAACCCGAAGCGCCCGTACCAGTCTTCGAGGTAGGACTGGGCGCCGATTTCGATGGGCACGTCGCCCGCGTCGGCGATCGCCGTCTCTATGAGCCGGCCGGCGACACCTTGTCCGCGGAACTGCGGCGAGGTCACGACCCTCCCGATGTGCATCACGCCGCCGTGCGCCGAAGACGGGAACAGCCTGAGGGTTCCGGCGAGTCCGCCGTCATACAGCGCCCGGTAATGAAGGGTCGTGGGGGCGGCGTCGACCTCGTCGATCTCGGCGTACGGACAATCCTGCTCGTGGACGAAAACGTCGACTCTCAATTTGTAGAGGTGGTGTACGTCGAGAGCGCCGAGCTCGGCGAGAGGCGCGGCGTGGACGGTGGGGGAGGCCATGGGTTTATTGTGCCGCCGGGGATGTGGTTTTTGTCCGTCAACGCGGCTTCGTCGCCGAGAAGGACATTGCCTGGCCGAAGCCGAACGGGCGGACCTTCGCATCGAGGCCATGCGCGCGGAAGCTTTCTGCGAGCTCGTCCGGGGAGATGAGCAGGTACTGGGAGCCGTCGAACCTGTGGATCGCGGTGTTGGCGCCGGTGCGGGTGAGGTCGTAGCCGACCAGGCGGCCGCCGCGGCGCAGCACTCGGGCCACCTCGGCGATGGCAGCCTCCCACTGCACGATGTGGTGGAGCATGAGGAAACTGACGACGGTGTCGAAGGATTCGTCGGGGAAGCTCAGATCGGTGGCGTCCTCGTGGGTGACGGTGATGTCCTCGCGGGCCGCGAGGCGGCGCCCGGCTAGTTCGACCATCTTCGGGTCCGCATCCGAGGCGACATAGGTGACGCCGGGGTTGGATTTGGTGAGCGAGAGGGCGATGTCCCCGCCGCCGCAGCCGAGCTCGAGGACGCGCCCGGACAGCGGGGTGCGGCCGGCGAAGCGCGCCGTGGCCGAGGCGATGGGGCGCCACAGACTGCTGCGGCAGAATGCGGATTCGACTTTCGACATCGCGGGCATGGGCACCTCCGGGAAGGTTCTGGGGCGCTCGGGGAAATTGCGCCCGTAGTGAACAATCTACGTGCCGATACGTCCCCGAACTGCGAATTGCCGGGATTGATGACGGCGCCGGCGGCAGGCGCCCGGAGGTGGTCCCGGTTCGCGGGAATCCTGTGGCAAACTGGGCGACGTGACTATCGCAACGAAGAAGGCAACGTTCCACACCAACCACGGCGACATCGTGGTGGACCTGTTCGGCAACCACGCTCCAGAGACCGTGGACAACTTTGTCGGGCTCGCCAAGGGGACCAAGGACTACTCGACGACCAACGCGTCGGGCGGCACGTCGGGACCGTTCTACGACGGCTCGATTTTCCACCGCATCATCAGCGGTTTCATGATCCAGGGCGGGGACCCGGACGGCCGCGGCACCGGTGGACCCGGATACGAGTTCGGCGACGAGATCCACCCGGAACTGCAGTTCGATGGGCCGTATTACTTCGCCATGGCCAACCGTGGCCCGGGCACCAACGGCTCGCAGTTCTTCATCACCGTGGGCGCGACCCCGCACCTCAACGGCCGCCACACCATTTTCGGCAAGGTCTCCGACGAGGCTTCGCAGAAGGTCGTCGACGAGATCGCGCAGGTTCGCACCGGCGCGATGGACCGCCCGGTCGAGGATGTGGTTATCTCCTCCATCGACGTCGAGGAGTAAATGACGTCGAACTTCGGCGCCGGGCCCGCCCGGCGCTCCGGACAGCCTCCGAGGCCAAGCGGCCCCGGGGGCTTTTTCCGCTTCCTTCCCACGACTGCGTGGTTGATCGTCGCGAATATCGCAGCGTTCGCGGTGACCGCCGCCCAGTCGCGCAGCGTCACCGACAACTGGCAGAACTCCTCGCTGTTCGCGGGCACCGTTCTCTACGCCCCGTCAGTAGGACAAGGCGAGATGTGGCGCATCCTCGGCAGCGCGTTCGAGCACTTCGGACCGATGCACCTGTTCGCCAATATGTGGATGCTGCTCATCATCGGGCTCGGCATCGAACGCGTGGTCGGGAGCAAGAATCTCGCCGCGATCTACCTGACCTCGGCCGTCGGCGGGGCGGTCGGCGCCATCGCCTTCACCCCGGACACGCTGGTCGCAGGCGCCTCCGGCGGAGTCTTCGGTCTTCTCGGCGCGTGGGCGGTGCTCGCCCGGTACTACCGGCTCTCGGCCAGCGGTGCGCTGGTGCTCATCGCCATCAACGTCGGGATCTCGCTCTTCGTCCCCGGCATCTCGCTCGCCGGGCACCTCGGCGGTCTCGCGGGCGGTGTGTTGGGCGCGCTGGCCCTCGTGTTGGCGCCGGGGCTACTCATGCGCGCGTCGACCGCACGAGCGCGCACCACCGCCGGTGTCGTTGCGTGGTCCGCCGTCACTGCCGGGTGTGTAGCTGCGGCGTACCTTCTGGCGCTGCCGTCGTAGCCGGGCGATCGGCCCGGCCCCGGGGAATTATCCGGTCGCGTCGATGACGTCGTAGCCGGCCTCGGCAAGAACCTGGGCGACCTCGCGGGGATTGCCACCGACTTCGGTGCGCGAGAGAAGAAGAAGCTCGCCGTCCACGGGCCCATCGGCACTACGCTGCTTCTTGGCCTCGGCGTAATCGGCGAAGTATTCGATGCGCACCAGCGCCGCGACGCCCCTGCGCCGGCCGCGCATCACGCGAACCTCGTGCACCAGCTCGCTCTCGATGAAGCGACGACCCCGCAGACCGAAGTAGATCAGCCCATCGGGAAGCAGTTGCAGCCGCGGGGTGCGGCGAAACTGGTCGAGGCCCATGAGCAGCAAAATCGTGCCCGCGAGCAGCAACAGTACTGACGACAACGTGGTTCCACCACTGATCAACGTGACCAAGCCGCTGCCGATCCCAACGAGCCCGAGCACGGAAATCGTCACGGGGTAGGCGAGCTTCGGCGACCACTCCGTATCGAGCTCGGGAGCGGGGTTCGGAAGGTCACCTGCGGTGGAATTGGTTGTCACAGTCCCACACCTTTCCTTACTTTTGCCTTAAGCACCACTATGTAATTCCGCTACCTCTCAGGTGGGGGTGAGGATAGTAATCCACAGCAGTTGTCCACACTGTGGAGTAATTACAGCCGTGTAATACCCCTGAGTTATCCACAAGCGGCTTCCACAGTGTGCACAACTGACAGGCATGTAACTCACACGAATTCTCGGGGACCGGCGCTTACCAGCGGGAACGGAGGCGGCCCACGAGAGGACAACGGGCGCTTCTGTGGACTGCGAACCTCGCGGTTATCCACAGCGACGGCCGAGCTGTGGATAGCGCCCTAGACACGAGTCCAGCCTCATGTTTTAGACCTTGACCTGCCCAAATAGACGAGCAACAAGCGGTCCGAAATAGACGAAAACCCCGCAGCCGAGAAGCTACGGGGCCCTGTGTGGATAAAGCTGTGGATAAACTCCGGTGAGGTGCGAAGGCCTGCCGAAAAGCTAACCGCGCCAGCGCATCGTCATCAGCAAACCGATGATCATCAGCCCGAATCCGATGGCGAAGTTCTGCCAGTTCCCGAGGTTCGCCATCCACTCCCAGCGATCGCCGACGAGGTAATAGACGACCAGCCACAGCAGGCCGATGAGGAGAAAGCCGAACATGATCGTCAGGTACCAGCGCGGGGTCGGGTTCGAGCTGACCTTGACCGGCGTGCGGTTCGCGGCGGCGGCCTGGGTGTATTCGGTCTTCGACCGTACCTTTGACTTGGGCATAAGTACTGTCCGTGCTTCCCTAGGGGTCTATTGCTACTAACAGCCCAATCTACCATCGAGGTGGGCGTATCCAATAGCGGAAGGCCGGGGCGGCACGCGTATTCCGAACCGCGTCCGCCGGGACGTATGCTGCACCTATGCACGTTTTGGTGGTCGACAACTACGACAGCTTCGTCTACAACCTCGTCCAGTACCTGGGACAGCTCGGCGCCGAGGTCTCGGTCTGGCGCAACGACGATGCGCGCCTCACCGCCGCGGAGGCGCCCTCGGCCCCCAACACCCGCCCCTTGGCGTATGACGCCGGGGTAGCCGAGCGCTTCTCGGGCGTCCTCTCCGGCGTCGACGGTGTCCTCCTCAGCCCCGGCCCGGGCGTGCCCGAAATGGCGGGCGCGACCCCGGCATTCGTGCATCACGCGAAGGCGACCGGGCTACCGCTGTTCGGTGTGTGCCTCGGCCACCAGGCGATCGGTGCCGAGTTCGGCGCGAGGGTCGAGCGCGCGCCGCAGCTCATGCACGGTAAGACCAGCGAGGTGACCCACGACGGCAGCGGCGTTCTCGCCGGCATGCCCTCACCGTTCACGGCGATGCGTTACCACTCGCTCACCGTCGCGCCCGATACCCTTCCGGACGAACTCGTCGCGACCGGTCACACGGACGACGGAACGCTGATGTCTCTGCGCCACCGGGAACTGCCGATCCACGGCGTGCAGTTCCACCCGGAATCCGTTGCCAGCGCGCACGGGCACCGCATGCTCGCGAACTGGATGGAGATCAGCGGCTTCGCCCCGCGCACCGGTCTGGTCGACGAGCTCGAAGCCGCCGGGGTGCGCTAAACACCCCGGACGGCTACGGCAGGCCGAGCCGGATCACCCGAACGGTGATGGTGTCGTTGACCCCTGCATCCCCGGGGGCTGGGGTCTGCGAGGCGATCTTGCCGATGCGCGTGATGTCGGTGTCGTTCTGCGGCTGCTGCACCAGCTGATCCGGGTTGCCCTTCCAGCCGGCGGCACGCAGCGCCTCCTCCGCATCCTCGACGGTGAGGTTGATCAGACTCGGCACCGTGAAACGGTTACCGCGGGAAACCTGCAGCGTGATCGTCGCACCCTTGACCTGCTCGATCCCGGCGGGCGTCGACTGGTCGACCACGCGGTCGGCCGTTGCTTTCGAATCCACTTCGGACGTTTCGACGCGGAAGCCCAACGAGGTCAGCGTCGAGCGCGCCGCGTCGACGGACTGGCCGACCACATCGGGCACCGACACTTCTTCGGGGCCTGTGCCGACGGTGAGCTGGATCGGCTGATCGAAGGGGATCGACGTGCCGCCGGTCGGATCGGTGGCAATGACCCTGCCTTCGTCCTCCGGGGTCGACGGCGCCGAGCGGTCCTCGTTCGCAACCGTGAGCCCCGCCTCGATGAGCGTGCGGCGCGCCTCGTCGGGGGTCTGCCCCGTTACCGAGGGCACGTCGAGCATCCGCTTGCCGGTCGAGACGACGACGGTGATCGTCGCGCCCTGCACCAGTAGCTTTCCGGCCACCGGGTCGGTGGTGATGACTTGACCGTTCGGCACTACGGGGTCGGTCTGTTCGCGCGTTTCCACCGTGAAACCGAGGTCGGTGAGTTCCGCGACCGCCTCCTCGCCGGGCTTGCCGGCGACATCCGGGACCGTGACCTGTTGCGCCTGCTCGGCGACCGCAGGGTCATTACTTCCGTCGTCGCGGCCCCACACCATCCACGCCATTCCGCCGACGAGAGCCATGACCACCAGTGCGGCCACGCCGGTGAGTAGCCCTTTCCGCCGGCGCTGCGACACCGGGTCCGAGGCGCGAGCGCCGTCGCCGTTTCCGCGGAAACTGCCGAGCGCGCGCAGGCGCGTGTTCGTCTCACCCGCGGAGGTGTCCTCCTGTCCGAGCGAGCCCGGAGCGGCGTAGTCGATATCACCACCAGCGCCGTAACCGGCGGCAGCGCCGAGCCCCGCAGCGCCGGCGGCGCCGGCGGCCGCAGGTCCGGCCCCACCGTTGCCCGACTCGGGCACCATCACCATCGGCGCCGACGGCTTGCGCCCGGCGAGCACATCGAGCAGGTCGCTGCGCATCTCGCCGGCCGACAGGTACCGGTTGTTGACGTTTTTGCTCATCGCCGCCATGACGACGGCATCGATGTACGGATCGAGGTCCGGCCGCAGCATCGACGGAGGGTTCGGATCCTCTTTGACGTGCTGGTACGCGACAGCCACGGCCGATTCGCCGACGAAAGGCGGACGCCCGGTGAGCAGCTCGTAGAGCACGCAGCCCGCCGAGTACACGTCGGATCGGCCGTCGACCTGCAGCCCCTGGGCCTGCTCCGGCGACAGGTATTGCGCTGTGCCGAGCACCGCCGAGGTCTCGGTGAGCGTCGAGGTGTACTCGCTGATCGCGCGCGCGATCCCGAAGTCCATCACTTTCACCGCGCCGTCAGAGGTGACCATGATGTTGGCCGGTTTGACGTCGCGGTGCACGATTCCCTTGCGGTGCGAGAAATCGAGCGCGCCACACGCGTCCGCCATGATCGCGAGCGCCAGCTTCGGCTCGACCTCGTCGTCGGCGCGGACGATGTCGCGCAGCGTTCGGCCCTCGACGAGCTCCATCACGATGTACGGGATGGTCGCACCGTCTACCTGTTCCTCGCCGGTGTCGAAGACACGCACGATCGACGGATGCGTGAGCACCGCCGAGTTCTGCGCCTCGCGGCGGAAACGCTCGTAGAAGGTCGCATCGCGGGCGAGCTCGCTGCGCATGATCTTCACGGCCACGTCGCGTTCGAGCTCGGTGTCGGTGGCGCGACGCACCTCGGACATGCCGCCGTAGCCGAGGACGTCTCCGAGGACGAAGCGGCCGCCGAGGACGTGGGGCTCGGTCACGGCGCGCCCCCCTGGCCGCCGTTGAACATGTTGCCGAGATCCTGACCGAGTTCGTACGCCGGGCTATCGGTATCCACCGGGTCCGAACCGCCCGGGACGGTCGGCGACTGCGGCTCGGTCGGCTGGGTCGGCTCCGGCGTGTCCTGGGTGGTCGACGGCCGGGTCTCGCTGGTCGTCGGCTCCTCGGTCGTCGGTTCGGGCTCCTGCTGAGTCGTCGGCTCCGGCTCCGGCGGCGGCACCACCGTGGACACCGTCGACTGCACCGTGGAGGTGACCGGCGGCGGGGTCGGCGTGCCGGAATCGCGATTCTGCACGAACCAGATCGCCGCGGCGGCCGCGCCCGCGACGAGCAGGATCGCGAGAATTGCGCCGAAGATGCAGCCGGCACCGGACTTGCGTGGTTCGGGTTCGTGGCGCGCCGGCTCCGGCGCTTGTTGACGTCGGACCGGCTGCTGTTGCGGGACCGCGCCGCTCTGCCCGGTACGCGGACCGGTCGCCGCGTTCGACGGCGGCACCCCGGGCATCCGCTGGGTGCCCGGCCGGCCGGCGGCCGCTGCGCCTCCGAGCGCGCCCGCCGCGCCTGCGGCCGCAGCCGGGCCGAGGAGTCCGGTGTTACTGAAATGCTCGGTGGCCTGGTCGCCGACGGCCCCGATCGGCGGGATCGGGTCGTGGCCGGCGCGCACCGCTGCCGCGGACGCGGCGAACGAGGCGCCGTCCGGGTAGCGCTGCGCCGGATCCTTGGCCATCCCGTATGCGATGAGCTGGCGCAGCTGGGGGGACACGTCCTCCGGCAGGGCAGGGGGCTCGTCGCGCACGTGCGCCATCGCGATCGCGAGCGGGCTGTCGGCGTTGAACGGCCGCTGCCCCGCGAGGCACTCGTAGCCCACCACCGCGAGGGAGTACACATCGCCCGCGGGCGTGGCGTCCTCGCCCATCGCCTGTTCCGGCGAGATGTAGTGCGCGGTACCGATGATCATCCCCGTCTGGGTGACGGCGGCCTCGCCCATCGCCTTGGCGATGCCGAAGTCGGTGAGCTTCACCTGACCGGCGGGCGTGATCATGATGTTGCCGGGCTTGATGTCGCGGTGCACGAGGCCGAGGTCGTGGGCCGCCTGCAATGCGCGGGCGGTCTGCTCGAGCACGTCGAGGGTGTGCTCCTCCGACAGGCGCGCGGTGCGTCGCAGCACCTCCGACAATGCCTCGCCGCGGACGAACTCCATGATCAGGTAGGACAACGGCTGCGAGGCGTCCTCGGTGATGTCGCCGTAGTCGTAGACCTGCGCGACGTTCGCGTGCTGGACACGCGCGGTCATCTTCGCCTCGGCGCGGAACCGTCCCACGAACTCGGTGTCCCCGGAGAACTGCGGGTGCAGGACCTTGACGGCGACGTAGCGGTCGAGCACGTCGTCGTGGGCTTCCCAGACGCGGCCCATGCCGCCCGCTGCGATGTGTCGGGTCAGGCGGTAGCGTCCGCCGATGACCGATCCGATATCCAGGTTCACTGCCCACCTCCTAGGAGTGCTCCGAGTACTTCCCGACCTATGGGTCCTGCGACCGTCGCGCCGACGGTGTCGCTGGTGATCCCCGGTCCGCTTTCGATGCACACGGCGACCGCCACGTCCCTGCCCGGGACGAACGCGATGTACCACGTGTAGGGGACGCTGCTGTCGCCCTCGCCGTGCTCGGCGGTGCCCGTCTTCGAGGCGATCTCGACGCCGGGGATGCCGCCGCCCGAATGCGCCTCGGAGGCCTTCATCATGTCCGTGAGCGTCGAGGCGATCTCGGGGCTCACCGCCTCGCCGGCCTCCTCCGGCTTCATCTCTTCGACCGTCGAAAGGTTAGGCGCCTGGAGGCGGCGGATCAACTGAGGCTTCATCCGCATGCCGTTGTTCGACACGCTCGCAGCCATCATCGCGGCGCCGAGCGTCGTCGCGCGGACGTCGGACTGGCCGATCGTGCTCATCGCGAACTGCGCGTCGTCGCCGATCGTGCCGAGTCCCGATCCGGTCGCGGGCATGCCGATATCGGGGGCGTTGCCGTCGAAGCCGAATCGCGAGGCGACGTCGGCGAACTTCTCCTGCCCGATCGTCGGAGCGGACTCGACGAACGGCACGTTGCACGAGAGCGCGAACGCATTCATGAACGTGGTTGTCCCGCCGCCGCACGTCGAACCGGCGTAGTTCTCCAAGTACGTCGACGTTCCGGGCAGGAGGGTGTTGTTGGCCCCGGAAACGGGACTGTTCGGCGTCATACCCGATTCCAGTGCCGCGGCCGCGGTGATGACCTTCATGATCGAACCGGGGGGCAGCGACACCTGGGTGGCGTGGTTGAGCAGCGGCTGCCCCGGATCGGAGGAGAGCTGTTCCATCGCGGCGGAGCGGGACGCGTCGTCGCCGCTGGTGAGGTCGTTCGGGTTGAACGACGGGCTCGACGCGAGCGAGAGGATCTCGCCGGTGGAGGGGCGCACCGCGGCCACAGAACCGGTGAGCGGCCCCTGGCCGACGCCACGCTGCAACGCATCGTAGGCGGCGTGCTGACCAGCCGGTTCGAGGGTGAGATCGACATTTCCACCCTGCGGAGTGCGGCCGGACAGGAAGCCGCGCAGCCGCTCGGACCACAGCCGGTCGTCGGAGCCGTTGAGGAACGAGTCCTGGGTCTGCTCGAGGCCGGCGGTCGCGTACTGCAGCGAGTAGTAGCCGACGACGGGCGCGAACGGCACGGAGTCGGGGTCCGGGTAGCTGCGCTGCCACGGGACCAGCCCGTCGGCGGGCGTGCTCACGGCGAGGACCTGGCCGTCTGCGGTGATCTGGCCGCGCTGGCGAGAGAATTCGTCGAGCAACATGCGGGAGTTTCGCGGGTCCTGCTTGAGCGAATTCGCCTGGAAGACCTGCACGTTGGTGAGCTGAAGCATCAACGCGACCACCATCACCATGGCGGCGACGGAAACGCGGCGGATGGCGCGGTTCATGCCCCGGCCCTCCTTCCGGCCCCGGGAGAGGCTGCCGCCGGCGGCATCGCCGGGGAGGCGACGGCCGGCGTCGGGGTGCGCGCCTCGTTGGAGATGCGCAACAGGATCGCGAGGATGATGTAGTTCGCGAGAAGCGAGGAGCCGCCGTACGCGACGAACGGCATTGTCAGGCCCGTCATCGGGATGAGCCGCGAGACGCCGCCGACGACGACGAACAGCTGCACGGCGATCGTGAACGCGAGGCCCGTGGCGAGGAGCTTGCCGAAGCTGTCGCGCACCGATAGTGCGATGCGGATCGAACGCATGATGAAGATCGCGTACACGAGCATCACGGCGATCAGGCCGATGAGCCCGAGTTCCTCACCGATCGAGGCGGTGATGAAGTCGGTGTTCGCGAACGGCACCTGCTGGGGGCGCCCGTTACCAAGGCCGGTGCCGCCGACGCCGCCGGTGGCGAGGCCAAACAGCCCCTGCGAGAGCTGGTACCCGGTGCCGTCGTAGAAGCCGAGCGGATCGATCCACGTCTCCACGCGCACGCGCACGTGCCCGAAAGTGAAGTAGGCGAAGGTCGCGCCGATCGCGAACAACACAACACCGATGAGTAGCCACGAGACCTTTTCGGTGGCCGTGTAGATCATCGTGAGTACGGTCGCGAAGATGAGCAGGCTGGTACCGAGATCGGAGTTGAACACGAGCACGACGAGCGAGAGCATCCACGCGAGAAGCACGGGGCCGAGATCGCGGGCGCGCGGCAGGTCGAGGCCGAACACGCGTTTACCGGCGGTCGCGAACAGGCTCCGCTTGGACACGAGGATCGCGGCCATCGAGATGATGAGCAGGATCTTCGAGAACTCGCCGGGCTGGATCGAGAAGCCGGGCAGCAGGATCCAGTTCTTCGCGCCGTTGATCTCCGAGAACCGCGAGGGCAGGATCGTCGGGATCGCGAGCAGCACGAGGCCGGCGAAGCCGAGTGTGTAGCCGAACTTGGCGAGGATGCGGTGGTCGCGCAGCGCGATCAGTGTGACGACCATGGCGACGATCCCGAGGAGTGTCCACATCAGTTGGCGGACGACGTCGAACGACGCGTTCTCCGGGTCCATCGCCTGTTCGGCGAGGTCGAGACGATAGATAACGACGAGCCCGATGCCGTTGAGCAGCGCGGCACACGGTAGCAGGTACGGGTCGGAATACGGCGCGAAAATGCGCACCGCCGCGTGGGCGATTGCGAGCAGACCGAAATAACCGGCGAGCAGCCACAACAGGTCGACGGTGATCGACTGCTCGAGCGACATCATGGTCACCGCAGCGGCGAAGCCGACGATGATCACGGCGAACAGCAGCAGGCCGATCTCGCTCCAGCGTCCACCTTCGTTCCCGGCCTGGCGCCGCTGGCGAATGGAATCCAGCACCTTGGACACGGTCTAGTTCACCGCCCTGCAGTTGACTCCGGGGGAGGCCGCCTGTTGCGGGTCCGGGGCGGCGGGCGCGGGAGCCTGCTCGCCCGGCGCGTCGCCCGGGTTCTCGGCTGGTTCCTCCGCAGGGGGGTCGCCCTCGCCATCCTCCGGCGGACGCTCGGCGTCTGACGGCGGGGTCCGCTCCGCATTGGCGGCCGTGGCCGCGGCGAGCGCCTCCGCTTCGACCTGCGCGCATGTCGGGAGGAGCTCGTCCATCGCGAGGCGGTTGATCTGCGCGCCGGCCTCGGCGAGGGAGCCCGAGGGTAGCCCGCCCTCGACCTGCGCACGCGCGCCATTGCGGAGATCGCCGACGGTGAGCACGTTGCAGCCCTCGGGCGCCGCGTCCGCGTCGACGAGACTGAGTGCGCCGGAGGAGTCGAGGCAGCCGAGCTGGGCCACCGAGGACAAGGAAATCCCGAGGACTTCCCCGGAGATGCCCTGCTTGACGACGACGCGGCTGTCGTCTGTGGCGACGAAATAGTTCGAACGGATCAGCATCGCCGACACTATGGCGCCGACGGCGACCACGAGGACGGCGATGAGAACCGGCAGCACAACCCGCAGCTTGCGGCTGCGGGCCTTAGCTTTTCCCGGCCCTTCACCTGCAGCTCCGGGCGAGGCCGCCGAGTCCTGCGTCGTCTGCTCGCCCGAACCGTCGGGGGAGTCTTTCGGGGTGCCGACGCCGCGTTGCGAGCGGGCGAACGCGGCGGCGCGCGCCGCCGCGGAGTCGGTCACGAGGATTGAGTCGGTGGACTCGGAGGAGGCGGCGCCGACGACTATCGGTCGCGCCGGGGTCGAGGCGCGTTCCTCGACGACCTCGCCGACCACGACGGAGACGTTGTCCGGTCCGCCGGAGCGCAGCGCCAAGGAGATCAGCTTGTCGACGGCCTCCTCGGGCGTGCCGGTGCCGAGGGTTTCGCGGATCGTCGACTCGCTCACCGGGTCCGAGAGCCCGTCCGAGCACAGCAGGTAGCGATCGCCCTTGCGCACCTCGCGCACCGCCGTCGTCGGCTCGACCTCCTGGCCGGTGAGGGCCTTGAGGATGAGCGAGCGCTGCGGATGCGAGTGCGCCTCATCCGCGGAGAGACGGCCCTCGTCGACCATGGACTGCACGAACGTGTCGTCGCGGGTGATCTGGGACAGCTCGCCGTCACGCAGGAGATATGCGCGGGAATCGCCCACATGGATCAGGCCGACCCGGCGCCCGTCGAAGAGCAGCGCTGTGAGCGTGCAGCCCATACCCTCGCGGCGCGAATCCTCCTTCACGGAGGCGGCGATCGAGTCGTTGCCGGCGTGCATCGCCTGGGTCAGAGCGCCGGTCAGGTCCGAGCCGGGCTCGTCCTCGTCGAGCGGGGACAGCGCGCCGATCATCAACTGTGAGGCGACCTCGCCCGCGGCGTGGCCGCCCATGCCGTCCGCGAGCGCGAGCAGGCGCGGGCCGGCGAAGGCCGAGTCCTCGTTATTGTCTCGAACCAGGCCGAGGTCGGACCTGGCGAAGAAATCCAGTGCGAAACTCACGAGCGCAGCTCAATCGTCGTGGTGCCGATGCGCACCGGTGTGCCTTGGGGGACCTTCACAGAAGTAGTGACCTTCGTCCTGTCCAGATAGGTGCCATTAGTGGAGCCGAGGTCCTCGAGGAACCACTCGGACCCATGCGGCACGAGGCGGGCGTGTTGGTTGGAGGCGTAGTCGTCCTCGATCACGAGTGTCGAGTTCGGTGCCCTGCCCAGCAGGACGGGTTGATCCCCGAGTGTGATCCGCGTGCCCGCGAGGGCGCCTTCGGTGACCACGAGGTGCCGGATCGCCCGGGAACGGTTGAACATGCCGCCGCGCTCGCGCGCGATGGGGCCCGAATGTGCCGGGCCGCCGCTCACCGCGAGAATGTCGCGCCGCAACGAGCGCAAGACGAGGTAGATGAACAGCCACAGCAGAATCAGGAGCAGGCCGCGCGAGAGCTGCAGGATAAGTCCTTGCATGGGCGGTCCCTCCTTCCAATGTGTCCAAGATTGTTGCGCAGTAGCGTAGCGCGTTCGGTGGCCACGTAACGAAGTGCCGGAAGCAAAGTGGCACCGGCGGTGGCGGTCCGGCGTGCTATCTCGATAGTAGGGGTCCGAGGCGCTCCGGCGCGCACCCTAGCCCTTCGTTCCAGGTCGCGGGTTCGGTACCGGCCGATTCGGAGCTAGCCGAATCGCACCAGAATCTCTGAGTGTCCCATACGAATCACGTCGCCGTCTGCGAGTTGCCAGTCTTGTACCGGCCCGCCGTTCACGGTCGTACCGTTCGTCGAGCCGAGATCCGAGAGCACGGCGCGCTGGCCGTCGTAATTGATGTCCACGTGCTGGCGCGACACCCCGGTGTCGGGCAGGCGGAAGTGGGCATCCTGCCCGCGTCCCAGCAGGTTCGAGCCCCGGCTCAGCCGGAACGTGCGGCCCGAGCCGTCCTCGAGTACGAGGGTCACCCCGCTTGCGGCCGCCGCGCTCGGCCCGGCGGGTGCCGCCCCGGCGTTGCCGTAGTGCACGTCGTAGGACTCGGGCGCGCGCGTTCCCGCACCCGCGCGATCGTCCTGGCGCCAGCCCTGCTCGGTCGGCGCCATCGGGTCGTACGCCTGCGCCTGAGGCTGGGCCTGTGGCTCGGCACCCCCGTGACCACCCGGTCCGTACCAGCCGGGCACCGAGGCCTGGACCCCGCTGGCCCCGCCCTGCGGGTTGTTCTCGTATGACGTCGGAGCCCCTTGGATTCGCGGAGGTGCTACCGCGCCGTCAGCGCGAAACTGCCCGGTGTGCAGAGCCGCCCGCTGGACGAGGCGCACGGATACCGGCCCCTCGGTCTCCCAGCCCTGCTCGGCGATGAAATCCGCGAGGTGCTTGGAGAAGGTCTTGACTGCCAGCTGCTCTTCCTCGGCGAATTGTTTGTAGTCCGATTCGCCGAGGGTGATGGTGTAGTCGTTCGGTGCGAGCCGACGCCCCCCTACGGTTCGCACAGCGGTCTGCGCCTGCTGCTGCAGGGCGGACTCGATCTCGGAGGCGACAACATTGCCGCCGAAGACCCGGGCGAACGTATCGCCCACCGCACTCTGAAGGGTGCGCTCGAATCTCGAGACAATCCCCACGTCTCGCCTCCTTTATAAGGTCTGGTCGACACTGCCTTTACGGGATCCACAGTGGTGAGCCACGGTGGTGCGCGCGGACCTGCTCGCAAGGGCACCGGCCTGCTCGGCGTCGGACTATCCTGAGCCCTCCATATTAGGTGTACAGTCGAAAAATCGGCACTCTAGCGCACGCCGGCTTCGCGGCGGCCTCCGCCCCCTCGCAGGTCGAGACGATTTTCCGCGCTCCAAAAGAATCGCGATTTCGATTTGACTAAGCCAAAATGCTACTTTGGCTTGGTTCGTTCGGCCTCTGTATCGCTGCAGGTGCCCGATCGTTCGCGCGCGAGTGGCGGAATGGCAGACGCGCTGGCTTCAGGTGCCAGTGTCCTTCGGGACGTGGGGGTTCAAGTCCCCCCTCGCGCACGCTGAGCAGTTCAAGTCGAGAGCTGCGGGGAGTTCAAATCTGGTTTTCCCAGTTTGGGCTCCCTTTTTCGTTGGTTGGGGCCTCGATGTGCGTGTGGCGGGATTTTGGGGGTGAAGTCCCGAGGGGTCTCGGTTTTGTGCGATTGCGCGTGAATCTGGAATGTAGCGGACTTCAAGAAATTTGTGGTGGGGTTGACTGGCTTTGACGGCTTCGTTCTGTGCTGTTCGGGCTTGTGATTGGCACTTTCTAGACTGGAGACCACTTATTCAGGTGAGTGTTGATAGCCGTGCTGGCGATGCTGCTTTCGTTGCGGGCACGCCGTGACTTCCAGTCTTCCAGAAACCCTGAAGTCTTTACGGGCAACGTGGGGTGTGATTGCGTCGGGCGGTGTCTGTGGGTGACGATCGGTGTATGGGACTGCCGGGTGATTGCCATGTGCATAGTGAATGGTCATGGGATACTGGCGGGCCGGGGTCGTCTGCGGTCGGTAGGATGCGTCAGACATGCGCGCAGGCCGAACGCATCGGGTTACCGATGGTCGTGTTCACCGAGCATCTGGATCTTCCGGGGTCGTGGCGCGCTGAGCCGTGCGACATGATGGACCACCAGCAGGGTTTTCTCACCGAAGCCGGAATAGTCGACTTCGAACCGTTCGACGTCGCCGGATACTTCGACGACATCGCCGGTATGCGTGCGCAGTTCCCTGCGATAGAGATACTTACCGGTGCCGAGGTCGGGCAACCTCACCTGCATGAACACGAATTCGCCGCGATCGTTGATTTGACCGAGATGGATCTGGTGTTGGGGTCGCTGCATACGGTCCAATTGGCAGGTGTGCGTGCCGAGCCGAGAACGTTGTACCGCGAATTCTCTCCCGATGTGGTGTTGTCGTGCTACTTGCAGCAGTTAGACGAAATGGTGGAGAGTTCCTCGTTGTTCGAGACGCTGGCGCATGTCGACTATGCAGTTCGGTCGTGGCCGGCCGACACCGCCGGGCCTTTTGATCCGTACGCGTTCGAGGACGAATTTCGAACCGTGTTCCGGACGCTCGCACAGTCGGATCGAACCCTTGAACTGAACACGCACAGACTGTGGCCATGGATTCCACGGTGGTGGGCCGAAGAGGGCGGAAAACGCGTGCGTTTTGGAAGCGACGCCCACACCCCTCACGACTTGGCCGCACACTTTTACGAAGCTGTGGACATGGCCGAACACTTCGGCTTTCATCCCGGCACCACACCTGGCGATGCGTGGCACAAACGCTGAAAACCAGCTGGCGTACGGCCGAAGGTGGCTCACGGAGCGGTCGTGGCGGCGGGCCTGGCCAATATCACCCGGCCAGCTGGACAAGGTGGCGACGCCGTGGTTCTGTTGCGCGAGTCGGCGGCACTTTGCGCAGCCCCCTCATTTCTGGATGTTGGGTTGTCGCCGTCAGTCGTTAGTCGTCGATGAGTTCTCCCAAAATCTGCCGGCGAGCCAGTGGCGTTGCCACGGTGTTTCGACTGCCCCGTGGTCGTAGTGTTCTCGGACCCATGCCACCGCTGAGGCGGCGTCGAGCCCATCGAGCATCACAAGAGCAGCGAGAATTGTTCCGGTGCGTCCGCGCCCGCCGCCACAACCAACCTCCACACGCTCAACCTTGCTACGTTCGTACGCTTGTCCGATCAGCGTGCGCGCCCGATCGTTATCAAGCGGCAGGCCGAAATCTGACCAACGAATCCATCCGTGCGGCCACGCGGTGGAAGGCTCACGCCACAACGCGTACAGACCCCACTGCGGCATAATGCCCACGTCAGCAGAGAACTTGCGGCCACGCACCATCCTGCCGCCGGGCAGCTGCATGGCTCCGGGCTCCTCGAGTTTCCACGACATACCTCTATGGTCGCGGCGCCAGCCGACTTCCGTGAGCGACTTTCACGCGTGCGACGCCACCCGCGGAACTGGAGGCCTCTCGTCCCGGACGCAGGGCTCGTTATAAGGCGTAGAGGTGGTCGTTGTGAAAGTGGTAAATGTTTTCGTGCTTGTACCCGAACGTGCCGCCGGGACGGCGGATATGCGGTTCGAAGGTCACCATTTCGACGCTGTCGAGCCTTCGATGGTTTCCGGCTTCGAGGAAGACCCTGTGGGCCATGTCGTTTTCGATCGAGTGGCCCAGGTTTCCGCGGAAATCGAGGTTCTCGAAGCCAAGAGTGCTGATGTGGTCGTTCATTTCACGGGCTAATTCGTGGAATGTCATCGACGGGGCCGCGACTTTTCGGAAGTGGGTATGGAGTCGATGTTCGGCGCTCACTCCTTCGAGCCACTGCGGGTTTGATGTTTGTCGTGCGTCCTCGAGGGGGGTGCCGTTTTCCAGGATGAGGGTGCGGGCGTAATCGCCCCACACACTGTCGCGCTGAGGGCTCAGATCGATGGTGACAAGCTCGCCGTTGTCTAACACGTAGTCAGGGGTGTGGTAGTCGGCACCTGACACCGAGGTGACGGTGTCGCTGCCGGCGAAAATGAATGCACCAACGCCCCAATACCAGAATCCGTTGGCTTCGGAGGTCTCATTCGACACCGCCTGTAGGTGAGTTCTGACACCACCAGGGGCAGGGTACCTGCGAGGTGTTGGTGAAGACCGACACCACCCGGATTTCCCCGACTATGAAGCAGCTTCAGGGGACTCCAGTCCGTTCGGCACCGTACAGTCGTGCCGTATCGTGATACGGTAGGGTCATGAGTCAATTAGCATCGAGTCGCACTCGTCGCGCAGGCGGGAGCAGGCGAGCAGTAGTTCTTGGACAGGTTGTCGAGGTACTCGCAGACCGTGGTTTCGCAGGGACACGGTTCGCCGACGTGTCCGCGGCATCAGGAGTTGCGGTCAGCACCTTGCAGGGCTACTTCGGCTCGCGTGAGGACATGCTCGTCGAGGCGCTGAGGGGTGCCACATCCAGTGAGGTATCGGCGCTCTATGACCTTGCTGGCGGGTTTGACGATCCGTGGCAGCAGCTTGTGGCGTTGGTCGATCGGGGCCTTTCCACTCCGGTTTCGACGTGGCGGATGCTGATGGAGTTCTGGACCGCCGCAGCTCACGACGCGGAGCTGCGCGCGCATGCCGCGGTGCTGGCCAGGCAGTATCGGGAGCCCTTCCTGGAGGCGGTGCGTCGCGGGGTGGACGCCGGGTCGTTCTCCTCTCGTTTCGAGGTCGCAGCGGTTGTGGACGTGCTGGTCGCGACGATGGACGGTCTGGTCTATCCGCTCGTCTTAAATCACCGGTCTTCGGCGGATCTGGAGTACCGCGATGTGGTGCTCGCCCAACTCGCTTTCACGCTCGGGATCGACGCATGACGGTCCTGGTCACCGCGGCGACAGGGAAGGTTGGCCGCGAAGTCACCGCGCAACTTCGGGCTCGGGATGTCGAGTTGCGGGCAGGGTCTCGGCGCAGCACGCTCCCGCTGGACTGGAGCGATCCTTCGACTTGGTCGGCCGTGCTGGACGGTGTCGACCGGGTGTTCTTGATTGTGCCCGGTGGCGACGATGGGAACCGTTCGGTCACTGGACTCGGTAACGGGGTGGTCGAGTTTATCGACCTCGCCCAGCGCCGTGGGGTGGAGCGCGTGGTGCTGATGACCGCGCTCGGCATGGAATACGCTCCGATCGAGGTGGAGCAGCGTGCCGTCGAGCTGCACCTGCAGCGCAGCGATCTCGCTTGGACGATCCTGCGCCCGAACTGGTTCCTCCAGAACCTCACCCACGGCCCACTACGCATCCTCGCCGATGCGCACGATGGCGTACTACGCCTGCCAACGGGAGATTCGTCGGTCAGCTTCATCGACACCCGCGACATCGCGACCGTTGCCGTCGAAGCCCTACTCAGTGACCATCACGGCCACGAGTACGCGCTCACCGGACCGCAGAGCTTGACCTTCAACCAGGTCGCCGAAGCATGCCGGGATTCACCCGTGCCGGTGGCAGCCTATGAGCCGGTCTCCGAGGCGGACTTCCGTCGCGCAGTCCTCAACCTGGGCTGGCACCCCGACTACGTAAATACTCTAAGCGGCCTGTTCGCCACGATTGCCGCCGGTCGCGCCGCTCCCGTCCTCCCGGACGCCGCCGAGGTTCTGGGTCGCACGCCGCGGTCTCTCGCAGAGTTCCTACAGGAGGTCCGATGATCCTCGCCAACCGGATCGCCCACGACGTCGCCGCCGGCAAAGTCACCGTCGCCTACCGCCGTTGGAAGCACCCGCGAGTCAAACCCGGATCGACGTTCCGCACCGTGGCTGGAATCGTACGTGTTGAAGCGATCGACCAGGCAGATCCCGAACAAATCAACACCGCCGCAGCGCAGGACGCGGGCTACGCCACACCGGACGAACTGCTCGCCACCATCGGCGACCATGCCGGTCCGCTGTGGTGTATCACCCTGGCTTGGGCCGGCCCCGACCCCCGAGAAGCGCGCGCGGCGAACACGGAGCTCTCGCCGTCCGACATCACGGACATCGACGTTCTGTTGGACCGGATCGATGCGCGTGCGCCGTGGGCCCGCACCACGCTGGGCCGGATCGCAGCGAATCCGGGGATCACCGCGGCACAGCTCGCCGACGGGCTACCGCTCGGCAAGGACGCCCTCAAACGCCGCATCCGGACCCTCAAAGAGCACGGCCTGACACGCAGCCTGCGGGTCGGCTACGAACTATCCGAACGCGGCCACGCCTACCTGGGCGTCACCCACCGACAAGAAGGACGATGCATATGAGTACGATCGTTCCCGGCGCTCCGGCCCTCATCGACCTCCAGACTCCCGACGAGGACGCCTCGGTGCAGTTCTACAGTGCCCTGTTCGGGTGGAAGCTCGATGAGCAGAACCCCAGTGGCTACCGTTACGCCCGCGCCGAGGGCGGATCGGTCATCGCCGGCGTCCGCGCCGCCTACGGCGACGCTGCACCAGCGTGGATGCTCTACCTCGCTACCAACGACATTGCGGCCACCGCAAGGCGCGCGGCCGTGGACGGCGGAAGCGTCCTTCACGGCCCTGTCGCCGTGCCAGGTCAGGGCAGCGTCATGATCATCACCGACCCGACCGGAGCCGCCACGGGAATCTGGCAGCCAGAGCCCAGCTTCGAGTTCGCATCGCTCGCGCCCGGCTCCCTCGCGTGGGCCGAACTGCTGACCGCCGATGGCAAGAGCGCTGACAACTTCTACACCAGCCTGCTCGGAGTCAGCGTGACGCAGATCGGCGACGGCGAGCACTACGACTACACCATCTGGAACCCAGCCAAGCAGCAGGCACCCATCGGCGGACGACTTCACACCGAACTTCCCTCGGGAGTACCTGCGCACTGGCGCATCTACCTCGCAGTTGATCCTGCAATCGGCACCGATAGAACGGTTGAGGCCGCGACCGCCTTGGGCGCAGCAGTGATCGCGGAGCCGAACGAAATTCCAGCCGGCCGCATCGCAGTGCTGGCCGACCCGATAGGCGCACAGTTCGCGCTACTTACTCCCGCACCGCGGGACCGCCGGTCCGCTCGGGTTTGAGACAGGTGGCCGTCGCAGCAACCAGCAAACACTCAGCTGACTCGAGACGGGCGTGACCTTGCCAAAAGGTAGACGGCACCCGGGCCCTGATCGAGGTGCTGATGCTGCACCGCCACCTTCCCCACGAGCAGGTCGCTGCCGGACTCGCAACCGCGCTACGTGCTGGTGCGCTGACCGCGGACGCTGTCGCGTTGGAGGCACGCAAGCACGAGGACACGGCAGACGACTCGGCCGTGGACCACCCAACCGCCCATGTCAGCTCAGAGGCGCACGGCGAAGGCGAGGCCCCTGCCGTGCGATCGCTGACCGAGCGCCGACTGCGCGCACACCTCCCAGCCGACACTCGCCCGCTGCCGAGCGTGGACAAGTACGACCAGCTGCTGCCCAACCGACGCGAAAATCCGAGCGAAGGAGCCAAACCGTGACCAGCAAGCGCCGTGGAATGACCGAGGAAGCCGCTGACGCCGCGATCGACCAAGCCTGCCGGATGCTGAGGATGCCCACCCTCCGCGGCTCCTTCGCCGAGTATGCCGACCGGGCCGGGCGTGAGCAGATGTCCTACCGTGGGTTTCTCGCCGAACTGCCCCTCGCCGAGTGCGACGACCGCGGCCGCCGCCGGTCCGAGCGGCGGATCAGGGCGGCCAAGTTCCCGAGGGAGAAGTCCCTGCGGGCATTCGATTTCGAAGCCAACCTGAACATCGACCCCGCCGTGGTGCACACCCTTGCCAAGGGTGAATGGGTCCACAAGGGCGAGCCGCTATGTCTGATCGGGGACTCCGGCACCGGGAAATCGCACCTGCTGATCGCCCTTGGCACCGAGGCCGCCATGGCCGGCTACCGCGTCAAGTACACCCTGGCGACCCAGCTCGCCAACGAGCTCGTCGAAGCAGCCGACGAGAGGACCCTCGCCAAGACCATCGCCCGTTACGGTCGAGTCGACCCGCTGTGCATCGACGAGCTCGGATACATGCAGATCGACCGCCGCGGTGCGGAACTCCTCTTCCAGGTCCGCACCGAGCGTGAGGAGAAGGCCTCGGTTGCGATCGCGTCCAACGAGTCCTTCGGCGGCTGGACCAAGACCTTCACCGACCCCCGGTTGTGCGCGGCCATCGTTGACCGGCTTACCTTCGGTGGCACCATCCTGGAGACCGGCACCGACTCTTATCGTTTGGCACAGGCCACCAAGAAGCAGACGAATTGACTGGAGGCTGTAACGCCCGAGCAGTGGTGTCGACGCAGACCTACATCACCGGCGTGGATCCGGCCCGACTGGTGTCAGAACTCACCGACAAACGGTGTCGGACGAAACCGGCGAAGCCAATCCGTCGGCCCCCAACTCCAGCAGATGCTTTTCACACAGGCCGCGCACCTGAGCAAGAGTGAGCCCGGGTCGTAGCGCGTCTCTGGTCATCGCCATCGCGTCACGGGCCACGTTCTGCATCCGGCGATGTAACTCGTAAGCGGCCACAAGACACCTCCTCATCATCGAAATTCGCCGATACCATCCATGCTGCCTCACCCCCCAAAGAACGACCCCTGAGGTTGCGTCGACCTGCAACAGGTGCGCGTGATGGACCAGGCCGCCATGGTTGCTTGGGCAGTAATTGTGTGCTTTACGCTAGTCCGTCGAAGAGATTTGTCGTCATGGGTAGGAACACTTCGTCTAGGGCGTTGACGTGGTGGAAGTGCCCGGCCAATTCAAGAGTCACGAATCCGTGGAGCACGCTCCATAATTGCGCGGCCACATGCGCGGCATCTTGAGGCCGGATTTGTCCGGCGCCCATGGCGCGTTGCGCGGTGTCGACGAGATGGCCGTACGAATCCAGCGCCACGTCGGAGCCATCCGCGTATTCTTTGCGCGTGTTTGGATTCGGGCGATCTTTCCCTGAAGCGGAAAATCCGAACATGAGGTCGTAAAGATGCCGATTGCTATGGGCGGTTTCGCGATATGCCAATGCCATCGCCTTGATGTCCGCAACTGGGTCATCGGTGCGTGGAATAGCGGCCAGCCGATCGCCGAGACGACGGAAACCTTCTTCCTTGACCGCTGTTAACAACTCGGGCATGCCACCGAAGTAGTGGTAGAGGCCAATCGTTGAGGCGCCGACCTCGCGCGATAGGCGTCGCGCTTGCATCGCCGCCGGCCCTTCCTCGCCCAGCAGCGCGATTGCCGTTTCAACGAAGCGGACTCGTACGTCGTCGTGATCACTAACCTGTCTCACTCTGTTCATTCTGCCAGATACCTGTTAACCTCATATAACGTTGTTATACCGGGAGGTGTCGTGCAGATGAATCAGTATCTGTCGGGCAATTTCGCTCCGGTTTCGGTTGAACATACCGCGACCGAATTGACGGTCACGGGCACAATTCCGGAGCATCTCGATGGGCGGTATCTTCGTAACGGTCCTAATCCCATTCACGAAGTCGATCCGGCCGCGTATCACTGGTTCATGGGCGATGGAATGGTCCACGGCGTGCGGCTGCGTGGTGGGCGCGCGGAGTGGTACCGCAATCGTTGGGTGCGGTCGCCAATCGTGACTGATGCGCTCGGGGCAGCAGCGGCCTACTACCCGGGCGGAACACAGGTTGGGCTCGGTGGACTTGGCGCGAATACCAACGTCATTAGTCATCGTGGCCGCACAATGGCGTTGATCGAAGGCGGATCGACGAACTATGAACTCACCGATGAACTGGACACGATCGGCCCGTGTGACTTCGACGGCACACTTCGCGGTGGATACACCGCCCACCCCAAGCGAGACCCGGACACGGGTGAACTCCATGCGGTCTCGTACTTTTTCGGCCGCGGCAACTGTGTGCAGTACTCCATCATCGACACAGAAGGTAAAGCGCGCCGCACTATCGACATCGAAGTAACCGGGGCGCCGATGATGCATGATTTTTCCCTTACCGAGCATCACGTAGTGTTCTACGATCTGCCGGTGACTTTCGACTCGCGGCAAGTGGTCGAGGAAACAGTGCCTTATGGGCTTCGTAAGCCTGCACAATTGCTGCTTTCGGCTCTCATTGGGTGCGTGAAGATTCCGGATCCTATTAGCGCGATGGCGAGCAACCGTTTACGCGCTAACGCTATTCTCCCGTATAGCTGGAACCGTAACTATCCTGCCCGGATCGGCGTCATGCCGCGAGAAGGGAACAACGCCGACGTGCGCTGGTTTGATGTTGAGCCTTGCTTCGTTTTCCACCCGATGAACGCCTACGACGACGGCAACTCCGTCGTCCTGGACGTTATTCGTCACCCTACGATGTTCGACACCAACCTGCACGGACCCAGCGAAGGCCCACCCACTCTCGACAGATGGACGATCAACTTAGCCAGCGGGACCGTGCGCGAAGAACGAATCGACGACCATGCGCAAGAATTTCCTCGAATCGACGAGCGCCGCGTCGGCAAAAACCATCGATTCGGCTACGCCCCACGCGTGGGACAGGGGCTTAAGCAAGGTGCGGCTTTGCTCAAACATGATCTACGTCGTGGACGCACCATCACGCGCGAATTCGGCCCCGGCAGCGAAATCGGAGAATTCGTGTTCGAACCCAGGAGCCCAGGCGCCGACGAAGACGACGGCGTGCTCATGGGATACGTGTACAACCGATCCGATGCCCTCAGCAACCTAACCATCCTCGATGCAGAAACGCTCGACACTGTCGCGACTGTGCAGCTTCCGGCCAGAGTCCCTGCCGGCTTTCACGGCAACTGGTTACCAGCAACCGAAACTTAGGCTTCCAGAGAACTCCAAAACAAGCACCGGTCACAACTACACTCGCCTGAAATTGGAGGTTCATTTCGCTGCGGCAAGTTCATCTGAATCATCCAGGTGCTTGTCAGCGGGATGCGATGAGCGCGTCGAGGTGCGCGACGGTGATGTCGGTCTGTTGGTGGTGTATCGCGGTCATCCCAAGGTTCTCGGCACCTTCGATAGTGACAGGTGAGTCGTCGACGAAGATGCATCGCTTGGGCGTGACGTCGAGTTGTTGGCATGCTTCAAGGTAGATTTTGGCATCGGGTTTGAGCGATCCCACTTCGTGTGAATAGACGATGGTGTCGACGAGTCCGCTGAGATTGTATTTATCGTTTTCGCGCTCGCGGGCCCCGATAAAGCTATTGCTCACTAGCCCGGTCTTATACGTTGAGCGATGCTGATGCAACCAGTCGAACAATCGCGTATCCGGTTCACCCAGGTATTGATCCCACATGTCCTCAAGCATCTGGTCGACGGTCTCGAGAGATACACTCAGGCGGTCGGCAGCCTGTTGCCGGAGCTGATCCGTAGATACGTCGCCGACCGCGCCGCCGATCCACAGTTCGGCGAGGTCAACGGTAATGGCGCCCGAAGAAAGCTCGAGTTTCCGTTCCCACGTATCCCCGAAATCCATTGCGCCAGTGATCTCTAGAACCCCACCGATATCGAACAACACGGCATCGAAGGCAGAAGCGATGAATTCGGCCATGCGTTCACACTTTCGATCTACACGGAAGTCCCCAAAACGCGACTCGCCGACACCGTGTCGGGCGTGACTCGCCGTGGGCGTTCGTTCAATTCCCAGGAATCGTAACGCGCGGCACCAGACTCCTCAATGGCGATACTCCCCGAATCCAGTAGTTGTGGCTAGAGTCGATCGCCTTGACGACCGTTCCGGCCGGTGTGTTCGCTGTGCATCGCGGGTGACGCTCCGGCGACTTCGCGTTTCGTCACGCAGGCAAACGATGCGTGAAGAGCTGTTCCGCGCAGGGCAGATCTGCTGTGTGCGGATGCGCTCGTTTTGCGGTCACCGTGTTGGGCACGGTTGATGGCATGAGCGACAACGATCACGTCCAAACATTTGACGACACAGCCCGCAGGGAGCTTTACGAACAACGCATCCTCGTCCTCGACGGACAACTCGACGATGACAACGGCACGCTGCTGGCTACCCAGCTCATCGCGTTATCGGTAGCCGACCGGTCAGCCGATATCGCGTTGTGGGTGCATTCGCCCGGCGGGTCGGTGCCCGCGATGCTCGCGATCCGCGATCTGGTCAAGCTGGTGCCCAATACGGTGTCCACCCTGGCGCTGGGGATTGCCTACAGTGCGGGCCAATTCTTATTGACTGCCGGAACGCCGGGGCATCGGCGTGTTCTTCCACATGCGCGGGTGTTGATGCATCAGGGCTCGGCCGGCATCGGTGGATCTGCGGTGGACGTCGAGCTGCAAGCCGGGGATTTGAGGCATACCCGAGATACCGTGCTCGGGCTCACTGCGAAAGATACCGGTCAGCCGGTGGACAAAGTCTTCACTGATTCCCTGCATGATCACTGGTTCACCGCCGAAGAAGCTATCGACTACGGATTTGCTGACGCGATCGTCGACAACGTAGCCGAGGTCGTGCCCCGTCAATCCAGTCACGCAGGGTTCACAAATGACCGAAAGGACAGAGTGTGGTGAGTAGCTACACGATTCCCAATGTGATCAGCCGGGACGATCGCGGCGAGCGAGTCATGGATGTGTACTCGCATCTGCTTACCGAGCGGATCATCTATCTCGGCACAGCGATCGATGCCGGAGTGGCGAACGCGTTGATCACGCAAATGCTGTACCTCGAATCGGCGAATCCCGATCTCGATATACAGTTGTACGTCAATTGCGACGGCGGCGACCCGAGCGCCATGCACGCGATCTATGACACCATGCAGTATGTGAGCCCCGATGTGGCGACCAGTTGTGTGGGACAGGCCGTTGGGGTGGGCGCGGTCCTCCTCGCCTCGGGAGCCGCTGGTAAACGCGTAGCGCTACCTCACTCACGAATCGTGCTGCACCAACCCGCTAATCAAGGCCAACGCGGAACCATCCCCGATTTGATTCTTCAAGCCGAGGAAGTTGTACGCGTGCGCGCCGAGATTGAAGAGATCCTGTCAACGCACACGGGACAGACCACGACGACGCTGCGCACCGACACCGACCATGCCAGGGTATTCACCGCGGACACCGCGCGCGACTACGGACTACTGGACCACGTCCTATTCACAAGATGACAGCCCAAACCTGCAGAGCACCCAACTTCGCAAATGGAAGGACGAAGCCGAACCCGGACGGTCAACGCACCTCGCGCCAAATGGGGCAACGCCGGTTTTAGGCTGCGAGGACCAGCCCGTCTCCGCCTGCAGGACCGGCTGGCCAGTTCTTCGCCGATTCCAACTGCGCTGACACCCACTGCGTCAGTTCACCCAAGGACACGCCCAGCGCTCCAGCAATAGCGGCGATCATCTCGCTCGAAGGATCTTTGAGGCCGCGCTCCATTTCGGACAGGAACTGCGGTGACACGCCCGCCTTTTCGGCAGTATCGATCAAACGCTCTTTTCGCTCGTGCCGTATTCGACGCAACTGCATGCCAAGCGCTTCACGCCACAACGGCTCTACGTCAAGCACAGGTGAGCGGGCGGCACCCACACGGCCCGTACTTTCTCGTTTATTGCGGAGGCCCAAGTAGGAAAGTTGCATGGCACCTAGCGTATCCAGCAGGCAGAAACGATACGGCACGATCTGCTACAAGCAGAACAAGAATACTGTGCCAAGCGAGCCACCTCGCCCGTGAATGTCGATATGCAACCCAAATTGACTCGTTGTCGTGGATGTCAAAATCTGGATTCCTGTCGGTATCTTGGAACTTCGGCCGTGCACAGCCTCAACCGACGCTTGTGTCTGTCTATCCTCGAGGTGGCTGTCAAGATCGATTGTCGGGCTTGACCAATGCTGCAGGTCAACGCGTTGTGTTTTTGTGGGCTCGTTCTGTCACCATCTCTTCGTAGCCCCTTATTGCCTGCGGATACGCATCCGGGACTCGTGACAGTTCCATCCCGGATCAACGCGCGTTTGACCGTCGACATGGAATCCGTGCTTACGGTAAAAGGCGATCGCGCGCGCGTTGCCTGTTGCCACCCACAGGTACACCTCACGCGCCGCGGGCTCTATCACGCTTGCCAGCAACTCCGCGGCTACACCCGAGCCGTGGTGCGAGCTGTCGACGTAAAGGCTCCAGACCTCATGGGCTGCTGGGGCGTCGACGTCACGGGCTGGCCCGCCGAGCGCGAACCCCACAACCGCTCCGCAGTTTCGGTCTACCGCGCACTTCAAACGCGGCGCCGGGAACGTGCCCGTCTCGAGGTCATCGATGATCTCGCGCCATCTATCGGCAGCTTCGACCGGGTCCAAAGCGTCAAGCTTGTCATGATCGACGAGACCCGGGTACGTGTTTTTCCACTCAGTTACGACTACTCGGCCCATAGATCCCGCATCTGCGCGAGTAGCGTTTCGAATGATGTAGCGACCCATACCGGCGACTCTAGTCACGTCGAGCCCGAATTCCGTCGTCCTCCCGCCCTAATCGCACGTGGCACCTCGACGCACAGCAGTGCGCTGCCGCAGAAGATGGTCCGAGTGCGGCTCGTTTCGTGGCGTGGTTGGTTGCGGCCGTTCTCCCGGCTATCCCTGCCTCGATTTCGGCGTCGAAAATGTCGGACTCGGTCTCGTCGAGGTCCTCTCGGTCGGTGTCGCCGGCGTGAGCGCGCCGTGCTGGTTGCCCTGTGCCTGGTGCGTCTTCTGTAACGGCTCGCTGACGCGTGCCCAATACTCGAGGTGTGCAGTAGTCGAGCGCGGGCTTTTTACGCAGCGGCGTCACCAGTATCAACGCGATTGGCAGGGTGCGTGACGAGGCCGTCCAGTGCGTGGACCATGCGCTCTTTCGTCGAGGCGTTCACGCTGCGAAATCTACCTTCGGATCCAGCTGACCGGTACGCCGTCTGGAGGCGGCGAGTCGACACCATCGGCGATGTTGGCCTAGCGGCAACACGCCAAGGCCTTCGAACGCCACGGGATTGGGCTATGCGGCATCCCGCGCCGCGGCAACGTGTCCAGACTCAATGTCATAACAGCGTTCCCGCAGTATACAGCGATACACAGGCGCGGATTCAGTGTGCTTGGTTGCGCTTGCTTGCGCGAATGACAACGGTGTGATTTAATCGATGACAATCGAAGACAACATCACACGCTGGTGAATCGCATAACTGAATAGGCTGCGTGGAAGGTCCACGTGGTTGTTCTCGTCCGCAAATAGGGCGTGGACGGTGATTGCGCCGCAGCGTGCAGGAAGGTTGTGTCTTCGATGACAGATAACCGCGTACCCAAGAGCAGGTACGGCGCTCCTAGACGAGCGTCGATGCCCCGCTCTCCCTGGTACGCGGTTGACGTGCATTTACGGCTCCCTGCGTGGCTTGCGGGACCGCTTTATGCCACGGCCCGGCAGCGTCGGGCGACGGTAAGTAGCGTCGTCGTGATGGCGATGGCCACGTATTTGGGTGTGGATGAGCCCGCCGAGGACGGTGACGCTCCCATGTAGATGCACACTCCGGCGGGACGAGATACCCGAACTTCAGACCCGCGACCGCGTGCCGGTCGTGACGTGGGGTCAATCGTCGCAGAGAAATGACGAAAACCCGGGCGGCTACCCGGGTTTAGGTCCTGAACAGCAGCCACTAACTGCTGAATCACTTTTCTATTGAAACTCGAAGGAGTTCCTGTATGTGTAGTTTGTCGTACCCTTTTCACGTTGTCAATGCTCAAGTAGGGGGCGAGCTCTGATGGGCCGCTTTCCTGCCCCGGCCGCTAGCCCCGACCCGGACCGCAATGACGGCGCTGACGAAGGCCAGTTCGAGGCCGCCGAGCCAGTCGGGTTTGGGCTGGTGCGGTCCTCGCCCGCCCCAGATGCCCGCAACGAGTGGGGTTTCCCTGTGCGCGGCGGCACCGACAAGGCCGGAAGCGACGCTGATGACGCGCGCGACGCTCGACGCCAGCGTCTGGAAACGGCCAATATGGTTATCGCGTCGTCGCCGTGGAGCGCCGACGCTAAGCGCGCGGCGATCGAGCTGCAATTGCGCACCCGGACGCCGAAGTCGGCGAAAAACGATGTCGGTGCCTGCGGCGCGTTGGCGAGGTATCTCGTCGACGAGGCCCTCGGCGCCGGCACATTCTCGGTCGAGCGGGCGTTGCGGCGCAGCGCGATCGACCGGTATATCGCCATCCAGCGTGAACGCGGGATTGGTGAAGGAACTTTGCGGTCACGGCGCAGCCAATTGCGGGCCGCAGCCCGGATCATGCACCCAGGTGAACATGTCGCCGGCGAAGAACACCGCTTGGGCCGTAGCCGGGCAAAAATTCCCGCGACCCACGCCGAAGTAGCCAGCTGGTATCGCCTGGCGCAGACGATCTCGGCGCCGAAGGCCACGGTCATGACGATGATGCTTGATCTCGGCACCGGGGTCGGGGCGAGGGCGTCGGAAATGAATCGTCTCACCGGCAACGATGTGCGCGTCCACAGGCTCCCCGAAGGCCGGCAGCTTGTCGCGGTGACGTTGACGAATTCCCAAGGGCGCCGGCGCGAGGTCCCGTTCTTCGACCCGCGGCAAGGCGACCGTGTTCTCGCGCGCGCCGAACAGGTCGGCACCGGACCGCTCTTCGCGGGCGATCGCAACGTGCTCAATCGTGTGCGCGAGCACCTCGTGAGTAAGGGTCATCGCACGGATTTCCACAGCGCGCGACTGCGCTACCGCTGGATCGTCGACTTGTCAGCGATGTTGCTCCCGCCGGCAGCGTTCATTCAACTCGCCGACGCCTACGAATCCCCTGATGTTGGTGATCTGCGCCCGTTCTTGCCGACCTACCGCGTCGACCAGCACGTACGCCTGCTCGACTCCCATGGAAAGGACGCCTGACATGGCCCCGATTTGTACTATTCCCCGCCCCTCATGGTCAGACGCCATCTTCGACGAAGCACGAAAGATCATTAAGCGTTCGAATGTTGTGGTGATGATCGCCGAATGGATGCACTACGATGGCATCCGCACCGGGGGCCGATCATCGAAATCGGCGTTCACCCTCGAAGCCGTCCTGACGATGACGGCGATGCTCGTATCGTGCGGGTGCCCGGTGACGTACGCGGCTATTCTCCGCGGACTGTACGAACTCACCGATACCCAGCTGCGCCGCGTCGGCATGGTTCTGACCGTTGACGAACGGGCCGCAGTAGTCGAGCAGAAGGCGTTTCAGCGGGAATATTCACGTTTTTGGATGTGGTGCGAGTTGCGGCTGCGGGTCATCGATCCTTCCCCGCACCTGGAGGCGCGGCGTGTGACTAACCATGCCCGCGCCGAGCGCATCGCCCGCACCACCGCGGCGGAAGCCGCCCGAGCTGCGAGAAACGCCGAACGCCTCCATAAGGTGTGTAACGCGCTGCTTTGGGCGTCGATCGCCCCGGGTGCACTCGACGACTACGCTGGGCACCTCGTCGCCGACGGGTCGATTTTCCCGGTCAGTCAGCTCGAAGCGGGTATGGGCTCCAAACCTGGCAAGAAACGTGCCGCAGCCCCAGGAGCAGGCTTTTATCTGCGGCAACGCTCTCACGAGCTCCACACCAACGACACCGGCATCGGTCAGGGCACGATCGGGAAAATCGGGCACGGCTTCGAAGCCACAGTGGCCACCTCGATGGGGTCACTGGCCCAGCCGGGCCTTGTCCCTCGGCTCGCGTTGGCAATGGCCCTACACGCCCCGACCGCCGGTTCCACGTCGTCCGTGTTGCGCTGCATCGACACCGCCCAAGAGAACGGGCTCATCCCGCCGCGCCGGCGACGGGCCGCACCACGCACCCTCACCGTAGACATGGGCTACCTGGGCAGCACGGATTTCGCCCGCGGCATCCTCGAGCGCGGCTACCATCTGCTCCACGCCTATCCGAATCGGCGCACCACGCGCGGCGCTGTGCGCGGGGCGTACACGTTCGCCTCCACAGACACGGACCGCCGCAGCGTCGACGCCCCGAACCCGGGTCCCATCATGGATAGCGGGGAGTTCTATTGTCCCGCGGCGGCGCATCTGCTCGGCGAACACGTCACCAAGCGGCGCCGCGACCTCGCCACGTCGAGCGACGGGATCGCCCAGCACGACCGGCGGCTCGCCGAACGACTCCCCTTCGTCATGGGACGCACCACCGGCCTCTACCAAGGGACCAAGCCAGATAGCAGCGGCCGGCGGCCCTGGAAGATCGGGTTGCAATGCCCCGCCGCCCAGGGCCGAGTCCGCTGCCCCCTCATGGACGGTGTCGCCGCCCGAGACACCACCATTCCCGAAGCCAGGCCCACCTGGGCCCGCGAGCAGTACCGCTGCTGCAGCGGACAAGTCGTGGTCACGCTGACCGAGCAGCAGCTCAAGACGGTGCAGGCCGCGTTAACGCCCGGGTCGTGGGAACACACACTCGCGCTCGAAAACCGGCGCGCGCTCACCGAATCAAAGTTCGCGCACACCAAAAACCGCAGCGTCAGCGGCATGACGAGCGTCAACCACGGGCCCAGACGCGAACCGCTCATGGCGATCACCATCGCGCTCGCACTCGTCGCAAGCAACGTGTCGATGCAGAAGGGTTTTATCCCCGATGCCACGAACGTACTACGCAATGGAATGAAGTATCTCGATCGTGACCTCGGACACCGAGCGACCAGGCGCCCACCACTGACCTAAGTCAAAGCGGAGCCGTCAGAGGCGCCCGCGGCGAGGAAAGCAATCCTGCCGCGGGCGACTCCGCACTCCTTATCCCGTTGACTGCTGAAAGCCTGACTTCGATTCCACTTGTGATAGCTGTGAGGTTGTCTCCTCCACGCGCAGCAGACCCGTTTGTATTGCTTGAGCCTAAAGAATTGTGTCGCTCTACCTAAGCGTTCTGGCACTAGCTGCGCGCCATGCATCGGCTGGGAGTAAAGGTCATTCGGCGGCAGAGATTGTGGCATAAATTTTTGTGCATCTCCTTGTCGTTGCTGCCGCCGGTTCGGCCGTTCTGCTCTCGGCTTGCTCGACGAAGGATGACGACATCAGGGGGCCGTTTTGTATTGTCGTCGCTCTGAGTCTTCGTGACATGATCGTGTCCGGCGCGCATGAGCTACCCATCACACCGATACAGGCCTACGCCGTACAGGCCCTGTAAGTCTCGGACGCATTTATGGTGGTCGTGCCGTTCAATTCGCCGCCGGAGAGCCTCACGAATATACATGCAGGGGTTTGGCTGGTGGACTACGTGGACGACGGTGGGCGGATCCGTTTTGTAGACGGCATCGCCCAAGGCGTGACCGATTGGCCACGCGTGCTCGATGCGGCCGATCCAGGCGCAGCCGAAGTCAAGAAATGCTTGCCGTGGATCGAGAGCCGTTAGCTACATGGAAATACCGAATTGTGGCCTCTTCGACGGTACGCGAATTGGCTAGTGGAAAAGTGGCCGCATAAATGTGCGCGTGTATCGGATCACGCACGAGCTATCGTCGCGGATTTTGTCCGCGGCGATGAATTCTGGGTCAACGTTGAAAAGTTTCCTGTACTCCTCATAGGCGGCGAGGCTTTCGAAGCTGAAAAGGGCTTCGGCGTGGTCGCTGGGACCTTCGGCGGGGAGGAAGTAGCCGTGATGGGTTCCGCCGTGTTTGTTGACGAGTCGAATCCACTCGCGGGCGAACGCTTCGAACGATTCCACTTTCTCGGGGTCGATTTGGTAGTGGACTACGCAGGTGATCATGTTAGCGACGGTAGCAGGTCATCCAGGTCAGCATTCCGGCGATTGGGGCGGCCAGCGTGGCCGCAGTCCACCAACTACTCCCGGCACGACCTTATTGGTCGCCGCGGTGCATGCGTGCGGTCGTGCGGACGAAAAATCCAAAGGTAATCCAGCAGTGCAAGTAGACGAGCCGACAGTATGGGAGGGACGTGAATTAAACTGTTGACCTGCCGTTCAGCCACGCGGTCTTTTAGCTTCCGAAGCGCGAAGGGCGAGAATCCGGAACGAGCCGGTTACTCGTCCTGCGTCGATGGCGCCCGGGATGCTACGAAGGATGAATAATAAGGGTCTCGCGACGAGAAATCATTTCCGGGTGGGCTGTCAGTTCGCAATCGAGTCGTTCTCCCGGCGGGACTGAGATGATGTTCGTATGGATCAGCAGTTGCCAGGTCGCGTCCGGGTAGTGGTGTTCGATGTCGGTGAAACTCTCATCGACGAGTCCCGCTTGTGGGCCCAACAGGCGCACACCGTAGGCGTGTCGCCATTCACGCTGATGGGCGTCATCGGGGCGCTGATCGAGCAGCAAGAGTCGCATCACAAAGCTTGGGACATTCTCGGTGTCGAAGCACCATCAGCCGCGACGGAGATCCGACCAGGTGATTTTTACCCGGATGCACTCGACTGCCTTTTGGCAGCAAGAGATACTGGCTTTGTTGTTGGTATCGCTGGTAACCAGCTTGCGGGGGCTACGAGCTGCCTGCGAGCCGGTGGCTTCGATGCAGATTTCATCGCCTCAGCGGCAAAGTGGGGCGTAGCCAAACCCTCGACCAGTTTTTTCTCGCTGATCGCCGACGCCTCCGGCGCCGAGCCCGGTGAGATCCTCTACGTGGGCGATCGACTCGACAATGACATCATTCCCGCCGCCGTCGGGTTCCGAACCGCGTTGCTTCGTCGTGGTCCATGGGGACAAATCCACAGCCGCCATGTCGACAGTTCCCTTGCAGACTTACGACTTGATTCGCTGACGGAGCTGGCATCGATATTTCGGGCCGCTACCTCGGGTGCCCCCGCCGAGCAGCCTGCAAATGAACTGAGACGCGACGACCCGGCCATCAGAACAGTCCGCGCCTCTGATGCCGATCGACCGTCCTATAGATAGTCAAGTAGCGTCCGGCCCCATCTCGGCACCTTCTGCGGTAGAGAGGATTCGGTCGACCTCTTCACGGACGGCGGTTAGGTCGAAGCTCTCAATCTCGCTCTCGTGCGCTACTCGGGTTGCGGTGTCGTCGAAGAGTGAAATGGCTGCCAGCAGCGGACGAGTGTTGTCGTGCCCGAACGGGCCCCAGCAGTGTTCAAGTGCCGTTTGAACCGCGGGGTCCATCCAGTTGCGCATGCGCGTGCCGAGATAGCGAACGTCGCGGGTTCCTCGATAGCGCAGGTTGTGGTCCCATTCGATCATGCGTAGCAACTCTGTTTTGAGGTCGTAGTCGCGAGTGACAACGCTCCAGGGCTCATCTCGGGCGATGGCTTTGGCGGTCATCAGTGCTGCCGCTGCCGCCCAGTTGCAGCATTCGTCAAAGCTATTCTGATCAGGCATCTGTGCCGGTGGAGCGACTACCGAGAATTCTGAGGTAGCACCATCTTTGTCGAGAAGGACCGAGTATGGGCGTTCGTAGTCGTTCTCCCTGCTGGTGGCGTCGATCAGGGTGAAGTCCAGCTTTCCTCCGACGTAGTAGATCAGGCGTGTTGGCTGCTCCTCGGCGTTCTCCAGTCGCTCGACCGCGAGCACTTCTCCGAGTTCTTCCCACCATGAGTCATCAAGTTCGAGAGGCTCGGTCTCTCGTACGTGGAGCTCGATGTCGCGGTCCGACAGGGGGTGTTGGCTAAGGTCAGCGGCAGATCCAGTGAGGACCACAGCACGGACGTTGGGTTGCCCCTTCGCCCAGGTCACAACAGCTTCTACTGCATGCTCATAGTCCATACCGGTATTATCCCTCTAGAGCGACAAGCGGCCGGGTCGATGACACGGCGGAAAGGTCGCGCCGGAGATCGTTGTAGACCTCCCTCGCGATGAACCTTTTCAGACAGCGCAGCACGTCCTTCTTTGAGAGTCCCTCTGCCCGACGACGTTCCATGTAGGCGACGGTCCGCGGATCGTAGCGGAGACGGACTACGGCGATCATGTGCAGCGCGCGGTTGGCTTGCCGATCGCCACCACGGTGAAGGCGCATACGATGCGTCTTCCCGGAGGCGACAGGAATCGGAGCGACGCCGCACAACCGGGCGAACGCGGCATCGGTGTGCAGACGCCCGACGTTCTCTCCCGCGCTGATCAAGAACTGCGCAGCGTGGCCGGTGCCTATTCCGATCTTGGAGACCAACGTGGGTGTGGTCGCGGCGACGAGCTGGCCGAGCTGCTGGTCAAGGTCGCCGATTTCCTCGTTGAGGACTTCCACACGATTCGCCAAAGTGCGCAGGGTTAGCTTGGCTGCCTGCATCGGATCGGTCAGCCCAGCAGTATCAGGTCGTAGTCGCCGGCATGCGGCGATTCGAGCTTTCGGACCTGTGGTGGCGTTGATCTGCTCACGAAGCTCGCCAGGGGCTGTCACGAGCACATTCTGAAGCTGAGTTTGTGCAATAGACCGCGCTTTAACCGCCGAATTACGAGCGAGGGTGAGCATCCGGATCGACTCAACGACGCCGCTGGTGTTCTTCGGCACCACTGGAGCCTCACCGGCGAGAATCTTGCGGGCAGCGGCCTCGGCATCGATAGCGTCGGTCTTTCCCCGACGAGCTGCGGTGTGCGCGTGCGGGCGGTTGACCTCACGAACATCGTGCCCTTCGGCCAAGAGATGACGTACCAGGCCAGCACCGTAGGAGCCGGTGCACTCGATACCGAACACAGCGACAGGCCCGACCGTCGCGGTCCAGGCCAGGAGCTGTGCGTATCCACGCGATGTAGCCGGGAACTGCTGGTCGGCGATGAGCGCCCCGCGAGCGCTGAGGATCGCGGCGTGGTGGATGTCCTTATGGGTGTCGATGCCAACGATGATCGGCTCTTGCTCGACTGTCGGTGCTGCTGTCATGGTGGAGAGGTCTCCTTCACTCGCTTCTCACGGGTGCGGTGCTGGATGACCGACGCCGGCCGGGCGGACAAAACAGTGATGGGGCACTCGGATCTCAACGTCCTATGAAGTCACATCCCGCCCGGCACGGCCACAACCACCGCCAGGTGGCGAGCTGCCCGACCGAGATCGACAGGTCGAAAGAACGACACACCCGCAGCAGCGGACTGGTCAGTTTATTGGGAAGTCAGACCCCGACCGAGCAACTCCACTCCATCTTCACTGTTTAGTGGACCTGTTCGACGACCTGTCGCATCCGGCAACCGCAGGCCAGATTCGTACCCGCGTGAGGCGATTGCTTGAGGACGACACATACATGATGTGGGTAGCGGAGAACGTTGACGGCGGCATCGATGGTTTCGCAGCTGGACACCTCGTGTATCCGATCGAGGATGACGTCTCGGCCGGCCAGTTGATTGCGTTGGTCACGTCCCAGCACGCACGAGGCACCGGCATAGGCGTCAAACTTTCCGAAGCCTTCGAATGCTGGGCGACGTCCAGAGGAGCTGGCCGCGCCGTCGTCAATTCGGGCCAAGACCGCCATACTTCCCACGAATTCTACAAACACCTCGGATGGGAACAGACCGGGCTACGACTCGGAAAGCGGCTTGATTAACAATAAGCGCAAACGGAATCAACAAATGGGTTGGTCGAACTGATTCGCATTTCAGAGTTGTGGCGTGATTGCGGGCAAGTTGAAGGGTGCGCCGCCGGTTGATTCGGCGGCGGTGCTCGGTGATGGTGTCCACGCGTCAAGAGAGGAGTGAGGTGGTGTTTCGACATAAGGAGAGACTCAGAGACACCGTTCCGGGTGTCGAGTTTCTGTCGCGAGTGCTCGGTGAGGGGATGGCGACGCTTGACCTTGAGACGGCGTGTGAATACGCGATACGTGCGGTTGCCAGTTTTCTTTATGGCCCGGCCAGCCTCGACGAGATCCGCGAGGAGTCAGAGCATATCGGCGACGATGTTGAGGACGCGGTGCGCGCCCGGCTCGCAGAACTCGACCGCGCTACTGTCGAATCGGGGTTTGCCCACGGCGGTGATCCGAGTCCTTTTCGGTCGCCGGAATTTCCTATGTTGTCTCGCGAGCGGCCGCAGTATCACCCGAGGACAGCGTTTTGGACGGCAACGATCCTCTCGGGCGAGGAGGACACGTGGACAATATGCGGTGAGAATCTGCATCCAGACCGTCCACGCACGATTGTCGACTTCGATAGGCGCCGTGCGCGGATGTACCGTGTCGATACTCTTAGGCAGTGGCGTCAGGTCACCACCGAATGGCCCGTCATCGACGGCGAGTGCCACTGGGCATCGGTGGCCCGCAAATTCGACGCTATTGCATTGAGTATCAGTGGTCTCCTCCTCGCACACCCTGGCACCATCTGGGACACCGAACAGCCCCCAGCCACAGCGATCGAGCAACTACGCACGCAGTCACTGGAACTCGGAGTGGGCGCATGGTCGACCGTCAGCGCCGCATGGCTCAACCAACCCCCGGGCATGACCCTCAACCCGCCTGCGACGTGACACCAATAGCTCAGGCCGCCGGTGGACGGTATGTGGCCTGTCACCGCTCCAACGTCGCCCCTATCTGCCTGGCCGGCATCGTCGCTGGCGCGTGTCCGCCCCAGGTCGCCATCGACTCACACTGACAGGCCGTCGACCACACGCACTATCCCAACAATCCGCCTGTACCCGTTTCGCCTTCGATCGGCGCCGATGAGTCTTCGGCCTAGCTGTATGAGGCCAAGACGTTATCGACGCGTTGTGGTGTCGCGGATGCAGGCGGCTTGCCGTCTTGGGTTCCGTGAGGTCTGTGATAGTTGTAGTGCAGGTTCCAGGTCAGAAGCGCTTCCTCGCGCTGACGCTCTGAGGTCCAAGCTCTCGCGTAGAGGAATTCTTCGGCGATGATGCGGTTGTAGCGTTCAACTTTTCCGTTGTGCTTGGGCGTGTACGGCTTGGTCCGGCGATGCTCAGCACCGCTCAGAGCGGCGGCGAAAATATTGGAGCGATAGCAGGCACCGTTATCGGTGATAATCCGCTCGATCTTCACAATCCCGTGCTTGGCGAACCACTTGCGGGCGCGGTTCAAGAACGCGACGGCGGTGGCGGCCTGCTCGTTCTCAAGTGACTCGGTGTACGCCAGGCGCGTGTGTCCGTCGATCGCGGAGTGCAGGTAGGAGTATCCGGCTCGCGCTCCGCGGGTTTTCGCGCGGGCAGCGGCCCTGGCTTCGGGACTGTTCTTGCCGTGCGCCCGCCAGCCGCCGCCGTCCGGAATGCGTCCGATCTTCTTCACGTCCAGATGGATCATGTGCCCGGGGTGCTTGGCGGTGATCACTTTGACTTCCCGGTTGCTCTCACCGTTGGGGTCGATGAACCGGCGGCGGTTCAGGCCGAGCCGGGCCAGGTGCCGAGTAACTGTGCGTCGACTAGACGCCATGCCCTCAGCACGGAGCTCGAAGGCGATGCGAGACGCCGACCATTTCTGCACCCGACGCAGATGCTCGATCCGTGCCACTGTGTTTCCCGGCGTTGCTTTCGGCTGCCTGACCGGAGCTGACGAGCGATCGATTAGCCCAAGCCTGCCGAACTTCCGGTAGCGGTTCACCCACTTCGAAGCGGTCGCCCGCGAAATGCCCATCTCGGCGGCTACGTGCGCGATCGGCCGAGTGCGGCAACGTTCAACGAGCCGCTTCCGGCCCTCGGGCGTGAGCGGAGCATTCTTGTGGGACCTCATTCGTCTGCGGAATACAAGGAGAGGTTCGTCGCTGTCATCGCAGAAGTGAGCCGCCAGAGTCGTTCAGCACTCGAAACGTCGAGCGCATAGGGCTGAACACCTCCCTGGTCCATCGTGCCGCCCTCCTTTGCCACCGGGGCGATGTCGCAGTCCTCGAGATAGAGCCCCCCTCGTCCCTCAAGGCTGGGGGAAGTAGCTGCCCACAAGCCCGTGGCGGCACCCTGGCTCGGGCTTTTGAAGTCGGCATCGGCGACGTTCCCGTCGAGATCGATCCACCCGAGTTCGACTTGTTCAGCAACTGAGAGTTGCCGCTGGAGGCCGGTCATGATCTTGCCAGGGTGCAGCGCGAACGCTCGAACCCCGTGATCAGCGCCAAGACGATCAAGCCAGAGGGCGAAGAGCACGTTAGCGGTCTTCGACTGCCCATACGCGGCCCATCTGTCGTAGCCGGTCAGAAAATGCGGGTCGTTCCAGCGGATATCCGACGCGTGGTGCCCAGCAGATGAGTAGGAGACAACGCGCCCTCCGGCGCGAACCAACAGCGGAAACAGCCGCGTAGTGAGCGCAAAGTGCCCGAGGTGGTTGACGGCGAACTGATAATCCCACCCCGGCCCAACTGGCCGGAGTGGGGTGGCCATCACGCCCGCGGCCGAGATAAGCATGTCGATTCGGTCGGTCGCGACGCTAATCTTCTCCGCCGCATCAGCAATGCTGCCTAGGTCAGCGAGGTCCATGCCCTCGACGACCACGACACCGTCGAGCCCAGCCAGGGATTCCAGCGCAACCGACGCCCTACGAGCAGGCACGAGCACCCGAGCACCAGCGGAAGCGAGTGCCCTGGTGGTTTCGAGTCCCAGCCCTGAGTATCCGCCCGTGACTACAGCGGTTTGGCCGGAGAGGTCACGATCGACGAGCACGTCTGTTGCCGTCGAGGCGGCGGTGAATCCGGATCCGAGAGAGTGTTGTTCTGCGAGTGTCATGCCGTTGACGATATGACCTAGAGTGAACTCTAGGTAAAGCCGAACAGAGATGGGAAGTGAGTAGTGGGCACAACAGAATCGATGACGTTCTCGATCGGCGAGGTGGCGAACGCAGTCGGGATGAGTGTTCATGCGCTGCGGTTCTACGAGCGCGAGGGACTACTCGTCGGACCTATAAAGCGCACCGCGGGCGGTCGCCGCCGTTATGCGCAGGTTGATATCGCCTGGCTTCAGATTTGCACCAAGCTTCGTGAATCCGGAATGCCAGTCGCAGAACTGCAGCGATTCGCCGCATTGGTGCGGCATGGACCTGGAAATGAGCCCGAGCGTCTGGCGCTTCTCGACGCTCAACGAGACCGGGTCAACCAGCAGATACACGCCCTAGAACAAGCCAGGAATGTCATTGAGCGGAAGACCGACATCTATCGCCAACATATCCGGGATGGAAACGCCGTCGGGTTATGGGACCCCACCAGCAAGACGGGGCTCGACTAGGGCGCGTCTCTAAAGGAGGTGGTTGCTACCCGTGTGCTCGTCGCATCTTCCTACCAGGCTGATCTCGTGGCGGCATGGGAGGTCGTCCGCGACGCATCTGGTGACCATGACGTGCCGAGCGCGCTGATCGGTGTTGCCGCACTCGGATACGACCGCCAGCTCGTGGAAGTCGAAGTTACAGACGCCGTGATCGGCTGACGCCAATCGGCTGGAGCGCCTTTGGAGACATGCCGTAGCACGGATCCGAAGCCTTCGCCGGACCCCGAGGAGCTGTAGGGATGCGGCACGGCGGCCAAACTTCCCGGACACGATCCGTCCGGGAAGCCTCCTACCGTCGAGGGCATGACGACAGACATCTCGATCACGCCGTTCACCCTCGAGGTTCCCGAGACTCAACTTGCCGTCCTCCGCGCACGACTGCGCGAGACGATCTGGCCCGAACCGTCGGACGGGGCCGACTGGAGCTCCGGTATGCCCGTCGCCTACGGGAAGCGCCTGGCCCGGCGATGGGTGGAGGGCTTTGACTGGCGCGCACAAGAGCACCGACTGAACGCGATCCCTCAGTTCACCACGGTGATCGACGGCCACGCGGTGCACTTCTTCCACCGCCCCTCTCCACGGGAGGACGCGACACCCCTGCTCCTCTTGCACGGCTGGCCCGGGAGTTCGACCGAGTTCGCGGGAGTCATGGACGAGCTTGCGGAGCCGCCCGACCCGACCAGCCCGGCCTTCCACGTCATCGCCCCGACGATCCCCGGCTTCGGCGTGTCCGGGCCCACCACAGGGTGGGGGCCACAGCGCGCCGCCGAGGCGTTCTGCGACCTGGTGCGGCGCCTGGGGTACACGGAAGTCGTGGTGCACGGATATGACCTGGGGGCGATCATCGCCCGTCGGATGGGCCTGCTCGAGGGCACCCCGGTTGCGCTGCTGCACTTGACGGCGCTGTTCGGATCGCAGGGACCGACCCCCGAGACCATCGACCACGATGATCCCGAGGAGAGTGCGGCCCTCGCCGCGTCGATGCGCTACGCCTACGAGCTCTCGGGCTATGCCCTGGTCCAGTCTGCCCGCCCGCAGTCGGTCGCCTACTTCGGTGCCGACTCCTCCGCCTCGCTGCTCGCTTGGATCATCGAGCGGTTCCGCGACTGGTCTGCGGCCGACGAGAATCCAGAGGAGGCGATCGACGTCGACGAGATGCTGACGACGGTCTCGATCTACGCGCTGTTCGGCACGCTCGGCTCATCCGCCCGGTACTACCAGGAAGGGGGCGAGGAGTGGGTGGCGGAACAGCCCGCCTCGTCCGTCCCGACCGCTGTCTGCCGGATGCCCGATGACATCAGCACGATGGTCCGTCGCTTCGCCGAGCGGAACAACCGCATCGTCCGGTGGACCACGCTCGAGAGCGGAGGTCACTTCGGGCTCTGGGAGGAGCCGGAGATGGTCGTCGCGGACCTGCGCCGGGCGGTCGCGGCACACCACCACCCGGGTCGGCGCACCGCTCGGGTGCGGTGACCGGGAGCCGGGCCGACGGCCGATCAGGCCTCGGGGGCGCACAGGTCCGGTCGACCGTCGCCTCAGCCGCAGGTCATGTGAGTGCTCCCCGGCCACCACGGGACCGATCACACCTGTATACCCGTCGTCGAGGTGATGTGGTCCGGGACCTCTCCCGCATAGTCACCGGTGTTGAGCGTCCCGGCCGGTTCGAGCAGCATCACGCTCGCGCCTCCCGGGGACTCCGGGCAGTGCTGGGTGCCTCGTGGCACGACGAAGACATCGTGTCGCTCGAGATGCACCGCCGTCTCGCCTCCGGCCTCCTCGCGAAGGTGGATATCGAGGGTGCCATCGAGCACGATGAACAGCTCGTCGGTGTCCGGATGGGAGTGCCAGACAAAGCTTCCCTCGACCTTGACCACACGGACGGCGAAGTCGTTGACCTGGGCGAGGAATCGAGGACTCCAGTGCTCCTCGAAAGATGCCAGTGCGGTGTCGATATTGGTGCTCACAGTCGTCATGTCTCGATCATGGACCTTGCGTTTTCCTCGCGACAGTGCAAGATATGACGCATGTCGCAACTTTCCTCGCATGGATGTTCCGTTGTCGCTCTTGTCGATGAGGGTTCCAACCCCTTCGAGCTGGCGTGCCTGACCGAAGTTCTGGCCATCGACCGCCCGGAGGCCGGCGGACTGCTCTATGACGTTGAGATGTGCGCGAGGGAGTCCTACGTATCGATGCGGCAGGGGCTCTTCGCGATGACCGACATCGCCGATCTGTCTGTCATGGAGCAGGCGGACACGGTGATCGTGCCGAACCGACCCGACACGTCCACGCCCCACCACCCCGACGTGCTCGATGCGATAGCCCGATCCTTCTCCCGTGGCGCACGGATGATCGGGATGTGCAGCGGAGCATTCACCCTCGCCGAAGCAGGGGTGCTGGACGGACGCCGCGTCACCGTGCACTGGCAGTGGGCCGACGAGTTTCGGGCTCGCTTCCCGCGCGTCCGCGTCGACGACGACGTCCTCTTCGTCGACGATGGCGACATCCTCACCTCGGCCGGCAGCGCGGCCGCCCTCGATCTCGCGCTCCATGTCGTACGTCGCGACCACGGCGCGGAGACCGGAGCGGCAGTCGCACGCCGACTGGTCTTCCCCGGCCATCGCCCCGGTGGGCAACGCCAGTTCATCGAACATCCGCTCCCCGAGGAGAACCAGAGTCCTCTCGCAGCGATGCTCACGTGGGCGGAGCAGCACGCGACGGAACCGATCTCCGTCAGGGACCTGGCCCTTCGAGCGGCGATGAGCCCCGCGACAGTGCACCGACGCTTCCGCGCTGAGCTGGGATGCACTCCGAATCAATGGCTGACGCTCGTTCGCGTCGAGCACGCACGCCGTCTGCTCGAACAGACCGACCTCACCATCGACCAGATCGCGTCTCGGAGCGGCTTGGGAACCACCGCCAACCTCCGCGCTCGACTCGCGGATCAGACTGGTCTCACTCCCACCGCCTACCGCCGCACGTTCTCGGCGTCATGACCCGCAACACCTAGGGCGCGTCTCTAAAGGAGGTGGTTGAGCCACTGGATGATCGCGCGGAGGACGGTGCCGGCGCGGTAGGTGAGGGCGAGTTTGTCGTAGCGGGTGGCCAGGCCGCGCCATTGCTTCACGTCGCTGTAGCCACGCTCGATCACGTTGCGACCGCGGTAGGCCTCGACGTCCAGGTCGACGGGCCGGCCGCCGCGGGAACCCCGGTTGCGGCGGTGCTGCTGCTGATCGCGAGGTTCAGGGATCACGGCCTTGATCCCGCGATTCCGCAGAGTCCGGCGGGTGGCGCGGGAGGAGTAGGCCTTGTCGCCGCGCAGCATGTCCGGCCTCGTCCGCGGTCGACCTGGCCCGTCCCGTGCGACGGAGAGACCATCCAGCAGCGGGGCCAGCATTGGTGAGTCTCCGCCTTGGCCGGGACCGCAGAGGATCACCAGCGGGAGGCCGTGGCCGTCGACGAGCTGATGGATCTTCGTCGAGGGCCCGCCGCGGGAGCGACCCAGGGCGTGGTCAGGAGGCTCGTGGCGGAGATTCTTGTGGTTCCACAGTGCCCCCTGTGGTGCGCTCGAGGGTGGTGCCGTGCTGGTGAGCGCGGCAGATCGTGGAGTCGACCGCGACTGACCAGTCCAGCTTCCCGCTCGCGTCGGCACGGACCAGGAGAGCGTCGAGGACGCGGTCCCAGGTGCCGTCGGCGGCCCAGGCTCGATGGCCTCCCACTGCGCGTCGGACAACACGCTTCGACGACTCATCCGCCCAGGTTCGCAGACTGACCCCGCACGAACTTAGGAGACGCGCCCTAGAGGTCAGCTGTCAACAACCTTCTGGCCAGCAACACCTAGCCCGCGCGAGCTGGAACTCGGTGAGTAACTACCAGCGAAGCAAGTCCTACATGTCTGACGGTGCAGAACTGTGCGTTTCGCTCTGGACTTCGTATCGTGGTGACCGCTGTATCGGGGAGGTGATGGGCCGGCCGCATACCGTCGTCGGAATGGTAGCCTTCCGCTGCCCGTTCTATCAACGGCGGAGGCACAGCCGGTTCTCGCCGGCCGGCCCAGATTGTGGTCGTGCCGCAACGGAGGCGGCTCTGTCGGAGTACATAGCGGCCGCGCCCGTGTCCTCTACGCTGAGGACATGAGCGTCGCTCGGCAGTCGAGTTGATCAGAATCTAGCCCACAAACGTGACAGTACAGTCCGCAGAGAACTAGTCATGTCAATGTAGCTCTTGCCATTCTTCAGGCAACCCCGAACTCGGGGCTCAACAAGTCCGCGTCGACACCATAGAATTGAAGCTGCAGTGAGACAGCGCCGCAATCTCGCTGGCGAACGTAGGTGAATCAGAACGTCCGCCCGTTCAATCGCAAATACTCGAAAAACGTCACGACAAAAACGCCATGCTCGTCAGACTGTGAACCTCCTTCCCCGGTCGTAAAGTTTCAGGCCCTTACCTCAGAGCCTGGGATAGCTTGAGTCCCCAGCTTCGCTCCCTAACCTTCCCCAGACGCACCTATCTCCAACAACCTCGGGGCGGTACGTCGCACCTGCGCGAAAGTTCGTCGGGCGGAACTACACTGGGAGCTATGGACCCTCGCATTTCTCTCGTGACTCTCGCTGTCGCGGACGTAGCCCGGTCCCGGCGTTTTTATCTGGAGGGGCTCGGTTGGAAACCGGAATTTGAAGCGTCGGACATTTTTATGGTCCGTGCGGGAGAGCACCTAATTTTGTCACTTTGGGATCGCGATCGATTCCAGGAGGAGGTTGGCCAGATTTCTGTTGGCGATGGTGTAGCGCCGCTTACCCTCGCGCACAACGTCGGTACGCGTGGTGAAGTCGATGAAATCTTGCGAACCGCACGGGACGTAGGAGCCGAACCGATCGCCGAGGCGGTCGAGAGGGAGTGGGGCGGATACAGCGGATACTTCGGTGATCCGGATGGGTACCGGTGGGAAGTTGCGTTCGCTCCCGGCCCGGTTAATGATGTCGTGCTCCCCGATTGAGATTGCCGCTTGCATTGGCGCTGTTGCACTAACGGGTAGATCGTCGGATGCTTGGATTCCAGCAATCGATGCAACGGGTCAGGTCGTCTGGGATTCTATCTCTCGGGAGAAGCGTTCCGCCGGCGTTGCCCAGTCCAAGCACTTTCGTGGACGGTGGTTGAGGCGGCTGGCCACAGCGTCGGGGTCGTCTTGGGTGTACCGCTGCAGCGGTGTGCCTTTCGGGAAGTATTGACGTAGCAGCCCGTTGGTGTTCTCATTCGAGCCGCGCTGCCATGGCGAGGCAGGATCACAGAAGTAGATTTTCAGCCCCAAGGCCGCGCTGGTCACGCCATGCGAACTCATCTCCGCGCCTTGATCCCAGGTCAGCGTTCGGCGCATTTCGCTAGGTAGAGAGCTCATGACGTTGATGAGGCTGGCGCTGAGCACGTCCGCGAACCGCTCGTTGCCCACGTGAGCGAGGATGGTGAACCGTGTGGTGCGTTCGACGACCGTCGCGATCGAGGAACGCCCCGGTGCCCGACGATAAGATCTCCTTCCCAGTGCCCGGTTTGTCGTCGGTCGTTGACGACGACGGGCCGCTGAGACAGGGGCGTCATCGGCGTGGTGAACCGGGGACGACGTTGATCAGGTGCCCGGTGGGGTTTGCGACGACGCCGTCCCCTGCGCAGATGGGGACACAATTCCCGCCGCAGGTAGGGGCGGGCATTCAAGTAGAGCGCCTGGTAGATCGTCTCCGGGAATAGCCGCATCGTGGGATCGCTTGGGGAGTCCTGACGCAGGCGCCGACTGATCTGTTCCGGGGACCACTGTTGCTCAAGGCCGTATTGCACGTACCCCAACAGTGCCGAGATAGTCAGGAGCTTCACCGGCCGGGGGCATGCTCGCCGAGCTGCAGCCTTGCGGTGTGCAGCGTGCGGCCGGTATCCGTGAGAGCCAGAGGAATTTCGCCGCAGTTCACGGCTAATAGTGGAAGGTGAACGTTCCATCCGCGCCGCGATCTGGCGGATAGTGAGTCCTTCGCGGAGGTAATCGAACAGCGCCTCGCGCTCGATAATGCTCAAGCAGCGGGAGTGGATGACCTTGTCGACGGTGTCAAGATTGATGCGTTCGCCCTGGACGTAGCGGGTGCGGGAGTTCTTCACACGCTCTATGATCTGCTGGTTCGTGTAGCGATTGACAGTTCCGTCGGCTAGAACTCGGCCACCGTAGAACGATTGGATGCCCTTGTCGGCGTCGGCGGCACTGCGCTTGTCCAGGCCGACGAACGCCCGGGCTCGTTCACGGGTCCACCCGGCGGCCCGCAGACGCAGGTACTCCTCGCGCTTGGAATTGATGCTGGAACCGGTGAAGATCCCAGCCAGGTGGGTCCATTTGTAGCACGTCACCCGGTTGATTCCCATGCTTCGTGCCACTGCCGAGACGTTCGGCGTCGCTTGGAGTCGACGGAAGAACTCGTCCTCTTCGGCCCGCGTGAATTTGCGAGGAGTGGCGCGTCGCACGTTGAGACCAGCCTGCTTTACCCATCGATAGCCGGCATCAGGAGAAGCGCCGACCGATTTTGACGCGGCTCGTACGCTTTGCCCTTGGTCGATGAGCACGAAAAACCGTTCTCGCTGCTGCGGGGTACACTTCCGTTCAGCCATGGCATCACCTTCGTAAGTGAGGTGTTGCATCGACTGATTGAACCCGCCCAATTTCGATCAAGGAAATACGTCGCCGCGATCCGTCGCCACTATCTGATTGGGTCGATGGGCAGAGTCGGCGCGGCCGGTGATAACGCGGCGATGGAATCGTTCTTCGCGCTGCTGCAAAAGAACGTCCTAAACCGGAAGGCGTGGCGCACCCGAGACGAGCTCCGTGCCGCGATCATCACCTGGATCGAGCGGACCTATCACCGCCGGCGCCGGCAAGCCCGCCTGGGCCGATTGACGCCCATCGAATTCGAGACCATGATGAACCCGACCGCCGCACTGGCGGCCTAACCTCAAGTGTCTCCCGATCGTGCAGCAGTCCCTTCCCCTGGCCGAGTGTGATGGAATGTCGGATGTTCCTGGCATTCTTGGGCCATGGAAACCAACAGAACCACCGACGGCCCCGACGTGCGCTCCGGACCCTTCTGGGAGTTCATTGCCGGCCGACTGCCTGCACCCCCGGCCGCCGAGCTGCTGGGGCTGAAAGTTGTTCGGGCAGATGCCGAGTTCGCGGAGTTCGAAGCGACGTTCGAGGCCCGTCCCGAGTTCGTCAACCCCACCGGGAAAGTCCAAGGTGGGTTCCTCGCTGCGATGCTGGACGAGACACTCGGCCCTGCACTGGCCACTACCCTCGCCCCCGACGAGTTCGCGCCGACCCTGGAGCTGAAGGTGAATTTCCTGCGCCCGGCCGCACCGGGAACACTCACCGGGCAAGGCCGGATCGTGCACCGCGGAGGCCACATCGCCTTCCTCGCAGGCGAACTACTCAGCGCTGACGGAATGACCCTTGCAACGGCAACGGCAACAGCACGAGTTCTGAAGCATGACTGGACGACGACGCAGCCAACGTGACGCCGACAATCACCAGCGCTGCCACCCAGAACCCATCCGATGTAACGTCAGGGATCACCGACGTAGCTAATCTCGCCAAGCGCTCTCGTCGCTCCCTGCACCCCGTATCAAGGCAGGAAAGCCGTGACGCCGATACTCGGGTCGCAACCTCCCCGGGCCTCAAAGGGGATCCTGACCAAGGAGGGGACGCTCCTCTGTTGCGCCGACAATCGTCGCACCGAAAACTCTATTGCAACAGCGAAGCCGCAATTCGATGTCCATCCACGAGTTGGTCGATCTTGACGACCGCGCCGAGGACAGCGTGCCATTGTCAAGGTTTGCCAATGGACTTCGTCAAACCAGATTGCATTCCGACAGACGAGACGGTCTCGCAACGTCGTCAACGACATGACAAGACTCGACCGGGCGACGAGCATCGCGCCGTCGGGTGGTATCGAGCAGAAGGACGAAGCTAATGCCTATGAGGAATCTAAAAGCTCTTCGAGACGACATGAGAATTCGGGAGTGGGTAATCACCTGCTTCCCGTTCAACTACAACCAGCGCCAATACTTCGTGTTCGTGAGGAGGTACATTCCCGACGGAAGCGGCCCCGAGTGGGCCCTTGTGGAGCTCTGCTTCGCAGACCGAACCGACCTCAACAGAATGCTGGAGGTCCCAGCGAACTCGCGTAGGTTACTGCCGGACAATTTTGCCGCATTCCGGAACTACTTCAGGGTCAACTGGGTGGAGAACCTTGGAGACTTCCTGACGCAGTTCGCCGAGAATCTGGGGACGCACATTCCTGACCACGTCGGACGGCTAGCGGCCGCCGAGCGAGAGGCCGTGTGCGGACGCCTCCTCGTCAGCGACAGTGAAGACCCGAACAGGTTGTACTGCACCGGGATTATGCGTAACAGAACCGGTGCAACTCGGACGGTCTATAACGCGCAGAAAACCCAGATGCTGCGACCCGCTCTCTTCGCGAAGTGGGAAGACGACCCGACGGTGTCATTCTGCTACTCCACAGAAAGGGAGGACTGCCGCACTGACGACGAAATCATCGACGCTGCCGACGGGCGATAACGGCCGGGAAGCCCGTACCGACCGGACTTGGCTCACTAGACCGGAAACCATCGTCTCCTCTTGCCGGGGCTCGCCGAGTCCGTTCGTGGGGCCTGACCATAATTCTCAGATCATCTCGCTTCTCCCGTCACCTACACGGATGCGGGAGTCGGCTTGTCCAAGAACCAGGTTCAGGCCCCCTGCCGTCGTCCGCCGGGTTGGAACCTTCATCGGTGTTGACTACCGTAAGAGACGTAGGACGTGCCTTTCCGCCAACGCTGCAACGCTGACGTGATCAAATGACGACCAGGATCATTCTGCGGGAAGGCGCACCCGCCAAGATCCACAGATCTTGATCATTTCTCTTCGAATTAATCGAACTCGGCTCTACTTGGCCGCAGCCAATGGCGATGCAGCAGTTTGATTTGCTCTGGAAGTACTCGGGACCGGGAAAGCGTCGGTAAATCGTCGATGTCGAAATACGCTATTTCGCTCGTTTCACTACTTCAGAAGCCGAAATCTACGAGCTCAGCTGACTCGCACACGAAGAGCAGCTTGTAGATGTGCCTGTCATAAGGCGGATGGTGAGGCCACTTTTCACGATCAATGAGCGCGGCCAATTGACGTGCACGAGCGTGGATTCCGGCTTCTTCCAGTACTTCTCTTTCAATGGCTTCGGTTGGAGATTCGAGCACGTCGCACCAGCCGCCCGGAATCGTCCATCGGTCATGGTCAGCAATTTCTCGCACGAGAAGAATGCGGCCGTCGTTGTCGAAAATTCCTGCCCGAACGTCAATTCTCGGTGTCGTATAACCGGCTACCGAGGCGATGTGTCTGTCGTACGAATGTTGGGGGGTTCGTGGCAATCGTGTCCGTGAGGTCGGCCGCGAGTCGCGCAATACGGTGGAAACGCTCAATATCAAACTGATCATCGCAATAAGCAAGTCCAGACTCGGCTATTGCCGTGAGCTCGATAGACAGACGTCGGAGGTCGGTGCTCTCCTTCTGCTGAACCATATTTTCGACCCTTCCGGATGTGGAGTGCGTGGGGGCGGATTTGACGGTTTGACGGTGAGGCACAGGATGTAGGGCCCCAGGGGCGCGTGACGTTGCAAGTTCCTACACTAGAACTTCGCACTCCAGGACCGGGACTGCTGCGCGCGGAGGAGACATCTTGAGCTGACCACCGACGCCGACAGTTGGAGCTTACGTCGAGCATGCCGCTTCGGCCCCGGCCTGACAAGAAGTCCAAAACCACCGCGGAGGGGAGAGTCACGAGGTGCTCTCCCTCGATTGACGGCACCCGGTACGTGACCGTCCATTAGGTCGCCGCCTCTCGGAGAGAACCCTTCTTGAAGCTCGGTGCGAATCGCCGGGAATTCTGAACGTGATCACCGGGAACGTGTCGCTGTACGCCGCGACGACCTGCGGTTTTGAACTGCTCACGCTGTGATGTGTCGGGACATCGTTCACCAGATGTCCCGGCACATTTGTCATTTCGGGGGTTCGCTGGCGGGTGGGGGTTTTTGTTTTCGTTGGTAGCCCTTGGTGGTGTCGATGATGAATTCGGCGAGTATTTCTCCTGTTTTGGAATCGGCGATCCAGGCGTGGTTATCGATGAGGGCGAGATGTATTGGTGTGCCTTTGTGTGGGCGTCCGACTGCGAGGTGGCGCATGCGGCCGGCGTAGCGGAGTGAGACTTTTCCGTCCTGATCTACGCGGTCTTGTCGGGTTCTGACCTCTTTGAGGTCGCTGGTTTCCGGTGAGGATTTGGGCAGGTTGTTGTAGGCCTGTGCTGGTGTTCTTCTGTTGAGCGCTCGGTGCGGGCGTTCGTTGTTGTAGTAGTGCTGAAATTCGGCGAGTTGCGTGTTGAGCTGATTGGTTGTTTTTGCTGGTGGGCGGGCGTTGAGCCAGCGTTTTAATGTTTGGTGGAATCGTTCGATTTTGCCTTGCGTTTGAGGGTGCGCCGGGGATCCGTTGATTTGCACGATCTGGTGGTCGTGGAGGTATTTTTCGAACCCGTTTTTGCCTGTGGCGCGTTTTCCTTGGGTGAATCTCGAGGTGAAGACCATGCCGTTGTCGGTGAGTGTTGAGGCGGGGTGGCCGTGGTCGAGACATGCCTGGGCGAATTGTTGCGTGACGATGGTGCCGGTGACTCGTGTGTGGGCGGCGATGGTGACCAGGAAGCGTGAGTGGTCGTCGATGAAGTTGAGGACTTCGCAGTCAGTGCCGTTCGCGAGTCTGACGTGGGTGAAATCGCCCTGCCAGCGTTCGTTGGGCTGAGAAGCTTCGAATCGTCGGATGCTTGAACGTGGCCGCTTGTGTGGTTGTGGGGTGACGGCGTTTTCTGCGGTGAGGATCCGGTGGATCGTGCGTGCCGATGGTGCGGGGTGGCCGTGGATGTGGAGTTGGTAGGCGATGGATTCGGCGCCGGCGTCGTAGCCGTTGCCGAGGAGATAGTTACGCGTGGTGATGATCGCCTCGCGGGTGGCTGTTGGCGTGGCGTTGGGGCTGGTGTGTGGTCGTTTTGATCGGGGCTGGAAGGCATGTTCGCCTTCGGCTCTATAGCGCGCTACGAGTGTGCGTACCCATCGCACCGATAAGTCGAGTTCGCGGGCTGTGGCCTCGACGCCTATCCCTGATAGAGCCATCCGGATGATCTGTTCGTTCGTCGTCATTTCTTGACGGTGAACGATGTCCTGTCACATCGCTAGTACACGCCGTGGCTGATCGATGTCCCGTCACATCGGGTGAACGATGTCGGCGGTGAACGATGTCTCGTCACATGTGGTCTTGGTGGGGTGAACGATGTCGCGCCACATGGGTGAACGATGTCCTGTCATCAGACACCCCCTCGCGCACGCTAGAGCAGTTCGAGTGTGGAGCTGCAAGGGGAGCCCGAATCGGATCAGTCCGATTCGGGCTCCTTTTTTCGTTAAAGGGGCCGTTCAGGCACCCAGTACCTCGCCTTTGCCGGGCTCGGAGCCCTCGGGGTAGCCCTCTCCCTTTTCAAGGGCCGTTTTCACGTCGGCGGCGTAGAAGTCCTTGACGTATTCCTGCCCGCCCAGCTCGGCCAGACGCTCCATGATCGCATCGGTGAGCGCACGAGCCTGGGCGTAGTCGTCCCCGGCATCGTGGAAATCTGCAGGGTAGAGCGGGTCGCCGACCACGAGGCCGCACCTGTGCGGCCGCGGAATCCACGAGCCGATCGGGTTGGCCTTGTGGGTGTCGATCATCGCCACCGGGTAGACGGGGACGTCGGCCTTGAGGGCCGTGCGGGCGGCGCCGGTCTTGCCCCGGTAGAGGCGACCGTCCGGGGAGCGCGTGCCCTCGGGGTACATCCCGTGGAGTTCGCCGCGCTCGAGTACGCGCAGGCCCGTCGCCATTGCGGCGGTCTGCGAGTCCTTGTCGGAACGGTCGATGGGCACCTGGCCGACCGAGGTGAAGAACCATTTCTGAATGGCACCCGAGAGGCCGGTTCCGGTGAAGTATTCCTTCTTCGCGAGGAAGGTGATCTGCCTCGGGGACAGCAGCGGCAGGTAGAACGAATCCATCACGGCCAGATGGTTCGAGGCGAGCATCGCTGGGCCGGTCGACGGGATCTTGTCGATTCCCCGCGCGAACGGGCGGTTGTACACGCGCAGGAATGGGCCGATGACCACGTTCTTCAATACCCAGTACGTCTTGTTCGTCATTGTCCTCTGTTCCGTCTTCCGACCAGGCCGCGCACGGGCCGGGTAATTGGGTTCCTCGCGAAATGCTCAAGGGTGTTCGCCCCGGGAACTACTGCTCCGAGCTGATTATCGTACATTCGTGTCGTCGGGGGCGAGCCCCCATTTCTCGATTGCTTTCGCAGCACTTCGACGTGCATCCGCGCGTGCCCTGCGGAGGACGTCGTGATCGGATTCCATTCGCGACGGGATACAATCGTCGGCGCCGGGACCGATGAGCGTCGTCGCCACGCCCTCGAAGTTTCCCCCCACGACCTTTTCGCGGAGCGCGGCGTAGCGGTCTGGGCGCCCCCGCCACTGCCGTCCGAGCGCCGGGTTGACGCGATCGAGGTATCGGGCGACGAGTCGGTCCATTCCGCCGAGCACGGGTAGCGACTGTGGCGGGCGAGTGATGACGACGATGGCGTGCGTCGCCCCGAGGTTCTTCGCGGCCGCGATCGGGACGGCTTCCATGATCCCTCCGTCGAGCAACCGGCGCCCGCGGTGTCGCACCGGTTGCCCACCCATCAACGGCAGAGTCGCCGAAGCGGTGATACTCCGGCAGACGTCATCACGGTCGGAGAAATTGTCGAGCGTGACAGTACTGGCCTCCTCGACGTCGGTGGCGACCAACGCAAAGTCGACACGAGGCGCCTCAAAGGCTATCCGGGCGAACGACGTCCGCCTATCCATCTCGTCCACGATCGCCGACGTATCGACCATCGGCTTCAAGCGCAGCGCGCGGTAGGGGGAGGCGAACTTCGGCGAGGCGAAGACATCGCTGTACGTGGCGGCCACGGTGTCGATGACGTCCGCAGCAGTGGCGACGGCGTTGACCGCGCCGGCGGACGTCCCGACGACGATATCGAGGAGGTCGACAATGCCCCGATCGGCGAGTTCGGCGACGATCTCGGCGGAAATCGAGCCACGCATACCGCCGCCCTCGACAACGAGGGCGACCTTCGCGCCGTCATCCGCGCGTTCACCGTCGGCGAGGGCCGCGCGCTCGCTCAGCACGTCGGCCACTGTGCGGCCGGATTCGCTTTGGGAACCCACGGTTCTCCCTTCCGATCGGTATTCGTGCGCTCCGTACCTTACCCGGGAGTAACCTTTAACGCACCTGGTGGAAAGGTTGCCGATCTCTCCTGAAGCGCGCGATCATCGCGTCTTCGCGAGCGCAGTACACATACGTCTTCGGCTATCTTGTCGGCGTGTGACATCTGCTCCCCGATTGGGGACCTGCCTAATTCGTCTGGTCGAGTCCGCTGTGCTGGGGTAGCGTCCTCAAATATGGCCACCAGCATGGATGTCGTTCTCTCCGACGAGCGGACGGTCCTCGGCGCCTTTCTCGACGATCACCGCCGCGACGCCGCCGGGATTCTCGACGGGCTCGGAGAGACACAGGTGCGCGAGAGACTGGTTGCGTCCGATACGACGCTGCTCGGTCTGCTCAAGCACCTGACATTTGTGGAGAAGGTGTGGTTCGAGGAGGCGATCACCTGTGTGCCTCGCACCGAGCTCGGGCTTCCCGCGGACGCCTCCGAATCGTTCCTGCTCGCGCCGGTGGACACCATCGACTCCATCCGGAACGGTTACCTCGCTGCGTGCGCGGCATCGCGTGAGGCCATCGCATCGATGGCACTCGACGATATCGTCTCCGGAAACTGGCGCGGCGAGATGACGCTGCGCTGGATCATGGTCCACTGCATCCGCGAGACCGCGCAGCACGTCGGCCACGCCGAGATCCTGCGCGAGCAGCTCCTGGATCGGTAGCGGTTCGGTGGTGCGCCGGGACATCTCCATAGTTCGGGGGGTGTACGAGCGGCGGCGGGAGGGTCCACGATGGAGGGATGAATTCCCTCGAGGTGCTCAAGGACCTGGCGGCGCGGCCGGGGCAGGCCGCCGACTATTTCTGGGACGACCTGGACCCGGCGGCGCTGGGCGCGCACCCGGGCGGTCATCCGAATTCGGTGGCGTGGCTCATCTGGCACGCCGCGCGCGAGACCGATGCGCAGATCGCCCCGCTCGCCGGCGCCCGGCAGGTGTGGACTGCGCAGGGCTTCGACCGTCGGTTCGACCTGGGTGATGTCGACCTCGGCTACGAGGGCATGGGGCTCGGACAGGACGCCGCAGCCGCACGCGCGGTGCGCGTGCCCGAGACCGGCGAGGGGAAGGCACTGCTACGCGAGTACTTCGACGCTGTTTTCCAAATGACGTCGGAGTGGATCGGCACCCTCGGCGAGAACGATCTCGACCGTGTCATCGACGAAAGCTGGGACCCGCCGGTGACTCTGGGCGTGCGTCTGATCAGCGCCATCGATGACGCCGCGCAGCACGTCGGCCAGGCCGCCTATATCGCCGGGATGCCTGAGGTCCCCTGAGCGCCTGGAAGGCGGGCTCCGAGCCCGTATCGCAGGAAGCGACAACCGGACGTACCGGGGGTCCGGACGGCGGAATCGGGATCGAAGCTTACGCTGCGGCGTCGATGACGATCTGACAATTCGTCAGAGAATATGTGAAACATCGCTTAGATTGTCCGGTATGCGTGTTTCTCGTCGTCAAAAATTCGGAATTCTTCCTGTCACGGTCCTTTCCTGTGCTGCCATGGCGCTCGGACCTGGGATCGCCTCGGCAGCCGAGGGCGATTGGACCCAGTACCGCTATGCGCCCACCAAGAACGCGGTTGTGCACAGCGGACTCGACGACCTCCTTGACGACGGTGTCGATGCCGTCGACCAAGTCCGTTCGACCCCGGTGGTCGCCGACGGAAAGTTGTTCGTCGGCAACCACGGAGTAGGAGCGCTGCAGGCGTTCGACCTGGCCACCGGTGATGAACTCTGGCGTGAGCAGGCACCCAATTGGGTGCATTCGGAGATGATCTACTCGGACGGAACCGTTTTCGTGGGATTCGGCAACCGGTTCGCCAACGAGGACATACCCGGCGTGCGCGGTTCCGGCGACAGCGGGGTGCTCGCGCTAGACGCGGAGACCGGAGCGCAGCTGTGGCGATTCGACACGGTCGGAGAGGTCATGCCCACCCCGGTCGTGGTCAACGGTGCCGTGTATGCCGTAACCGGAGATCAAACTCTCTACAAGATCGATCCCGCGAGCGGGGACGAGTTGCATCGCACCGACATCGGACACGTCGTGAGCATGTCCTCGCCCGCCGAACACGACGGCAAGCTGTTCTTCGGTGCCGGCGCTCCTGCGCCGTACTCGTTCTTCTCCTACGACACCGCCACCGATGAATTCGCCTGGTCTCGTGAGTTCGGAGAATTCAACCGTGGCCTCGACGACGTGCCGCCAGCCGTGGACGAGGACATCGTGGTGACGACGGCGAATGCCGTCCGCGTGCCCGGGAGCTCGGGTATGCGGGAAGAGCACACCATCGTCGCCATGAACGAAATGACCGGCGAGGAGCTATGGCGAAAGTCCCTCGGGACCGGTCCCGCACCGACGAATAATCGCTCCGGCGCACCGACCATCGACGGCGGAAAGGTGTTCGTCGGCAGTCCGACGACGAGCGCCGCCTACGCATTCGATCTACACACCGGGGCGCAGTTGTGGCGCAACCCGGTCGGCGCGATCAAGGGTGCGCCGGTCATCGATGGCAACGACGCCTACTTCTCGACGAAGTCCGGGGAGGTCTTCCGGCTCGACGTGGCCACGGGGGCTATCACGGGCAAGTTGCAGCTCGAGGGCGCGCTGGCCCCGGCAGGGCCGATCATCGTCGACGCCACCCTCGTCGTTCCGAGCCAGAACAAGCGCGTCTACTTCACACCCCTTGACGAATTTCCCGACTTCACCGTTCCCGAAGGCTCGTTGCCGACGGCGGGATCCAGCGGGTCGGCCCACCAGATCGGTGGTTCCCTCGGTGTCGACGTGGGTTCGCTGGACGCGGCATATTAGACGCGGCGTAGTAGCTGTACTGGATTCCTGCGCGCCCCCGCCTACGCGGCGGCACCGTTGTTCGGTTCGCGTCCAAGCCGGTTGCACGACCGGACCAGGCCGCTGGCCCGGAAAGGCAGGTCAGAGCTCCTGTGCGACGAGCGGGATTCTTCCGCCGGCGAGGACCATCTGCACCTGTCGATCCGACAGGCGATGATGCACGGCCACCTCGCGGCCGCCGATCTGCACAGTGAGCTGCGAACCCGATCGCAGCGCGTCCCACAGACCCGTGAACTCGACCTGGTCCCCTTGCTCTGCCCGCTCCAGGTCCGATGGATCGTCGAACTCGAGCGCCAGGACCCCGAAGTTGGCAAGGTTCTGCCAGTGGATCCTGGCAAAAGACACCGCAATGACCGCGCGCAGACCCAAAAACCGTGGGGCGATGACGGCGTGCTCGCGCGAGGAACCCTGGCCGTAGTTCTTTCCTGCCAGGACGACGTGCGCCGATCCGGCCTCGCGCGCCCGATCGGGGTAGTCGGCGTCGATCCGTGTGAAGGCGAACTCTGCGATTTTGGGGATGTTGCTGCGGAAGGGCAAGACGCGAGAGCCCGCAGGCAGGATCTCGTCCGTGGACACGTCATTGCCGACCTTGAGCACGACCGGCGCGGCAAGGTGGTCGGGAATCGGGTCGAAGTCGGGGAGTGTCGAAATATTCGGACCCTTGACCAGTTCCACTCGCTTGGCCTCTTCCGTGGGGAGGGGAGCCTGCAGCATGTCCCGTACCTGCGCGTATCTTTCCGGCATGGCCGGGTGCGGGGCCTGGATACCGTGGCTTTCGGTGAGCGTCCGTGGGTCGGTGATTCTGCCGGTGAGCGCCGAGGCGGCGGCGGTCTCCGGCGAGCACAGCCACACCGAATCTTCCTCCGTTCCCGAGCGGCCGGGGAAGTTGCGCGGCATGGTTCGAAGCGAGTTCTGGCCGGTGGCCGGTGCTTGGCCCATTCCGATACAACCCATGCAACCTGATTGGTGAATACGCGCACCGGCAGTGACCAAGGAGGACAGCCATCCTCCGGCGATCATGTCGGCGAGAACCTCGCGGGACGAAGGATTGATGTCTACGGAGACATTCTGGTCCGCTTGCTGTCCGTCGAGAATTTCCGCTGCTGCGGCGAAATCACGTAGGCCCGGATTGGCCGAGGAACCGAGGACGATCTGACTCACATCTTCGTCGCCGACCTGGGAGACCGGGATGACGTTGCCCGGTGAGGAGGGTTGGGCGATGAGGGGTTCGAGGGTGGACAGATCGATCGTTTCCCGGACGTCGTACGTCGCGTTCTCATCGGCCTCGATCCGGGTGAAATCGTGACCTCGACCGACCGCTTCGAGATACGTTTCGACCGCGTCGTCGGCCGGGAAGACAGTCGCCGTGGCGCCGAGTTCGGCGCCCATGTTCGCGATCACATGGCGGTCCATCGCCGTGAGGTGCTTCAGTCCCGGGCCGTGGTACTCGATGATTCGGCCCACGCCGCCGCTCACCCCGTGTCGGCGCAGCATCTCCAAGACGACATCCTTGGCAGATACCCAATCCGGTAGCTCGCCGGACAGTTCGACGCCCCAGATCTCCGGAGCGCCGACGTAGAGTGGCTGCCCGGCCATGGCCATCGCGATCTCGAGCCCGCCGACACCGATCGCGAGCATCCCCAAGGCGCCGGCGGCACACGTGTGGGAATCCGAACCGATGAGCACCACGCCGGGCTTGCCGAAGTGGGCCTGGTGGACGGGATGGGACACGCCATTGCCCGGCTTGGAGAACCAGAGACCGAATCGCTCGGCCGCCGACTGCAGGAATGCATGGTCGTCCGGATTCTTCTCGTCGGTCTGCAACAGATTGTGATCCACATATTGCACGGATAGATCGGTGCGAACTCTACCGAGACCGAGGGCCTCGAGTTCCAGCATGACCATGGTCCCGGTGGCGTCCTGTGTCAACGTTTGATCCACACGGAGAGCGAGCTCGGACCCGGGTTTCATCTCCCCGTCAACCAGGTGGGATGACATCAACTTTTCGGCGACGTTCTTTGGCATCAGACTTTCCTCCCAATACCGCGAACCCACAAATGGCGTGAGCTGTCTCACACAAGCGTAGGTCCGGTGGGCGAGAGTCGGCCAGGAGCGGCCACCGCAACGCCCCCGGTCGGGATCACCCGGGTCGCGGGGGTCCGTGCGCCCAACTGACGTCTAGTACACGGCGATGCCGACAGTGACGAGCACGAAACCCACGAGCTGCAGTGAGCCGCGGACCAGCTGAAAAAGGTCCCAGCGCCGGCGCATCGCGATGAACCCCTCGGGCGCGGTCCGGTCGGTGATCCGCCCGGTTCGCAGATTGATGGGTACGTTGCCGGCGATGGTCACGGCGAGCGCGACGGCGAGGATTGCGGCGGCCGCGATGAGCAGTGCGGAGGGGCGCTCGATCGCGACGGCGATGCCGAGTACGGCCGCCGCCGTCATCCCCACGGGCATGATTCGGCCGAAAGTGCGCAGCAGCCCCTTCTCGAATACGAGCTGCTGGTCGTCGGGAAGCGTGCGGATCACGGGGTGGACGAGCGCGACCGAGGCGAACTCCGCCGAGCCGACAAAGCCGATGATGAGGATCGAGAGGGTGTCCAGCCAGGTCATGACAATCGTGCTCCGTACTTGCGACGGCGCCTTCGAGGCGAAACGGATAGTTGCAGTATCTATTAGCGGATAGTACTACTGTCTATTGGGGAGGCGGGGGGATACGCTTCACCGACAGAGGAAATGGGGTAGCCCGTGCGGATGGCCGAGCTCGCGAAGAGGTCTGGGCTATCGGTCGCGACGATCAAGTTCTATCTTCGCGAAGGGCTCCTGCCGCCCGGCCACAGGTCCAACGTCAACCAGGCAGAATACGACGAGGCGCACCTCGAACGCCTGCGGATGATCCGTGCGCTGGCCAAGGTCGCGCGGCTGCCGCTGGCGAGTATCCGCGAGGTCGTCTCGGTGGTCGAAGGCGGGGGGACTCCCGTCGATGCGATGGCGGCGACGCAGGATGCGCTCGCCGGCGAGGTGGGCCAGGGGCCGATTAACGCCGAGAGCGAGGGGGCGCTCGACCGGATCGTCGCCGAGCGAGGTTGGCAGTGCGAGAAGACCTCTCCGGCGTACGGGGCCGCCGTGGCCGCGCTGGCCGAGCTCGAGGCCGAGGGATTCGGCGGGGAAGGCTTGCTCGCCGGCTACGCCGAGGCCGCCGACCTGGTCGGGCACAGCGACCTCGCCGCAGTGGCGTCCGAGGAGTCCACTGCCGGGCTCGTCCGCGCTATCGTCGTCGGAGGGGCGCTGCGCCGCCCGCTTCTCGACGCCCTCGTCATGCTCGCCCAGCAGCATCATGCGCAGGCCGGCCGGGGTCCTGCAGACCGCTGACCTCGTTATCGGTGCCGGTATAGCGGCCGATCCAGCTCATCCCGTGGTAGATCACCAGCGCCGCGAGCGTGCCGAGGGCTATGCCGGTGAACGCGAAATCGCCCAACTCCCAGTGGAGATCCGCGATGGCAACGACGAGTGCGACGCCCGCCGTCATCTGGTTCTTGGGGGAGGAGAAGTCGACGCGACCGTCGACCCACATGCGGAAACCGATGATCGCGATGAGTCCATAGAGCACGAAGGTGACGCCGCCGAGGACGCCCGCGGGGATCGTGTTGATGAGCGCGCCGACCTTTGGCGACAGCGAGAGCAGCACGGCGACGATGCCGGCGACCCAGTATGCAGCCGTGGAGTACACACGCGTCGCGCTCATCACGCCGATGTTCTCGCCGTAGGTCGTCGTCGGCGAACCGCCGAAGCCCGCCGAAATCGTCGTCGCGAGGCCGTCGGCGAACAGGGTCCTGCCCACCAGCGGTTTGAGGTCCCGCCCCGTCATCGTGCCAACCGACGTCACATGCCCCACATTTTCGGCGAGAAGTACGACGATGACCGGAAGGAAAATGGGGATGAGCCCGAGATTGAATTCCGGATGGTGAAATTCGGGAGGTCCCAACCAGGCCGCCTCGTTGAACGGTGTGAAGTCCACTTCGCCGCGAGCGACCGCCACGAGATAACCGACGACCACGCCGACGAGAATCGAGACGCGGCCGAGAATTCCCTTGAACAAGGCGGTGCACAGTATGACGGCGCAGAGCGTGATCGCCGCCGTGACCGGGGCTTTCGAGAAATTTTCCTGATAGGCGGTGGGGACGAGGTTGAGTCCGATTAGCGCGACGATCGCGCCCATCACCACCGGCGGCATGAGCGAGCCGATCCACGCGGTGCCGACCTTCTGCACGAGCAGTCCGAGAAGCGCGAGCAGGACGCCTGTGACAAGGACGCCGCCGAGCGCGGCCTCCATAGAATCGGCCTGCGTCGACGCCGTGATCGGCGCGATGAACGCGAACGAGGAGCCGAGGTAGCTGGGCATCCGGTTGCGGGTGATGAGCAGGAACAGCATGGTTCCCAGGCCGCTGAACAGCAGCGTTGTCGACGGCGGGAAGCCGGTGATGACGGGGACGAGGAACGTCGCGCCGAACATCGCGACCACGTGCTGGGCGCCGATGCCAACCGTGAGCGGCCATGACAGCCGCTCTTCCGGGGCGACGATGGCGTCCGCGTCGACGGTGCGACCATTCCCGTGCAAAGTCCATCTGAACACGCTGCGCGCTCCTTCGTTCCCGGGGCAGGAGTGGATTTTCCTCGATTAACTTAGCCGATTTCCGGGGGCGTCCGGGAATGTTACGTAGATCACGTATTTGCCGGTCTCTTTCGGAATCTGAGGTCTATCTGTGATACTTCTTCGAACGGTCTATTTAGGGCCGATTTAGCTACAGGGTTCAACCACTAATCCCTAAAACGGGATCCGAACCTCGCCCACGAGCCGCGATCCGGCACGCGCGAGGTCTGGCCCAGGAGCGAGATCACGACTCGCCGGGACCCGGATCTCCGGTGTCGCGTGTGGCGCCGCAGTGGACGAGTTTTCGTCTTCAGCGGCGCCATATGTGCATTACGTGAGACTCCTTCCGATGCCAGTCGGGGAGAGAACATCGTCAAACGTGAAGGAACAAACATGAGTGTGGGTGTCGTGCGCGAAACGGCCCCTGGGGAGCGCCGAGTAGCGCTCGTTCCCAAGGTGGTCGCTTCGCTCGTGGGCAAAGACGTCCCCGTCATCGTCGAAGAAGGCGCCGGTGAGGCCGCGCTGATCCCCGATTCGGCGTACGAAGAGGCCGGGGCGACGATCGGCGATCCGTATGGCGCCGACGTGGTCGTCCGCGTCTCCCCGCCGACGGACGAGGAGATCGGCAAGCTGCGTAGGGGCCAGAAGCTCATCGGCTTCCTCGCGCCGCGCAATTCGGACAACAAGATCGGCGCGCTCAAAGAAGCCGGGGTCGAGGCCTACGCGGTCGAGGCGATCCCGCGCATTTCCCGCGCGCAGGTCATGGACGCGCTCAGCTCGCAGGGCAACGTCTCCGGCTACAAGTCCGTGATTCTCGCGGCGACGGAGGCGACGAGATTCTTCCCGATGCTGACGACGGCCGCCGGAACCGTCAAGCCGGCCACCGTGCTCGTGCTCGGTGTCGGCGTCGCCGGCCTGCAGGCGCTCGCCACGGCCAAGCGCCTCGGCGCCCGGACCACGGGCTACGACGTGCGCCCCGAGGTCGCCGAACAGGTGCGCTCGGTCGGCGCGCAGTGGCTCGACCTCGGCATCGATGCCGCCGGCGAGGGCGGCTACGCCCGCGAGCTGACGGACGAGGAAAAAGACCAGCAGCAGAAGGCGCTGGAGGAGGCGATCAAGGGCTTCGACGTGGTCATCACGACCGCGCTCGTCCCCGGCCGTCCCGCTCCGCGCCTGGTCACGGCCGCCGCAGTGGAGGGCATGAAGCCGGGCAGCGTCATCGTGGACCTCGCCGGCGAGACCGGCGGCAACTGCGAACTCACCGAGCCCGGGAAGACTGTCGTCACCCACGATGTGACGATCGCGTCCCCGCTCAACCTGCCCGCTTCCATGCCCGAACATGCCAGCGAGCTGTATTCGAAGAACTTGTTGGCGCTGCTCGAGCTCATGCGCAACGAGGACGGCGCCTTTGCCCCCGACTTCGATGACGAAGTCATCGCCGGGGCATGCGTTACCCGTGAGGAGGGAACGAACTAATGGTTACCGGTATGTACACAGGCCTCATGGCCAATATCGCGATTCTGGTGCTCGCCGGATTCGTCGGTTTCGCGGTGATCTCCAAGGTCCCGAACACCCTGCACACCCCGCTCATGTCGGGCACGAATGCCATCCACGGCATCGTCGTGCTCGGCGCGATCGCCGTGCTCGGCAGTCTCCCTGCGGATGCGGGCTGGGGCGTGTACACGATCGCGTTCATCGCGCTCGTGTTCGGCACGCTCAATGTCGTCGGCGGCTTCCTCGTCACCGACCGCATGCTCGGCATGTTCAAGTCCCGCCCGGAGCCGAAGGAAAAGGGTGACGCGTGAACACTGAAATCTTCAACGTCTTCGTCACCTCCTCGCAGACGCCCCCGTCCGCGTGGAACTACGTGGTCTCGGCCCTGTACATCGTCGCGTTCGGCATGTTCATCTACGGCCTCATGGGCCTGACCGGGCCGAAAACCGCCGTCCGTGGCAACTGGATCGCCGGCATCGGCATGGTTCTCGCGATCGCCGCGACGATCCTCAACGTCCCCGTCCGCAACGGACAACTCGGCGGTCCCGAGGGCTCGGGAGTGTCGACGCCGACCATCAACTGGGTGCTCATCGCCGTCGGCCTCCTCGTCGGTGTCGTGCTCGGAATCCCGCCGGCGCGCCGCACGAAGATGACGGCCATGCCGCAGCTCGTCGCGCTGTTCAACGGCGTGGGCGGCGGCACGGTCGCACTTATCGCATGGGCCGAGTTCATCGAGACCGACGGCTTCCAGCACTTCCGCGACACCCCGGCCGGTCCGGTCGTCGCCGGTTCGCTCATCGCCGCGATCATCGGTTCGATCTCGTTCTGGGGTTCGCTCGTCGCGTTCGCCAAGCTGCAGGAGCTGCTCAACAAGAACCTCGAGCGCAACCTCGTCAAGGCCGCCAAGGCCTTCCAGCTCGCGAACATCGTGCTGCTACTCGTGAGCATCGCCATCGCCATCTACCTCGCGATCAACGCCGCGAACGGTGGCGGCGCGAACACCTGGTGGATCGTCGGTCTGCTCGTTGCGGCCGGCATCATGGGCCTGTTCGTCGTGTTCCCCATTGGTGGCGCGGACATGCCCGTCGTCATCTCGCTACTCAACGCGCTGACCGGTCTCTCGGCCGCCGCGGCCGGTATCGCGCTGAACAACACCGCGATGATCGTCGCCGGCATGATCGTCGGCGCGTCCGGCTCGATCCTCACCAACCTCATGGCCAAGGCCATGAACCGGTCGATCCCGGCCATCGTGTTCGGTGCATTCGGCGGGGGCGACGACGGCGCCGGACCAGCCGGAGGCGCCGAGGGCGGCACGGTCAAGTCGACCTCCGCCTCGGACGCCGCGATCCAGATGGCCTACGCCAACCAGGTCATCGTCGTCCCGGGTTACGGCCTCGCCGTCGCCCAGGCGCAGCACGCCGTCAAGGAGATGGCCGGTCTGCTCGAGGACAAGGGCGTAGAGGTCAAGTACGCGATCCACCCGGTCGCCGGACGCATGCCGGGCCACATGAACGTGCTCCTCGCCGAGGCCGACGTGCCGTACGACGCGATGAAAGAAATGGATGACATCAACGGTGAGTTCAACCGCACCGATGTCGCCATCGTCATCGGCGCCAACGACGTCACCAACCCGGCCGCGCGCAACGATCCGAGCTCGCCGATCCATGGCATGCCGATCCTCAACGTGGACGAGGCCCGCTCGACCATCGTGCTCAAGCGAAGCATGTCCTCCGGTTACGCCGGCATCGAGAATCCGCTGTTCTTCGCGGATGCGACCTCGATGCTCTTCGGCGACGCCAAGGGCTCGGTCGACTCGATCGTCGAGGAGCTCAAAGCGCTGTAGGCTCGCCTGCCGCCCCGTTCCTCACCGCTACCGCCGTTCGCGCCCGATAAGGGCGAGGACGGCGGTAGCTTTTTGCGCACGGGGTGGCGGAGGGCGGGCCTAGAATTGTCACATGCCAGGCACGCGCTCGGATCGAGAACCACCACAGGATGACGTCGCGCGGCTGCGCCCGCGCAAGGGGGACCTGCCGTATCCGATCGTCGTGGCCGCGTGGTGGAGCCTTTGCCTCATTCTCATCGCCGGCGGGGCGTGGGTGCTGGCGAAGGTCGCGGGGAGCGTGCCGGTCGTCCTCATCCCGATCGCCGTCGCGGTGTTGCTCGCGGCGCTGCTTTCGCCCGTCGCCGGTGTTCTCGAAATGCGCGCGCGGTTTCCCCGGTTGGCAGCCGCTCTGGCGACGGTGCTCGCGCTCATCGCCGTTATCGTCGGTGGAATCTCGCTCGCCGCACAGCAGGTAGTTTCCGACCTGCCACAGTTGCAGAGCAAGGCGATGGCGGGCATCGACCAGATCGTCGACTGGCTCTCCAACGGGCCGCTACACCTTGACGAAACTCGCATGAATACCGTCGTGGACAAGATCAAATCGTCCACTTCGGAACATTCGAACGAGCTCGCCACCGGCGCATTTCATGCCGGCGGGCAGCTTGTCGATGTCGTCGCGGGGCTGGTCATCACACTTCTCGCGCTGTTCTTCTTCCTCTACGAGGGACGCAAGATCTGGACGTTCTTCGTTCGCCTACTGCCCGCCGCGGCGAGCAACAAGGTCGACGCCGCCGCTCGGCGCGGCTGGGTGAGCCTCGGCGCGTTCACTCACACCCAGGCTCTCGTCGCGCTCATCAACGCCGTGTGCGTCGGCGTCGGCGCGGCGATCCTGGGTCTTCCGTTCGTTCTGCCCATCGCGATCATCGTCTTCCTCGCCTCCTTCGTTCCGATCGTCGGTGCGATCGTCTCCGGCATCCTGCCTGCACTCATCGCGCTCGTCGACAACGGCCTCTGGCACGCGGTGATCATGGTGGCGATCATCGTCGTCGTCCACTTCGTCGAGTCGCATGTGCTCCAGCCGTTCCTCATGGGTCATGCTGTCGCGCTGCATCCTCTTGCGGTTATCGTCATCGTCGCTTCCGGCACCTACCTGTTCGGCGTTGCCGGGGCGCTCTTCGCCGTTCCCGTCGCCGCCGCGCTCAACGCGTCGCTCCGCTATCTACTCGGCCACGACATGTTCCCGCAGCTCGCAGGTGACCGGCCGATCGACGAACCTCCGTCCGGCGATTCCGGCGATTCCGGCGATTCCGGCGATTCCGTCGCCGGCGATGCCGTGTCGCCCGGGACTGTTTCCCACACCGAGGAGCACGACGCGGCAACGCCACGCTCTGAATAGCCCCCGGTGAGCGGCTTCGGGAAATTCTCGACAAAGCCGCGCGAGCATCGTGCTCGGCTCGTACTCTCGGCGGGGACACCCACCCGAGAGAGGCGGTCTGAAATGCCGGCAGCCGACGCGGCGATCGATGCACTTCGCGAACGCATCCCGTCCTCGCCGATCCTCACCGACCCCGACGTCACCGAGGGGTATCGAAGAGATTTCGCGAAGGATCCGGACGCGGGCCGGCCGCTCGCGGTCGTGCGCGCGACCAGCACCGCGGACGTGCAGGAAGTAATGTGCTGGGCGAGTGAGAACGCGATCGCGGTGATCCCGCGGGGAGCCGGCAGCGGACTGTCCGGCGGCGCGACAGCCGTAACCGGCGGCATCGTGCTCACCACGGAACTGATGCAAGACATCGAGGTCGACCCCGTCACCCGCACCGCCGTGGTCCAGCCGGGCCTCCTCAACGCCGAGGTGAAGAAGGCAGTCGCAGAACACGGCCTCTGGTATCCGCCGGATCCGTCGTCATTCGAGATCTGCTCGATCGGCGGCAACGCGGCGACCAACGCCGGCGGGCTGTGCTGCGTCAAATATGGTGTGACGACGGACTACATCCTCGGCATGGAGGTCGTACTCGCCGACGGCAAGGCAGTCCGGCTCGGAGGCCCGAGGCTCAAGGACTCCGCGGGTTTCTCGCTGACGAAGTTATTCGTCGGGAGTGAGGGCACTCTCGGGATCATCACCGAGGTCATCATCCGGCTCATCCCGAAGCAGGCGCCCGCAAGCACCGTCGTCGGCACGTTCCCCACGGTCGCCGATTCGACGCAAGCGATCCTCGACATCACTAGAGTCATGCGCCCGGCAATGCTCGAGTTCATGGACCGCGCGTCGATCCGCGCGGTTGAGGACGTCAAAAGGATGGGGCTCGACGTGGACGCGCACGGCATGCTCATCGCCCAGTCCGATTCGCCGGGCGCCGACTGCTCTAGAGAAGTCGAGTTCATGGCCGAGGCGTTCCGGAACAACAACGCCGCCGACGTCTTCACCACCGACGACCCCGAGGAGGGCGAGGCGTTTGCGGCGGCGCGGCGCTTCGCGATTCCCGCCGTCGAGCGGAAGGGAACGCTGCTGTTGGAGGACGTCGGGGTGCCCTTGCCCGCCCTTCCGCAGCTGATCGAGCGCATCGAGGAGATCGCCGCCGAGCGCGATGTGCTCATCGCCGTCATCGCCCATGCCGGTGATGGGAACACGCATCCGCTGATCGTCCACGACCCGAACGATGCGGAGGAGACGGCGCGCGCGAATCTCGCTTTCGGCGAGATCATGGACTTTGCGATCTCGCTCGGCGGGACCATCACCGGGGAGCACGGCGTGGGCAGGCTCAAGAAGAATTGGTTGCCGAGCCAGGTGGGCGAGGACGTCATGGATCTGACGCGGCGCATCAAATCCGCGCTTGACCCACAGAATCTACTCAATCCCGGCGCGATGTTCTGAGGCCAAAGAACGCTCGGCACACGGCGGCAATGGCCGTCGCTGCCATGAGCCCGGCGGTGAGGAAGAGGATCGAGATCAAGACACCGACGCCTGCCTGCGACGGCTCTTTCATCGACGCGACGTCGACGTTCATGGCGAGCGCGAAGCCGGCCGAGGTGCCGAGCGCCGACGCCAACGAGCCGGCGAACAACCGGCGTCCCAGAAGGCTGACGCCGCACGCCACCACCACCAGGGTGATCCCGCATGCGGCGATCTGCCACGAGGGGAACGTATTGGGTGCCGGGAGTCCTGGTCCAACAGCACGCCCGTCCTTGCCGGCGGCGGTCCACGAGAGCCACGCCGCGCATGAGAGGAATCCCAAAGGCAGTGCGATTAGGGCGACCTGCCACTCCGTGCGTCGTCCCGCGAACTTCGGCGAGCTTTCTAGGCTGGCGACAAGTTTCACCAGTATCGACCACAGCGCCACCGGTATCCCGATGAGCAATACCGAGGTGAGAAGAAAGCTGCCGATGTTCATTTCCACATCGTTGCATAGATGACGTTTAGTCCAGGGCCTGCTGCCAGAAATCGGCTTCGAGGACGGTGGCCTTGCGGAAGATCTCGGACAGCTCGGCTCGACGCTTATCGGAGAGATGCCCGCCGGCGAGGGAATCGATGCGCTCGATGGCGAGCTGCGCGCCCTGCTGGAAGTCCTCGCCCGCGTACTCGGTGATCCACTCGACGTAAGGATGATCCGGCGCGGGGGAGAAGCGGGCGGCTAGGTCGGCGCCGATTTCCGCGTAGCCGATGGTGCACGGGGCGAGGGCGACCTCGAGATCGAGGAGATCGCCGGCCATGCCGCAGTCGAGAACGTAGCGGGTGTAGGCGACCGTGCCCATCTTCTCCGGCGTCGACTCCAGGGTCGCGCGGTCGATGCCCCAGCGCTCGGTGAGGCCGATGTGGAGCTCGGTCTCCTTGAGGATGAGGGCGAGGCCGTCCGCGGAAAGCTTGATCTCGTCGAGCGAGCGGCTCTTGTACGCCGACAGCGCGTACGCGCGGGCGAACTGGATGAGGAACAGGTAGTCCTGGACGAGATAGTCCTGGAAGCTGGGCAACGCGAGAGCGCCCTGGCCGAGCTGCTCGACGAAGTCGTGGTGGACGTAGTCGTCCCATTCTGTAGCGCTTGCGGACTTGAGTTCTGTGAACAGCGTCATCGACGACCTTTCTCGAGGCGACGTGGCTCGGGCGCGGCCTGCCCGCGCTAGCTCCGTTGTGCGATGCTACGTCCCGAGCGCCGCACATTTCGGTCTACCGCGCCGGGGCGCGACACGAGGCGACATCGGTCTCCGACGTCATAAATGCAATTCTGCGGCCCCACCCGCGAAAGGTGGGGCCGCAGAAGTTCCGTGAGCGGTCGAACGGAGAGTCCGCCGACCGGCTCAGGGCTGTCTGACTATCCGCCGAGGCTGTCCGAGACGATGTCCAGGAAGCCCTGAGCAGCGCCGAGGAACGTGTTGATGATGCCTTGACCGGCGTCGAAGAATACGCCTGCAAGATCTTCGAGTGAACCCATGAGAATCTCCTTGAGTACGGACCGATCGCTGCGTACCCGGATCGGATGAGCCTGTCCTCTCCGACCCCTCACTGTGGTGCACATGACCGGTGCTGGTGTCACAAGGCTCATCGGAACGAGTGTGAAGTACGTTACATAGCACAGATTTCGGCGGGTGGGGCGATTGCGGTGCGTGTGAGCGTGCACGACCGGCGAGCTTCTTGACGAGGTGCTGCGCTCACGTCCGAATCCATGAAGCAGAAACGAAAAAACCTGTGGCCCACCGGAAGTGGTGAGCCACAGGTTCTTGGGTGTCGACGCTCGGCGCCGACGGGGATTAGCCCTGCAGGCTGCCCGAAACGATGTCGAACAGGCCCTGGCCGGCGTTGAGGAAGGTGTTGATGAGGCCCTGGCCTGCATCGAAGAACACGCCTGCGAGATTTTCAATGGAACCCATGATGAGTCTCCTTCAGTGTTGGTGTGCCGTCCTGCGGTCCGGAAGGGTGGCCAACCAGTGGTTGCTACCCCGCGGGGCCGACGACACGGTCTGATGTTTTCGTTTTGTTATCTACCGCTCCCGGGATTGCGTTACACAATCTCGGAGCCGGCCGATGGGTGCCCGGCTGTCGACCACAGTTGATCGGCAGGAGGGTTCTATTCGGCCCGGAGGCCGAATGGAATTAGCCCTGGAGGCTGCCCGAAACGATGTCGAACAGGCCCTGGCCGGCGTTCAGGAAGGTGTCAATGAAGCCCTGACCTGCGGTGAAGAAAACGCCTGCGAGATTTTCGATGGAACCCATGATGAGTCTCCTTAAGTCGGTGCCGGCCTGGAGGGGACGCGGAAAGGCGAATCCGTCTCGCACATTCCGTTGGAGCGAACCCCCGAAAGCCAGCGTTGCTTTCGAATTGAGTATCGGGAAAATTCGGGCGAATCGTTACTCGGAGGGCGTTACAAGGGGCCGTATGGACACCGTTATGTCACGAAAATGTAACGGCCAGTAGGGCTCATAGCAGCGAGAATCATGCGTCACATTAAGACCGGATGCGCTTCGGGTGTTTTGCCCCAATGTGGGGGTGAATGAGGTATGGGGGAGGGTCCGGCACGTCGTACTCGGCCGCCGTGCGCGACGCCCCTGGGTGAGAAACGCGGATTCCGCGCCGCAACACGTCGGGGCTATGCGCAGATCGCGCGGCTTGGTAGCGTGCTCGGCATGGGAACTCTGTGCAGCGCGCCTACGATGGCGCTGAACTTCGCGATTCGGGACCGCGCCCGCTAGACGGCGCCTCCTGAACACAAATCTTCTGGCGCCGTCGCCCCCGAGATGCTGCGCACCTCGGGCGGGCTACAGGTCGCACTAATCCTCGACTTTTGCAGCGCACACGCCGCTGCCGTTCCCGCATACCGAGGTGCTCCATTCCTTTCCTCTTGGAGCGCCCCATGTCCCGTTCTTCTTTCGGCGGCCGCCACGAACTCGGCCAGAACTTCCTCACCAACCGCGCGACGATCGCTTCGATCGTCGATCTCGTCGACTCCACCGAAGGGTCGATACTCGAAATAGGTGCCGGCGACGGCCATCTCACCCGCCCACTTTCCCGGCTAGGTCGGCAGCTCACGGCGGTCGAAATCGATGAGTACCGCGGCGAGCGCCTGCGTTCCCGGGCGCGCGGCGCGTCCGTCGTCATAGGCGATGTATTGCGTCTGCCGTTCGACGCGGACGTCGTCGTCGGTAACGTGCCCTTCCACCTCACCACCCCGATCCTGCGTAAGTTGCTTCGCGAGCCCGCGTGGAACGAGGCCGTGCTGCTCACCCAATGGGAGGTTGCGCGCAAGCGGGCGAGCGTCGGCGGGTCCACGATGATGACCGCACAGTCAGGACCGTGGTTCACGTTCGAGCTGGTCGGCCGCGTTCCCGCCCGGCACTTCGCGCCAATGCCCAGTGTTGACGGAGGGCTCCTGCGGATTTCGCGTCGGCGCGAACCGCTCGTACCGCGGTGGGAGGAGAAGGCGTACACGCGATTCGTGCGGGCGGCATTCACCGGTCGCGGGAATACGCTTGCGCGGATCGTTTCACGGGCCGCGGGGATCGATGCGGGCGCGGCAAAAAAGTCGCTCGCGCGGGCGGGGGTGCCGGCGCGAGCGCTGCCGCGGGATCTCTCGGCAACGCAATGGGCCCGGCTGTGGCGCGAGGTGCGCCGACAGCCGGGCCGGTAGAACTGGCGGTGGATTCGGTTGTTACGGGGTGACGAGGCAGGTGCCGCGATCGGGAGCGAGGTTCGGCCCGCTCAACGCCGTGTCGTCGGAGGGCACGGCCCACGAGTAGACCATTTCGGCCTCGGGGTGGCCGGCCGCTTCGCACTCGGGGATCGAGTTGACGTATCCCTCGGCCGGTGGCTCCGGTGGATTCTGGATGACCGCGACGACCTTCATCGCATCGGGCGCACTGCAGTCCACGCGCTTGGCCTCGGTGCTCTCGGCGACCATGCACTCTCCCTCGGAGATGAGGTTGATGGATTCTTCCTTGGGGATCTTCGGGTCGCCGATGCACATCGACAGATAGTCCTCGCCACGCATGTTGAACGCGCCCTGGGCGCCTTCGACGTCGATGCACTTGGTATCGGTTTCGCTGTGTCGGACCGAGAGGACCTCGGTCTTCGCCTCCGGGGAGTCGCAATCGACGACCGCGGGGGCTACCGCAACTGCGCCCCCGTAGAGGGACTCGTCAAGGCAGTCCCCAACCGCGTAGTCGGCCGGATCGGATGCCGCCGCGCCCGAGGAACCCGAGCTCGGTTCTGTGCCCGCCGAGCTCTCGGAGGTTGAGTCGGACCCGCTGGAAGCCGACGTCGAGGTGTTGTTGCCCAGGTTCTTCGCGAACATTCCGATGCCGACAAATAGCGCGAGTACGACGACGGCGGCCACGATGAGCCCGATGGTCAATGCGTTGTTCTTTTTCTTCGGTGGCTGGCCGCCCGGACCATAGGGTCCGCCCGGCCCACCGGGTCCACCCGGCCCGTGCGGTCCGCCTGGCCCAGCCGGACCGAAACCCTGCGAACCCTGCGGTCCGCCGTAGGGATACTGGCCGGGCCCTTGCGGTCCGCCGTGCTGGGGACCTGAACCGCCCTGAACCCCGTTCGGTCCCTGCTGATTCGGAAACTGCCCACCTGCGGGCGCTTGACCCTGCTGCGGGCCTGGTGACCCGTGCGGAGTCGGCCCTTGCGGCGAGGAACCCTGTCCTGATGCACCTTGCGTGTTGTCTGTCATGGTGGTGAGAGCCGATCAGCCACGTGTTTGTTCCCAGCAATGAGCGAAAAATTTCCCGGCCCCCGATGCGGAACGTGCTACTCGGTGAAATCGGCGGTGCGCCCACTCCCGCCGAAGAGCCACGCCACGACGATCGCCCCGGGATCGGGCACGCCCTTCGACGCGTCCCCGAGATAGGACGCGCGCCCCTTCTTCGCCACCAACTCACGCGTCGCGAGCGCGCCCTCCCGGGCGGCGTCGTAGCTCGCCGTCAGAACCTCGTCGAAGCCGTGGTCCGCGGATGCGGCCTCCCTGGCGGCTCGTGCGGCCGGCGCGAGCGCGTCGACCAGCGTGTTGTCGCCCTCCTCGGCGCCGCCCAGAGCCATGACGGCGGAGACCGCGTTCTCCAGGCCCGTCGCGAATGCAGTCGCGCTGAGACCCGAACCCACCGCATCGGTAAGCGACTGCGAGGCCTGGCCGAGTTCTCGGAACAGGGTGCCGAACACGGCGCCGGAGGTGCCGCCCGCGCGAACGAGCATCCGGTGCGACAGCGCGCCGAGCACGACCGAATCGCTGCCGTGCAACGGCAGATCGATGTCCCCGAACGCGGCGTGCATATTGGCGCCGAAGTCGCCGTCGCCGGCCAGCCGATCCAGCTCGGTGAGATCGTCGACCGCGCCCTGCACCCGCTCGACGAAGTCGCTGAGCCACACGTTCTCCGAGCCGCCCTTACGGTCGTTGGCCGCGGGCAACTCGTCGGCGAACTCGATGCGAGCCGGTGCGAATTCCGCCTCGCCGCCGAGCACGCGCGGCCACGCCGGGGCGTCGGTGGGCGCGTCGAGAAGCGAGACGATCTCGTCCGTCGCGCGAGTCAGCGTGAGCGAGACACCGGCCATGTTCACCGAGGTGACGAAGCTGCCGACCATCGAACGGCGCACGCGGATGCCCCGCTCGGCGAGCTCGCGAAGCACCTGCCCGAACACGAGGTGCAGCTCGAGGTTGGTGGTCCCGCCGAGCCCGTTGACCAGGCACACCACGTCGTCGCCGGCGGCGAGGCCGAGTGAGCCCGCGACGCCGTCGAGCAGCTTCGCGCAGAGCGAATTCGCGTCGGTGAGTGATTCCCGTGAAACACCGCGCTCGCCGTGGATGCCGACCCCGACCTCCATTTCCCCGTCGGGCAGATCGAAGGTGTCCCGGCCACTGGTGGGCAGGTGTCCCGCGGCGAGCGCGGCGGCCATGCTGCGCGAATTCTCCGCTACAGATGTAGCGAGGTCGGCGACGGCGTCGAGCGAGTCGCCGCGCGCGGCAGCGGCGCCGGCGACCTTCTCCACGAGGATCGTCGCGCCGGTGCCACGTCGTCCGGGTCCGTCGGAGCCGGGCTCGGACTCGGTGGCGACGTCGTCGGCGACCACGACTGTTCTCGTCTCGACATCGGGCAGGGACTGGCGAGCGACCTGGAAGTTCATCACGTCGCCGGTGTAGTTCTTCACGACGTGCAGAACGCCGGCACCCTGGTCCGCCCAGCGCGTGGCTTCGGTGACCTGCACTGCGTTGGGGGAGGTGAACATGTGGCCCGGGCACGCGGCCGCGAGCATCCCGGCGCCGATAAACCCGGCGTGCATCGGCTCGTGCCCGGAACCGCCGCCGGAGATCACGGCGACTGCGGGGCCGCCGGAATCGGTGACAACCGACGAGGAGCGGCCGATGAAGCCGGCCTCGTGCCACTCGGCATCGGGGTGCGCGGCGACGAACCCGCCGAGCGCCTCGGCGAGAAAGTCCTCCGACGAATTTCGAAAGCTACGGATCGATGCGTTGTGCGGGGTATCGGCCATGGCGCCGAGGGTAATCAAGATCGCCGCCCGGCGGGGTGAGTAGCAAGGCCGAACCAACAGGGTTGCCGAGCGATTGGCGCGGCACCGCGAAATAACGAAAGGGACGTCCGCTTCGCGCGTCGTCCCTCTTCCCATTTAATAGTATGCGCCGCACAGGGGCTTGCCGCAAGGGCCTACACCTGCGCCACAATGGCTTCTCTCGCCCGCCTGCCGCCTGCCGCCCCGAGGGAGCCGCCCCATGTCGCACACCTATTTCGCCCTGCCCGACGCCGCGTCCGCCAAGCGGCCCGGATCTCATCGCAGCCGACGATGCCCATTTCGCCCGCCTCGCCGACCGACTGTCCCGCCGGGTCGCCGAGGTCACCGACCGGCTCGGCGAACTGCGCACCTCCGGCGTCAGAGGTGGGCAAGCTGCGCTCGAACGGGACCTGGAAGAACATTCGATGACGGCGGAGCTCCGCATGCTCCGGCGGTTCGCACTCGACCTGTGCCTTGGCCGCATTGTGGGCGAGACGGGGGAGGAACCGGTGTATATCGGGAGGATCGGGCTCACCGACGCCGATGGGACGCCGCTGCTCGTCGACTGGCGTGCGCCCGCTGCGGAGCCGTTCTTCGCGGCCACGCGTGCCCATCCGATGGGGGTGACGGCGCGGCGCCGATACCGCTGGAACCGCGGACGCGTCGTCGACTACTGGGACGAGGTGTTCGGCGATCCGGGCTCCGGCGACAGTACCGATGCGGCGCTCGATGAGGACTCGGCGCTCATCGCCTCCCTCGGCGCCTCGCGCACCGAGAAAATGCGGGACGTGCTCGGCACGATCCAGGCGGACCAGGACGAAATCATCCGCGCGTCCTCGCGGGGCCCGCTCGTCGTCGACGGCGGCCCCGGCACCGGTAAGACCGTCGTCGCGTTGCACCGCGCCGCGTATCTGTTGTACGCGGATCCGCAGGTGGAGGCCTCGCGCGGCGGGGTGCTCATCGTCGGACCGCACCGCCCCTACCTCGCATATGTCGCCGACGTGCTGCCGAGCCTCGGCGAGGAGGGCGTACTCACGTGCACCCTCTCCGACCTCGTGCCCGAGGGCGAATACGCGCGCCCGGAGTCCGATCCGCGCGTGGCGGGGCTCAAGTCCTCGGCGCGCTGGCGCGAGGCGATCGACCGCGGCGTGCGCTTCTACGAAGAGGCTCCGACGGAGAGGCTCACGCTCGAATCGGCGGGAGGCGACGTGCGGGTCACCGCGCGCGACTGGGCCGACGCCTTCGACGCCTACGACATCGGCGCCCCACACAACGAGGCTCGTACGCAGGTATGGGACGCCCTCGTCGAACGCCTGGCAGCCAAGGGCAATGACGCCGGACGTGAGCTCGAGCTCGTATCGGCCGAGTACGCGCGCTCGGAGGACCTGCGCCGGATCTTCAACCACGCATGGCCAAGCCTGGACCCGACAAATGTAGTGGAGGATATGTTTTCGGTTCCCGCGTACCTGAGGCTGTGCGCGCCGTGGCTGTCTCCCGAGGACGTGGCACTTCTGCAGCGGGAGAATCCGCGGGAGTGGACGCGCGAGGATCTACCTCTGCTCGACGCCGCCCGCGCGCGGGTGGGGGACCCGGGAGCCGAGCAGCGCCGACGCGAGCGCGAGGCTGCGGCCAGGGCGCAGCGCGCGGAGATGGAAAAGGTGGTCGACGAGCTGATGGACACCGACGACTCGGAGTTGGGGTTGATGAAATCGCTGCGCCACGGAGACCTGAGGGATGCGCTCGTCGATCAGGCCGCCCTTCCCGTCGAGCGCGGCAGCCGGATGGCCGGACCGTTCTCGCACGTGATCGTCGACGAGGCGCAGGAGCTTTCGGATGCCGAGTGGCAGGTGCTGCTCGAGCGGTGCCCATCGCGTAGCTTCACAGTCGTCGGCGACCGCGCGCAGGCACGGGCGGGGTTCGCCGAGACCTGGGCGGAGCGGCTCGATCGTGTAGGACTGCGCGGGGCGCGCACGGCGTCGCTGAAGTTCAACTACCGCACGCCGTCAGAGGTGATGGACGAGGCGGCGCCGGTGATCCGTGCCGCCCTGCCGGATGCGAACGTGCCCGAATCGGTGCGCTCGAGCGGGGTTCCGGTGCGCCGCGGGACGATCGCGGAACTCGAATCCGTGGTGACCACGTGGCTCGCGAATGCCGAGGAGGGCGTTGCGTGCATTATCGCTGCGACAGATGTAGAGACGAGTTTCGCGAAAGAGCATCCGCGGGTCAGCGTGCTCGACCCGGTGAGCGCGAAGGGGCTCGAGTTCGACCTCGTGGTGCTCGTGCGGCCGGAGAAATTCGGTGACGGGGTTTCCGGCGCGGTCGACCGCTACGTCGCGATGACCCGTTCGACCCAAAACCTTGTAGTTCTGGAGTGAAACGATGCAACCCCAAATTGACCTGCCAGATGCTAAGTCTCACTCAGCCTCTGGAGGAAGCGTAGAGATGGGGCATGAGCACATTCGCACTGAATAATCCCAGCACCGGACAACAAGAAGGCAGTTTCGAACGCATCGACGACTCCGAGCGGGACGCGATTCTCGACCGCTCCGTCGAGGCGCAGCGCGTGTGGCAGAGCACGAGCATCGAGACGCGCGCGAAGGTTCTTCGCCGGACAGGCGAACTCTACGAAGAGAAGATCGACGAACTCGCCGACCACATCGGGCGCGAAATGGGCAAGCTCATCCCGTGGGGAAAGGGCGAGCTGCAGATCGTCGCGGGCATCTACCGCTGGTACGCAGACCACGCCGAGGAGCTCCTCGCGGCGGAAGAGCTCGAGCCGCAGGGTGCGGATCGCTCGTACGTCATCAAGGAGCCGCTCGGTCCCCTTCTCGGGATCATGCCGTGGAACTTTCCCTATTACCAGGTCGCCCGGTGGGCCGCGCCGAACCTCCTCCTCGGTAACTCGCTGGTCCTCAAACATGCCGGTATCTGCCCACTTTCCTCGCAGGCATGTGAGGATCTTCTCCTGGAGGCCGGGCTGCCGGAAGGCGTATTCCAGAACATCTATGCCTCGGGCTCCCAGATGGATCCCTTCGTCGCGGACAAGCGGATCAAGGGTGTCTCGCTCACCGGTTCGGAACAGGCCGGTGCGGCCGTAGCGAAGACGGCGGGCGAAAACTACAAGAAGTCCCTGCTCGAACTCGGCGGGAACGACCCGTTTCTCGTGCTCGACGACGTCAACCTCGAATGGGTCCTCGACAAGTTCGTGCCCATTCGCATGTACAACACCGGGCAGGCGTGCAACGCGCCGAAGCGGCTCATCGTGCAGTCGGAGTTCTACGACCGCACCGTCGAGTACCTGGAAAAGAAGATCGCGGAACTCACCGTCGGTGCCTACGACGATCCGGATGCCGATGTCGGTCCACTCAGCTCGATCGGAGCCCGCGACGAGATCGTCGAGCGCCTCGACAAGGCCGCGAAGGACGGAACAGCGACCGTTCGCGTGGGAGGGAAGAAGATCGACCGCGACGGCGCGTACATGGAACCGACGCTACTCACCGATGTCGACCCATCGGCGGACGTCGGCTGCAACGAGATTTTCGGGCCGGTGGCGATCGTGTACAGCGCCGACGGCATCGACGAGGCGGTCCGAATCGCCAACGAGGAATCCGAGTACGGACTGTCCAGCTCGGTGTGGTCGTCCGACGTAGACAAGGCGCACGAAGTGGCGAAGCGCCTCAAAGACGGGATGACCTTCGTCAACGAACACGCCGTGACGTCGGCGGGACTTCCATTCGGCGGAGTCGGGCGTTCCGGGTACGGGCGAGAGCTCGCACGCTGGGGTGTCGGCGAATTCGTCAACGACAAACTCATCCGGGTTTCCGGTCAGGAGGACGCGGGCATGTCGCCCGGCTGATTCCGGAATTTTCACAAGTTAGATGAGGCCCTGCGGACACGTCCCCCGCAGGGCCTCACGTCGTCCTGGGGGCGTTTCCACCCTCCCCGCCGAAATGTGAGCCATGATGACAATTGGTGCGGCAATGTCGCGAGGAAAAAGAAATTACTCTTTTATCCGTGCTGTTCCGGCTGGATGGAAAGCGGGTTGGCCGAACATGGTGTGGATTACTAATGTGTTTCATGTCATTCAGTCAGATTCGGCAGTGACTGGCCGAAGCGTTGTGCAAGGAGCTGCACATGGGAAGCGTTATTCGGATGTTCGGCGGCGCGCTGGGCGGCGTTGCGTTGGCGGCAGGGCTCTTTGCCGGCGCGGGCGCGCCGGTCGCGGGTGCACAGCCGGCGGATACCTCGGCATGCGCGAAGTCGCAGACGAAGGAATTTTCCTGGCCGGGCAGCGCGGGAACCCCGTACTTCCTCACGAAGGAAGTGATCGGTGAGGACACCGTTGCCCCGGGCGGCCAGATCACATACCGAACCACGGTGCGCGGAGGCGGCGCGCTCATCGACCGTATCGAGGACTTTCACCCGCAGGGATTCGAACTGGTCTCGGCGCGCGAGAGCGTGTGGAAGCTGGTCGGCGGGCAGAGGTGGACCGACGTCACCGACGCCGTTCGCAAGGACTCCACCGAGAACAGCGTGTACAAGACCTCGGCCGGATGGACCACTGCCGGCGAAGCTCGCGTGAGTCTCGAAACCACCTACAAGGTTCCGGAAGACGCGGAGCCGGGATCGACGCTCAATTCGGGCGCTGGGTTCAGCGCGATCCGCATAAATGGCGACAAGGTCGCGAACCCTATCGACACATGCGTGACGGTCCGCGAACCCAATGCCGTCGAGAACGTGACCGGCAGCCTCGACGGGCTGGGCCTCGGCTCGCTCACCTCGGGTTCGACCTCGTCGGCCACGATCTCCAGCGATCCGGCGGGCTTCGTCTCCGACATCATCAACGGGGTGGATCTCTCCAAGGTCCTGGGCAGCTAGCGGCGTCCGGGGTCAACAAGCGAACCCGCGCGGCGACCTCCACGCGGCGAGCCCGCGCGGGGGCGCCTCGGGCTGTGCTCGGGCCTTTCCCCGCTACGCTTGGGCATCGACAGTGACGGCGGAGTCACACCCCGCGCCCGGGACGCCGCCGTGCGCCGGACGATGGGAGATGTGGTGTGAGCCGAGGCCTGAGGATCGTGGCCGAACGGGGCCTGCCGACGACGATCGCCAATAAGCTCCGCGACGGGCTCGAAGAAAAGGTCCGCGCCGATCTCGGCGAGCCGATCGACGTGTCGATCGAACAAGGCTCCCTGCTCCTCGACCCCGATGGGGAGGTGCATCTCGGCGGATCGGTGCCGCGGAACCGCAAAACCGACGACGTCGTCATCTTCCTCACCGAGATGCCGCGCCTGTGGGGCGGCAAACCCACCCCGGCGGAGATCGACCTCCAGCGCATGGCGGGCATCATCTCGCTGCCCGCGTGCGGCGTTCGGCGGGTCGCGCGCGTGGTCGAACGGCTCATCGTCGCCTCCGCCGCCGGCATCATCCGGCAGGATCTCCACGAGGACCTGCTGTACGCGGTGCAGTCGAAGAACCACCATTGGACAGACGACAGCGCGGGCCACGCGAAGAGCACCCTCGTCGTCGACACCCGCTGGGGGTGGGTGCGCACCGTCATCGGGATGATGCGCATCAATCAGCCGTGGAAACTCGTCGCTTCCCTCAAGGGCGTGATGGCGGCGGCCATCGCCACGGCGTCGTTCGGCGTGTTCTATACGTCCATCTGGCAGATGGCGAGTGTGCTCAGCCCGCTGCGGCTGCTACTCATCAGCGGGTTCTCGGTCGGCGTGATGACGATGTGGCTCATCGCCGCAAACCACCTGTGGGAGACGAAATCGAGCGGCCGCTTCAGCGCGGTGTGGGCGAGGCTCTACAACTCGACGACGATCTTCACCGTGCTCACCGGCGTCGTGTTCATGTACGTCGGGCTCTACGCGGTGACCTTCGTGTCATCGATGGTGGTGATCGACGAAACCTTTCTCACCGAACAGCTCGGCAAGGAGGCTACGCTCCACGACTACGGCAGCCTCGCCTGGCTATCGACGTCAATGGGCGTTATCGCAGGCGCGCTCGGTTCTAACGCCGACAGCCACGAATCCATCCTCCGGGCGACGTTCGGTCGCCGCGAGCAGGAGCGCCGCAAAACCCTCGACGAGCTCAATCAGGACGAGGCGGACAGCGAGGACATCACGATCACCAAGGACGACTTCGAGTAAACATGCGGGCCCCGCTTTCGCATGCGGGGCCTAGGGGTCCGGCGTCATACACTGGGGCCATTGGCGACGACGGTGAAGGGGCTGCCATGGCGACAGAGACGGCGAACGCGCACATCGACGTGGTGCTCGACTGCGTCCGCGTGGGCGAGGTGCGGCCGCTGGAACCGGAGGGCCAGCCGTCGGCCATCACCAAGAATGACGTCGGAGGTCCGGTCCCTCTGACGACCCTGGGGCTCGGCGGGGATCATCAGGGCGATCCGCGTGTCCACGGCGGCGCGGAAAAGGCGCTGCACTACTTCTCGCTCGAGGGCTACGAGAAGTTCGCGGCCGCGCTGCCGAACGTGCGCATCGAACCGGGGATGCTCGGGGAGAACTTCCACGGCCGAGGCGCCACCGAGGAAACGGTGTGCGTGGGCGACGTGTACCGCCTCGGCACCGCGTTGGTACAGGTCTCGCAGCCGCGATCGCCGTGCTGGAAGGTCGATAATCTGCTCGGCCACATCGGCGCGAACCTCACGCTCGCCGAGCTGCGATGCCAGGGGTGGTACTTTCGCGTCCTCGAAGAGGGCGAGGTGAACGCGGGCGATCGGATGACGCTGACCGAGCGCCCTGCGCCCGAGGCGCCCCTCGATCGGCTGCTCGCAGTGCAGCAGGAACTGCGCCCCGATATCGACGAGGTGCTGATGTTGGCCGAGGCAGAGGGGCTCACGGAGAAGCTGCGCAAGCGCCTTCTCGGGCGCGCGAAATGGTTGCAGTCCCACGCCTGAGCGCGGTGCGATTTCGGTGGGTGTGACGAAGGTTACGGTCGAAAATTCTATCTGTTCTGTGACGGCGCTGGGAGCGGCCGCCGGGCGTGCTGTGAACTCCGACGTCATTCGTGGGTAACTCCCCGGAGCTGGGGAAAGTGTGGACGTGGGGGAGGCTCCTCGGCGGTCCGGGAGATGCCGGTGTGAGGCGCCGGTCACGGCGCGATTCGGGCCTGAATCCTAAGAGGCTGCAGGATCCGAATTGTGCATGCAAAATGAATTGTTGCGCTCCTTGTGCAAAGTTTCATCCGGCGTGTACAAATTGTTTTTGTTAGCCCGGGTGCTTGCTCGATCAAGCGATGTGCGATCTGGCGAGGGGCCGGGGACAGGTCCGATTCAAGGAGCCCACTCTCCATGGCAAAGTTTCTCTACCGCGTAGGTAGATCTGCCTACGCCCACCGCTGGCGATTCATCGCCGTGTGGCTGCTCGTCGTGGTCGCTGCCGCGACCGCCGCAATGACGCTGAGCAAGCCCACGTCCACCACCTTCTCCATCCCCGGGCTCGAGTCCATCGAGACCCAGGAGGAGATGAGCTCGAAGTTCCCCGGCCAAGAGGACCAGATGGAGGCGCCAGCCGGCCAGGTCGTACTCAAGGCCCCGGAGGGTAAGACCCTCACCGATCCGGAGGTTTCCGAGCAGGTCACCTCGCTCATCGATGACCTCAAGACGCAGCCGTACCTCACCGGCACCGAGACGCTCGTCGACCCGGCCACCGCGGCCGCCGGAATGGCGCAGCAGCTCGGTGAGGCCAAGGCCGCACAGCAACTGCCGCAGGAGCAGATCGACGCCGATATCGCGGCGATGAGTCCGCTCAGCGAGGACGAGCGCACCGGCCTCCTCGACGTCACCTTCGACGCGGAATCCTCGATGGACATCCCCGCCGAGGACGTCGAGGCGTTCAAGGAGGTCGTCGAGAAGCACGAATCCTCCGATCTCGAGATCGCCTACTCGGGCAACGCCTTCCAGACCCAGGAGCTCGGAGGTGCCGCCGAACTCATCGGTATCGCCGTGGCCGCGTTGGTCCTCATCATCACGTTCGGTTCGTTCATTGCTGCCGGTATGCCACTGATCACCGGCGTCACCGGCGTCGGCATCGGCATCGCCGGAGTGCTTGCGGCGACCTCGGTCACCGACACCATCAACTCGATGACCCCGACGCTCGCCTCGATGATCGGCCTCGCCGTCGGCATCGACTACGCGCTGTTCATCGTCTCTCGCTTCCGCAGCGAGCTGATCAAACACGTGGACGGCTACGACATCGCGCCGGCCGAACTCGCGCAGCGCATCAAGACGCTCGACCGCGCCGAGCGCGCACACATTGCGGGCATGGCCGTCGGCAAGGCCGGCTCGGCCGTGGTCTTCGCCGGCCTCACCGTCGTTATCGCGCTCACCGCGCTGTCCATCATCAACATCCCGTTCCTGACGGCGATGGCGCTGGCCGCAGCGGTGACGGTCGTGATCGCGGTGCTCGTTGCGCTGACGCTACTTCCGGCCATCCTCGGCGCGTTCGGGACGAAGGTGTTCGCCGGTCGCGCGCCGGTGGTCAAGGCTCCGGACCCGGAGAACGAGGCGCCGACGATGGGCCTCAAGTGGGTCCGCCAGATCCGCAAGCGTCCGGTCGTGTTCGCCGGTGCAGTGGTCGTGTTGCTCGCGCTGCTCGCCATCCCCGCGGCGCAGCTGCGACTTGCCATGCCGTCGGACGGCAGCATGAAGCCGGGCAGCCCGAACCGCGTCGCCTACGAGATGATCGACGAGGGCTTCGGCCCGGGCCGCAACGCCCCGATGGTCGCGCTCGTCGAGGCCGACGGCAAGAACCCGGAAGAGGCCATGGGGATCTTCGCCCAGGCCGCCACCGGACTGCAGGACACCGACGGCGTGTCCAATGCGCAGGTCGCGCAGGTCAGCGAGGACGGCACGGCCGCCCAGGTGATGATCACGCCCGAGGTCGGAGCGACCGACGAGCGTGCCGCGGAGGTGCTCGAGAACATTCGCTCCGGCGAGGAGGCCTTCCAGTCCGAAACAGGAGCGACCTACGCCGTCACGGGCGTGTCTCCCATCTACGAGGACATCTCCGATCGCCTGTCCGAGGTGCTCATCCCGTACGTCGCGATCGTCCTCGCGCTTGCGTTCCTCCTGCTCATGGTCGTGTTCCGGTCGATCCTCGTGCCGCTCGTCGCGGCGCTGGGCTTCGCGCTCTCAGTCGCAGCCACCTTCGGTATCACCGTCGGCCTGTGGCAGGAAGGCTGGGGCGGGATCGTCTCGGATCCGCAGCCGATCATCTCCTTCCTCCCGATCATGCTCATCGGCCTCGTGTTCGGCTTGGCCATGGACTACCAGGTGTTCCTGGTCTCGCGGATGCGCGAGGGATACGTCCACGGCAAGACCGCGCACAACGCCGTGTCCAACGGCTTCAAACACGGTGCTCGGGTGGTCACCGCAGCGGCGCTGATCATGATCTCCGTCTTCGCGGCGTTCATGCTCATGGACGAGCCGTTCATCAAGGTGATGGGCTTCGCGCTCGCCGCCGCGGTGTTCCTCGACGCGTTCCTCGTGCGCATGACCCTCATCCCGGCGGTCATGTTCCTGCTCGGCGATGCGGCATGGAAGCTGCCGAAGTGGCTCGACAAGATCCTCCCGCGCGTCGACATCGAAGGTGAGACGCTCGTCGAGATCGAGGACGAGCTGTGGCAGAAGAAGCAGCAGTCGGTCGACGCATAACGATGAAGAGTCTGCGCGAACGGAAGAAGAGCGAGACGCGCCGCCGCCTTGCGGTGGCGGCCGTCGAGCTCCTCGCCGAAGAGGGCGAGGAGGGCGTGACGATCGCTGCCATCGCGGACCGCGCCGGCGTCTCCACCCGTACCTTCCACAACTATTTCCAGAAGCGGGAAGACGCGTTCTACCACTTCATCGAGGTCATCACCTCGCAGTGGAAGGAAAAGCTGGCGGAGCTCCCGCCCGAGGACGGCCCGATTCGCAACATTCGGGACATCCTCCTCGACATGATCGATCCGTCCAACGGATTCATCATGTCACCGGCGAACTTCATCCAGCTCGCCGACAACATCACGGTGTTGCTCGGTAGCGTCGAGCGAGCCTGCGCCAAGGATCTCGTCCGCGATCTCGAGACCGACCTCTACGACCGCACCGACGGTTCGATGTCGCGTCTCGAAATCAAGGTGCTGTTCCCGGCGCTGCTCGCCGCGACGGGAGTCGCTCTCGAGATGAGCCACGAGGAGGGCGCGGATCCGGTCGATTACGTGACCCAGGCGTTCGACTTCTTCGAGTCACGGTTCTCCGCGAACCACTAACCACCACACCACCTATGACGCCGGAGGTGCTGAGCACCCCCAGCCTGCGAGACCGCCCCGTCGCTTGGAAAAGCGTCGGGGCGGTCCCCATTTCTCGCGGCCATCTTGCGGGTTCTCGTCAGGGCGGGGCGCCGATCTAGGGCAGGATGGGTGCATCGGGCCGCGACGAAAGGGCGGGCATGGAACAGTTCTCCAACGACGGATTGACCTTCGACGTCTTCGATTCCGGCGAGGCGGAGGGTGCCTCGCCGTCCGGCACGGTCGTGCTCTTGCACGGCTTCCCGCAAACCTCGGCCATCTGGAGTGATGTCTCGGCTATCCTCAATGCAGGCGGCCTGCGCACGGTCGCCTTCGATCAGCGCGGATACTCTCCGGGCGCGCGTCCGGACGGTCGCCGTCACTACCGAATCGAACTTCTGGTGGGCGATACCGCCGCGCTCATCGAGCAGCTGGGCGCCGGCCCGGTGCATCTCGTCGGGCACGACTGGGGTGCGGTCGTAGCGTGGCAACTCGCGGCGACCCGGCCTGACCTCGTCGCCACGCTGACCTCCCTGTCCGTGCCGAGCACGGGCGCCTTCCTCAAGTCGATGCTCTCCAGCGCGCAGCTTTTGCGCAGCTGGTACATGGGCTTTTTTCAGCTGCCCCTCGTGCCCGAGGTGCTCGCAGACCGCGTGCCCGCGGCCCTCGACAAGACGCTCGAACTCAATGGCATGAATGCCGGGCAGATCGCCGCCGTGCACAGCGAAGTGATCGCCACGGGCGCGTTCGGGTACGCCGTCAATTGGTATCGCGCGCTGCCCTACGCCAACCCGAAGTTCTTCCGTTCGCGGGTCGCCGTTCCGACGGCGCACGTGTGGGGCGAAGGCGACGCGGCGCTTGACCGGCGCGGGGCTGAGCTGGCGGAGGAGTACGTCGACGCGCCCTTCGAACTGCACGTCATCGGACGCGGCGGGCATTGGCTTCCGGAGCACTATCCGGAGAAGGTCGCCGAAATCGTGCTCGGTCTCTCCGGCTAGGCCAGACCGCCGGGATCGATGCTCGCGAAGGTGCGGAACCTCGCGCTGTCCGCCGGGTAGCCTGGGGCGCGTGAACCCTGGACCTGCGATCGAGGCCTATTCGCGCCGAGCCGATGAGTATGTCGACCTGCTGGGAAGTATCGACTCCGTGCATGCGGTGGATCGGGCGTTGATCGCCGAGTGGGCGCGGGTCGCGGACGGGCCGTTGATCGACGTGGGTAGCGGGCCCGGGCATCTCACGGAGTTTCTACGCGAGCAGGGGCACGATGTTCGCGGGATCGAACCGTCAGCTGCCTTTGTCGATAGCGCACGGGCGCGTTTCCCGGGCTGCGAGTTCTGGCTTGGCGATGCCATGACGCTGCGGGAGGAAAAGGGCCGCTTCGCAGGCGTCCTCGCTTGGTATTCGCTGATCCACCTGCCTCCGGAGGAGCACGCCGAAACTCTCCACGCGCTGGCGGGCGCGCTGCGGCCGGGCGGGACGATGCTGCTGGGGTTCTTCGTCGGCCGCCGCACGGAAATCTTCGACCACGCCATTGCGCCCGCCTTTTTTCGGACCGTGGACAACGTGCGCGACCAGGTGCGTGCGGCCGGGCTCGACATCGTCGAGACCCACACGCGCAGCGGCGGCCCGCATCGTCCCCACGCCGCCGTAATAGCTTCCAAGGAGCATGGGACGAAAGGACGAACGAGATGAAATCCACGCATGTCAGCCAAGTGATCGCGGCGCCGGCGAGCCGCGTCTACGACTTCGCCGCCAACCCCGACAACCTTCCGCGTTGGGCAGCAGGTCTTGCGCAGGCGGAGGTGCGCCGCGATGGTGAGGACCTCGTCGCCGCGTCTCCGATGGGCGACGTGCGCGTGCGTTTCGCGCCGCCTAACGACTTCGGCGTGCTCGACCACGACGTGACGCTGCCGTCAGGCGAGGTGGTGAACAACCCGCTGCGGGTGCTGGACCACCCCGACGGCGCCGAAGTGGTGTTCACGGTGCGGCAGCTAGCTGCGAGCGACGACGATTTCGCGCGCGACTGCGCTGCGGTGGCCCGGGATCTCGAGGCGCTGCGCGAGCTCGTCGAAGGCTAGGGAGAGGGCTTCCGGGGGCCGGGGAACCCTGTGAAGTCGCGAAACACCGCGCGCGGCCGGAAACACGTCGGCCAGCCGCAGTGAATCCGGCCGGACGTGTCGAAGAGACGCGGAGAAATGTGGCGCGTAGAGCACGCCGTCATGTTCCGGTGCGACGCGGGGTTCACAGAGGTACAGAAAGTACTGCATCCGTGCTTCAAACTTTCGAACGGATCCTCTCCAGGATTCGGGCGACCAGAAGCTTCTCGTCCAAGAAGTCTCGACTGGTTACGTGCATGACGCGGTAGCCGCGCGCGGTGAGGCCCTGGTCCCGCGAGCGCTGGTGGTCGAATTGCGTCCACTCGGAATTGGCCATGCGGCCGGCGGCAAATTTTCCCTTGCCGTCGAACTCGAGGACGAGGTTCTCTTCCGGCAGGTAGAGGTCGGCGATGTAGATCAGCGGGCCGCCGTCGCTGTCGCCGTCGCGAATCTCGAATTGCGGAATGGGCGTCGAGAAGCCGTGCCGAAAGAGCAGGACGCGCAATCGGGTTTCGCCAGGACTCTCTGCGCGACCATCGGAAAAGTCGAGTGCCGCCGCAGCTCGCGAAACTCCTTTGCCCGACGTTCCCGCTAGTCGCGCGCGGAGTGCGTCCTTGCTGGTGAGCTTCCTGTGCAGAGCCGCGTCGATCGCGGTTGTGGAAGCCAAGAAGCTGGATTGCCTGGCGAACTCGATGAGCGCCAGATCGACGGACACGATAGGAATGCCGTTCGCGGAGGCTTGATCTTCGCGAAGCAGCTGCCGGTCTACCTTGATGTATCTCCCGTGAACTCGGTTAGCAGGTGTAACGCTGTGGCGGGTCAGATGGATCCTGCTCAGGTCGTGGTCAACCAGCGGAAGGTTGAGGGCGGCAAGCGCCGACCACGAACTCGCGTACCACTCGTTCTTCGAGGTGGTGAGAGCACCCAGGACTCGCACTGCGTGACGTTCTTCCGGGTAGAGGCCGTTGAATGCCGACGTCGCGTAAGAGCCCTGGGCCAATCGAACCCAAGCGTTGCCGGCGACCTTTCTATCCATGTCGGTCTTGCTGTAGCCGAAGCTGCGGGCATCCTGCGTGGTGAAGACGTAGACGACCACATCGGCGCGAACGGTCACTCGAACGGTCACTCGGCTATCGTCGCCGATTCTTCTCGGAGGATGGGGGTGCTACTTCGGGGCGGAATCGTCGTGCGCGCCTACCTCGACGACGAAAAACACCGCGCGCGGCCGGAAACACATAGGCCAGCCGCAGTGAATCCGGCCGGACGTGTCGACGGCGCCCGGCGGCGATAGCGTGGACACCGATCCCACGACGCAGGAGGGCATGACATGGCCGAGCTCGACCGCTCCACAGTTCGCGCCGGCGACGGCGCCGAGCTCGCCGTCCAGCGACTCGGCGAGGGGCCGGCGCTGCTGATGCTGCCGGGTCAGTCGAATTCGCATCGCTGGTGGAACGGGCTGCGCGAGCACTTCGCCGACCGCTTCACCACAGTGACTTTCGACTACCGCGGCACCGGCACCACGCACGCGGAAGTGAGCCGCGACTCGATCAAGGGCTGGTCGACCACATCCTTTGCTGACGACGCACGCCACGTTCTCGCAGGCCTCGGGATCGAGCGAGCGCATATATACGGTGCGTCGATGGGCGGCCGGGTTGCGCAATGGCTTGCGGTCGACTCCCCGGACCTCGTTGATCGGCTCGTCCTCGCGTGCACCTCGCCGGGCGGTCCCGAGGCGACCGAACGCAGCGACGATGTGCGCAAGCGTCTCGGGCAGCGCGATCCCCAGGGGCGACTCGACACCCTCATCGACCTCTTCTACACACCCGAGTGGCGAGAAAAGGGGCTGCGAAGCTGTCTGCTCGGAGACGCGCAGATGTCCGGGCGGGCGCGTAGCGGGCACTTGCGCGTGAGCGGCGAGCATGATGCCTCGGCGAGGCTTGGTGAGATCTCGGCGCCCACGTTGATCATGCACGGCGACGACGATCTCATGGCGCCGGTCAGCAACGCTCACGTCCTTCACCGTCAGATCTCAGACGCCGATCTCTACATCCACCCCGGCGGCCGGCATGGTTTCTTCGACGAATTCTCGGACGAGGTGTCCGTCCGGATCGACGAGTTCCTCGGCTAGATGCGCGAGGAGGCGAGCGCGCTCGCATGCCGTGTGCCCTGCGCAATTTTATCGATCGTCGACCGGAGTTAATCCTGGATTCATGGCGACGCTGCTTTCCCGGTGCTCCGGCTCCATAGCGTGAGACCCCGTGTTCGCGGCCTTCTCGCGCCGCGTCGCCGACATCGAATCGCCCGGGAAAGGTCGAAATGAATAAGCGTCTGCTCACGTCCGGAATGCTCACCGCAGCCCTCGCTGCCACTTCGATGGTCGCCGCCGCGCCCGCCATCGCGCAGGCTGACGACCCGAAGGGCGTCGTCATTAACGAGGTCGAGTCGAACGCCGATCCTGTCGGCGACTGGGTCGAGCTCGCCAACCGCGACTCCGAGGAGAGCGTCGACATCTCCGGCTGGTCGATCCTGGATGATGACGACTCCCACGATCCGATCGTCTTCCCCGAGGGCACGACGATCGAGTCGGGCGGATACACGTCCATCTACACCGCCGAAACCCCAGACGGCTTCGGCCTCGGCGGGAACGATTCTGTCCGGCTTTTTGACGCCGACGGCGAGATCGTCGACGAGACGAGCTGGGAAGGCCACGCTGCGACGACGTGGGGCCGCATCCCGGACATGACCGGCGACTTCGCCGTCACCGGTGCGCCCACCAAGGACGGCATCAACACCGCCGAGGGCGAAGAGGACGACACCGAGACAAAGCCGTTCCCGGGCGGCGAGTTCAAGATCAAGGACCAGGATCTCGGCGGGGACTTCGCCGACGAGGACATGTCCGGCGTCGACTTCGACGACGAGGGCAATGCCTATGTCGTGAACAACGGCACGGGCACCCTGTACGTCCTGACCTACGACGCGGAGGCCGACGCCTACTCGGTGAAGCAGACCTTCGAGCTGAACTACCCGGATGGCGCCGGAACCCTCGACGCCGAGGGCGTGACCGTCAACCCCGACGGCAGCATCTACGTGGCCACCGAGCGCAATAACGACGACAGCAGCGTGAGCCGCCCGTCGCTGCTGCACTTCGAGCTCACCGAGAACGAAGAAGGCACGCTGGACGCCACTGAAGAGGTCTCCCTCAAGGAGTTCGTCGGCGAGATCGGCGCGAACGCCGGGCTCGAGGCCGTGGAGTACGTGCCGGAGATCGAGGGATACGCGGTTGGCGTCGAGGCCACCGGCGACGTCCTCTTCGTCACGATCGCTGACGGCAAGGCCACGCTGGTCGACACCTACGAGTCCCCGTTCGAGGGCGTCATGGCTCTCGACTACTCCGACGGCGTGCTCCGCGCGCTGTGCGACGAGGTCTGCCAGGGGCGCTCGGTCGAGTTGACCTTCGACGGCGAGAAGTTCGTCTCCGACGGCACGATCTTCGACCGCCCCGCCGGGCTCGACAACTTCGCCAACGAGGGCTTCGCCTCCTTCACCGACGAGACCGGCACCCGCTACCTGTGGGCCGACGACGGTGTTGCGGACGGTGTCTCGCTTCGCTCGGCGTTCGTCCCGGCGAACCCGGCCGGCAGCATCCCCGACCCGCTCGGCAGCCTCGGCGGTGACGGATCGACCGAGAACGCGCTCCCGGCGCTCGGCTCGCTGGCGATCGGCGGCGTCGCCGCGGGCATCGCGCTCGCAGTCTCCAACGGCGCGATCCAGCTTCCGCAGATCTAGGCCTCACCGCCCGGCGATCTAGCCGACCAGGCATCAAAGTAGCGCCGCGGAAACGGATTCCGCGGCGCTACTTTTGTTGGGTTCCGGCGAGGCTCAGGTAGCCCCAAATCGTGAGCATTCCGAGAACGCTGCCGCCGATCGCGCTCGCGAGGTTCCACATGTTGTCCGCTGAGAACGTGAACATTCCGGTGACGCCGCAGAGGAAATAGACGCCCAGGCACAGGATGCTCGAGGCGGCTACATGGAATCCCCGACGACCGCCGTCATCGGCGAACTGCCACGCTGTGCCAGCGAGAAAGGTTGTCCCGAGGATGACGGCGACCGTCCAATACGCGGAGACGTCCAGCGCGCCGAGCACGACGATGAGAACGAAGAGAACTGCGAGCAACACGAAGAATGGGGTTGCGCGGTCCATTCCCAGCCAGTCGGCGACCTTCGATTTCGGTTGCTGCTCGGTCACGGTGGTTTCCCTTCTTGTCTTGCGCACATGGCTTCGCCCCGCAGGCTACAGATCGTGAGGGAGGGGCGCTGGGATACGGGCAGTGCGTAACGCGGGCACCCTGCGCGAAGGATTAACCTGTACGCGAACCGAGCATCCGACGGGAGATTCTTCGATGTCGAACCACTCAGCGAGCCGGCGACTGGGGCGCGGCGCGAGCGCGCTGGCCGGATCCGCAGCCCTCCTCTTCGCCGCCGCGTGTGGCTCGTCCGGCGAGAGCGCGGCCCCGCCGACAGTCACCGAAACGGGCGATCCCGTGACCGCGACATCGACAGACCCCGCGCTCGCGTCGACGAGTGAAACGTCCGAACCGACGGCGACGACCACGGTCACGCAGAGCAGTTCGACGCAGCCGAGCACCAACGCCGACGGCATTCCCGTGCCCGCGCCCGAGCGACGCTGCCAGGCCGCGCAGCTACAGATCACTGCTCTCGACGGCGACTCGGGAGCCGGGTCGACCTTCCACGAACTGGAATTCCGCAACGTCTCGCAGACCGAATGCCAGATGGCCGGCTATCCGGGTGTGTCTGCGCTCGATTCCGAGGGCGGCGAGCAGATCGGTGCGCCGGCGGGTCGATCAGAGGAGCAGGCACAGCTCCTCACCCTCGGGTCGGGCGACACCGCTACCGCGACACTGCGCGTGGTCAACATGGGCGAGGGCGGGAGTCCGCTCGACGATTGCGAACCCGCGGCCGCGAGCGGGCTCAACGTTTTCTCCCCGGGGCTCGAGGAGTCGATCTACGTGCGCATGCAGGACTTCCACGCGTGCACGGGAGACGTGGAGTTCATGACCGTCTCGCCGGTCAGGGCGTGATCAGGATGAACCAGCCGCCCAGCATGCCTCCCGGCACGTCGCCACACATGCCGAAACCAGCGCCGATGAAGATCGGCCTGCATCACTTCGCAAAGGTGTTCACCAAGGTGAGCACACCGGTCGTGCTCATGCTCGGGCCGGGTTTTATGCGCGTCGCCGCTGTCGATCGGCTCTTTTTCGAAGGCCCCGCCGGAGCGGTCTCGGCGAAGCTCAACAAGGTCGTCGGGCATCTCACGCTCGAGACGCCCAACGGCAAATTCCTGCTTGCCGCCGTCGGAGCGGCCGGCTCGCAGCCGTTCCATCCCGGGCAGGAACAGGAGATCATCGCCGCCCAGCAGCTCGCCGCGCAGGATCCGCAGACCAGCCAGGTCCGGCTCGCTCAGACCCTGTGGATCGGCAAGCCCGGACAGGTGGACGGGAGCTACGCGGGCGGTTTCAGGAGTATGCGCGACGGCGAGGCGATCAAACAAAACCAGATCGGGCGCATCGTCTACGAGGCCATGGGGCTCGCCGGCGTCGCGGTCAAGTAGGGGCGGCGTGATCGTGGGTCGCATGTAACCTGGGCGCAACGTTTGGCGGTAAGCGCGAAACGTACGCACACAGTGAGAGGTTCTCGGCGTGAGCGAGACCGACGATAAGACACAGCTGCCCGACCTATTTCCCAGCGCCGACTATGCGAGGGCCCGGCCGCCGCGCCGAATCGCGGTGATTGGTTCCGGGGTGTCGGGGCTCGTCGCCTCGCACGTTCTCTCGCGCCACGACGAGGTCACGTTGTTCGAGGCAGACCCCCGCCTCGGCGGCCACGCCCATACCCACGACGTCGATGTCGGCGGAAAGACGATCGCGGTCGACTCCGGTTTTATCGTGCACAACAGGCGCACCTACCCCACGCTGATCAGGCTGTTCGATGAGCTGGGTGTCGCCACCATCGACAGCGAAATGTCGTTGTCGATCCGCGACGACGAACTCGGGGTCGAATACTGCGGGGGTACCGGCGTCGCAGGGATGCTTCCGAACCGCGCTGCGCTGCGCCCAAGGCACGTGAAAATGCTTGCGGACGTGCCTCGTTTCCACCGAGCCGCGCGCAAGCAGCTCGCCCGGGCGGATGCCACGTCCGACGTCATAAATTCACCCGAGACGCTGGGCGAATTCCTCGACCGCCACAGATTCGGGCAGCACTTTCGGCGCACGTTCGTGATCCCGCTCGTGGCTGCGGTGTGGTCGACCGAACCCGGCAAGGCGCTGGAGTATCCGGCCGAGTTCCTGTTCCGATTCCTCGATAACCACGGCATGCTCACGGTGCTGGGCTCGCCGCAGTGGCGGACCGTCGCCGGTGGCTCGCGCAACTATGTGGACTCAGTTGCCGCAGGAATCGCGCATGTCCGCACCGGTGAGCCGGTGCATGAGGTAATGCCCGGCAGAGGCGGCGTGCGGGTCGACACCGCCGCAGGCGGGGACACTTTCGACGCGGTCGTCGTGGCGACCCATTCCGACCAGGCCCTTCGCATGCTTGGTGCTCCCACGCCGGCGCAGACGGAGATACTTTCGGCGCTGCCGTACCAGCGCAACGAGATGATCATGCACACCGATACCTCGATTCTTCCGCGCGCACCGAGGGCGCGGGCGGCGTGGAACCATCTGAGTTCGGCGCCGCTCCGAATCACTTCCGAAGGCGAAGGCCCCCAGCAGGAAGTGATCACCTACGACATGAACCGCTTACAGCACCTCCCCGTACCGGGGGAGACCCGGATTCTCGTCACCCTCAACGGGCGAGAGCTGGTCGACCCGGAAAAGATCCTCCGCAGCGCCGAATACGCGCACCCGCTCTACACGCCCGAATCCGTCGCAGCGCGCGCCCGGCTCGCCGAGATCGATTCCGACCGTGTGGTGTTCGCCGGCGCGTACCACGGCTGGGGCTTTCATGAGGATGGCGCCGCATCGGGATTGCGGGCGGCCGAGAAGCTCGGCGGGCGGTGGAGCTGATGCCAGGCCGTTCGTTACGCCTTGACTCCGTGACGGTAGAAGGGGCCAGCTCCGCCGGCAGCGGTAACGCACGTCCCGGCGCCACATCCGGTCCGGCTCCGCTCGCGCTGTATGAGACCTCGGTGCGCCATTCGCGCAGCGGCCCGATTCGGCACGACGTGTATGCCCGGTCGTACTGGTGGCTCGTCGACGTGGACCAGCTGCAGGTCGACGGGCGCGGAGTTGCAGGGTTGCCCGGATTTCCCGCCTGGACGACGCGGCTGGCGAGCATCCGCCCGGCCGATCTCGACATCGGTAGTGTGCCGTCCTTCGGGGCCGCCCTGCGCCGAAAGGTCGCCGAACTCGCCGCCCGCGAAAATTCGCAGTGGGACCGCACCCTCGACGTCGAAGGCCCGGCGCTGCTCGCCTGCACCGGCCGTGTCGCCGGAGCCGGCTTCGATCCGCTGTCGGTGGTGTGGCTGCATTCCGCGTCGGGGGAGCCGGTCGCGGTGCTCGCCGTCGTCCGCAATACCTACGGCGGGCTCCACCACTACCTGCTGCGGCCGGACGCCCGCGGGCGGGCCGAGGTACCGAAGAGCTTTATGGTGTCTCCGTTCCATGACGGCGAAGGCCGATACGTTCTCGACGTCCCGCCCCCGGGCGACGAGCTGTACGTGGGCATTCGCCTGGAGCGCGAGGGCGAGCCGGATTTTCTCGCATCGGTCTCCGGAACGAAGCAAGCGGCCACGCCCAAGACATTGATCGGGTTGGCGCTCCGTCGCCCGATCGAACCGGTCGCGGTGTCGGCGAAGATCCGCGCTCACGGTGTCTACTTGTGGGCGCGAGGCCTCCGAGTCCATCCCGTTCCCGAGTCCGATACCTCCGCGGGGCGAGAAGCCCCGGGTGTGCCTCCCGCGCCCCGCGGGCCGGTGACCGCGATGTTCGCGCTCGGCACGAGGTGGATCCTCGCGGCGGTGGCCGGGGGAATGTCGGTACGAATCGAGTACCCCGACGGCAGGGTTCTGGGAGCGGGCCGGCACTCACCGAACGCTCCTCGCATGATCATCCATCGCCCGAGCGAATTCCATTCCCGAGTCGGTCGCTACGCATCCATCGGCCTCGGCGAATCATATATGGCCGGCGAGTGGACGTCCCCGGATATGCCCGCGCTGCTCGCCGAGTTCGCCGATCGCCAGGCGACCCTCGTGCCTCGCCCACTACGGATGTTGCGCGGACTCTACATCCCGCGCCCGCCGCAGGCGACCGGCGGAGACAAGGCGAACGCCCGGCGCAACATCTCCTCTCATTACGATCTGTCCAACGCCTTCTTCGCCCTGTTCCTCGACGAGACGATGACCTATTCGTCGGCGTTATTTCCCGCCGTTCCCAGGCGCCGCGGACGGCTCGGCGAGGACGGCGGTCCGACGTCACACGAGGTAGGTACACCCACCTTTGCCGAGCTCGCCCCCGCCCAGGAGGCCAAGATCGATGCGCTTCTCGACGCGGCGGGGGTGCGTGCGGGCACCAGGCTGCTCGAGATCGGAACCGGGTGGGGCGAGCTGTGCCTGCGCGCGGCCCGCCGCGGGGCGCAGGTCGTGTCGGTCACGCTGTCCGAGGCGCAACGCGAACTCGCGCAACGGCGGGCCGACGACGCTGGTCTGGGCGAGAACGTCGCGGTGCAACTGTGCGACTACCGCGATGTCGAAGGCGAGTTCGACGCGGTGATCAGCGTGGAGATGATCGAGGCCGTGGGCCTGGAATACCTGGGCGAATATTTCGCGGCCATCGATCGCGTGCTCGCGCCCGGCGGAAAGGCCGCGCTGCAGGCCATTCTCATGGACGACGAGCGCGTGCGCACCACGCGCAACAACTACACGTGGATGCACAAATACATTTTCCCCGGCGGGCGGATTCCGTCCATCGAGGCGATCGAGGGTGCGCTGAACCAAACGCGGCTACGGCTGGGCGCGCGGACTCACTTCGGCATCCACTACGCCGAAACCCTGCGGCTGTGGGAGGACCGCTTCACCGCCCGCGCCGGCGAGGTTCGTGCGCTCGGCTTCGACGACACATTCGTCCGCATGTGGCGGTTCTACCTGCAGTATTGCGAAGCGGGATTCCGGTCGGGATACCTCGATGTCGCGCAGCTCGTCGTGGAGCGAGACCGGTGAGCGCGGGCGAGCCCGTCGCCGGGGCGATCGTCCGCGCGATCGGTCCGCTGATCGGCGGCGACCTTCCGGTGCGGTTGGAATGTTGGGACGGCTCGGTGGCCGGACCGGCCGACGCTCCCCGTGTCCGCCTCACGTCGCCGGACGCCCTGCGCCGGCAACTGTGGGCCCCGGGCGAATTGGGCGCCGCCCAGGCCTATGTCGCCGGCGAGATCGACGTGCCCGGTGACCTCGCCGAAGGCATGAACCACCTGTGGTCCGTGATCCGCTCGCGCGCGCTGGCCGGGACGCGGCCGGGGCCGAAGGCGGTGGCCCGCCTCGCGCGGCTCGCGGTCGCCCTCGGTGCGGTTGGCCCGCCCCCGCCGCGCCCGGCCACGCAGTCCAACGTTCGTGGCCGGCTGCATTCGCTGCGGCGGGACCGGGACGTGATCAGCCACCACTACGATCTGCCCACCGACTTCTACGCCCAGATTCTCGACCCGTCGATGGCCTACTCGTGTGGCTGGTTTCCCGCAGGCCCGCCCGAGCCGGAGGCGAATCCGGACGACACCCTGGCGACCGCGCAGCACGCGAAGTTCGAGCTGGTCTGTGAGGAATTGCGGCTGGGGTCCGGCGATCGGCTGCTCGATATCGGCTGCGGCTGGGGGTCGATGGCGATCCACGCCGCAGCCACCCGCGGCGTGCACGTCACGGCGGTGACGATCTCCCGCGAGCAGCAACGCTTCGCCCGCGATCGCGCCGTCGCAGAGGGCGTAGGCGATCTCGTCGACGTCCGCCTGCAGGACTACCGCGAACTCTCAGCGCGCGATGATTCCTGGGATGCCGTGGTGTCGCTGGAAATGGGTGAGCACGTCGGGGACTCCCGGTACCCCGAGTACGCGCGGGTACTCCACCGCTGCGTTCGCCCGGGAGGCCGGGTGCTCGTGCAACAGATGTCCCGCTCCGGTCGCCACCCGGGCGGCGGCCCGTTCATCGAGTCGTTTATCGCGCCGGACATGTCGATGCGTCCGCCCGGCGTCACTCTCGATCTGCTCACCGCCCCCGGGCTCGAACTGATCGGGGCGCGCGCGATGCGCGAACACTACGCGTGGACCGCCGAGCAATGGCGCCGCCGGTTCCTCGCGCACCGCGAGCGAATCGTCGAGGGCTGGGGCGAGGAGACCGCGCGGGTCTGGGATCTATACCTCACGGGAGGCACCCGCTCCTTCGCCGAAGGGCGCATGGGTGTGGAGCAATTCGTCCTGCGCCGACCGGAAGGGACGTATGCCCTATGACGTCGTACGCCACATTCGCCACGGCGTCGGCGATCTGTCTCGTGGCGTTGCTGCTGCTCCAGTTGGGCACGTACGTCGTGGGCCGCCGAATCGGCAGATTCAACATCGTCGACGTCACCTGGGGCGCGGGATTTGCGGTCGTCGCGCTCGTGGTGGTCGCGCTGCGCGGTGCCGGTCTTGGGGGTGAGGTAGGTCTCGACTGGCATGTCCTCGCGATCGCCGCAGCCGCGATCGTCTGGGGCGCGCGGCTGTCGGTACACGTCGGCCACAAGACCGCCGGAAAGGGCGAGGACCCCCGGTACGTGGAGATGCTCGAACGCAGCGGAGGGTACGACCCGCAGGGCAACCCCCGCGCGTCGGTGATTCTGCGGAAGGTTTTCGTCCTGCAGGGTGCGATCCAGTGGGTGGTGTCGCTACCGCTCCAGGCGCTCGTCGTCAGCGAGGCCCCGGCCGGCGCCTTCGCTGTTCTCGCCCTCGTGGGATTGGGCATCTGGCTTCTCGGTTTCGTATTCGAGGCCGTCGGCGACGCCCAGCTCGCGGCGTTCAAGAACGATCCGAACCGCGGACGAATCATGGCCCGTGGGCTGTGGTCGTGGACTCGGCACCCGAATTACTTCGGCGACGCCTGCGTGTGGTGGGGGATCTGGCTGGCCGCGTCCGCCGCGGGGCCGGCGGCATGGACCTTCGTCGCTCCCATGCTCATGACCTTCCTGCTCGTGTGGGGCTCGGGCGCGCGCTTGCTGGAAAAGACGATGTCGCAGCGGCCCGGTTGGGATGCCTACGCCCGGCGGGTGTCCTTTTTCCTCCCGCGTCCGCCGAAGCGCGAGGGCTGAGCTCCCGCGCGGCGCCCTACCGCGTTCCGGGGCGCCCTACCGTGTCGCGCGGCTGTCGTGTCCGCTGCCGCCGTCGTCTTCCCCTTCGTCTGCGTCGTCGTCATCGCCGTCGGACATGAGTACGCCGGTCGTGACGTAGAAGATCGGGACCAGGAGGAAGACGAGCCAGGCCTGCTCGACCCCGACGGCGCGCAGTCCGAAGAACGCGAGCAGCATGAGAATGGGGAAAATTCCCATGAGGATGGTGAGCACTTTGTTCCACGCGGTGCGAGCCTCGTTGTCGCCGGACCGCGCAGGCTCACCGCTGTTCTCGCTATCCACCGTTGCCGGTGCCCGGGAAGAGCGCTCCGCGCCGGATGCGGCCTGCGACGTCAGGAATCCGTTGAGGGAACCGCCGGGCAGATCGAAGAACAGGGGCTGGAGCTCGGCAAGAGTCTTGGCCTGCCACACCGCTCCGGTGCGGTCTTCGAACTCCGACTGTTCGAGGCGGCCGGCGGCGAAGTGCTCGGCGAGATCGTCGGCCGCGTTCTGGCGCTCCTCGTGGCCGATGCGCACGCCATCACCGGGGGCCGGTCCGTTCCTCGCAGAGGGGCCGTTTGTCTCAGGGGGGTCGTTCGCCTCGTGGCCTTCATTCGGCATGTGCACAACGATAGTCGGAAAAGTCCGACGTCACGCGCGTTCTGGAGACAATCGAACCGGAGTGGGCCCGGTGCATGTAGGGGTGTCGCCGCGCCCCGGAGGCGTCTTCCCATCGACCAAGTAGACAGGTCTGTCTATCATGGATAATCTACTAGACGTCCCACGGGTCGGTTCGAGCGTGTGCTCTGACCGGTGACTGCACGAGGCCGCATCCATTCGGCGCCTGCCCGCGCCGCGGCCGGAAGCAACTAAAAGGAGTTCGCCCACCATGACCGCCACTGATACCTCCCAGTCGCGCAAGCGCCCTGCCCGCGCTCCCAAGCCGCAGGGGCAGTGGAAGGTCGACGGCAAGGATCCGCTCAACCCGAACGAGGTATTCAAGAAGGAAGACGACGCGCTCAACGTGCGCGATCGCATCCTCGAGAAGTACTCCAAGGAGGGCTTCGACTCGATCCCGCCGACGGACCTCACGGGCCGGTTCCGCTGGATGGGCCTGTACACCCAGCGCAAGCAGGGCCTCGGTGGGCGAGCCACCTCGGATCTCTCCGATGAGGAACTCTCGGACGAATACTTCATGATGCGCGTCCGCGTCGACGGTAAGGAGGTCTCCACCGACGCGCTGCGCGTACTCGGCGGAATCTCCAACGACTTCGCCCGCGGTTCGGCGGATATCACCGACCGGCAGAACATCCAGTACCACTGGGTCGATATCAAGAACGTGCCCGAAATCTGGCAGCGCCTCGAGTCCGTCGGTTTCGAGACGATGGAGGCGTGCGGCGACTGCCCCCGCGCGTTCCTCAATAGCCCGGTCGCCGGTGTGGCGGCGGACGAGATCATCGATCCGACCCCATACCTGCAGCAGATGCACGACCGCATCATCGGTAACCCGGAGTTCTCGAACCTGCCGCGCAAGTTCAAGACCGCCGCCACGGGGCACCCGAGCCTCGACGTTGTGCACGAGATCAACGACGTGTCCTTCGTGGGCGTCGAGCACCCGGAGCTCGGCGCCGGCTTCGACCTGTGGGTCGGTGGCGGTTTGTCGACGGTTCCGCACTTCGCCAAGCGTCTCGGCGTGTTCGTCCCGCCCGAGCGCGCCGCTGATGTCTATGAGGGCGTCGTCTCGATCTTCCGCGATTACGGCTATCGCCGGCTGCGCAACAAGGCCCGCCTCAAGTTCCTCGTCAAGGACTGGGGCGCAGAGAAGTTCCGCGAGGTCCTCGAAACCGAGTACCTCGATTCGCCGCTTCCCGATGGCCCGGCGCCGGAATACTCGGGGCAGCGCGGAGACCACTCGGGCGTCCACGACCAGAAGGACGGCCGCAAGTACGTGGGCGCCACCGCGGTGGTCGGGCGCATCTCGGGCGACATCTTGAACCAGGTCGCGGACCTCGCCGAGGCCGCCGGTTCGAAGCGCGTGAAGTTCACCCCCCACCAGAAAATCGTGTTCCTCGACGTCATCCCCGAAAAGGTGGACGAGCTGGTCGAGGGGCTTTACGCCCTGGGAATCCAGGTCTACCCGGGCCCGTTCACGCGGGTGGGCATGGCGTGCACGGGAATCGAATACTGCAAGCTGTCGTTTGTAGAGACGAAGGAGAAAGCACGCACGGTGCTCTCCGAGCTCGACCAGCGGTTCGCAGGGGAGACCATCGACCCGCCGATCTCGGTGCACCTCAACGGCTGCCCGAACTCGTGCGCCCGCATCCAGACCGCGGACATCGGGCTCAAGGGCCAGCTCATCGAGGGCGACACCCCCGGCTTCCAGGTGCACCTCGGCGGCAGCCTCGCCGGTGCGGAGGTTGCCGAGGGCGAGCTCGGCCAGTCCGTGCGTGGGTTCAAGGTCTCATCGGACGACCTCACCGATTACCTCGAGGGGCTCGTCCGCAACTTCCTTGCGGACCGCGGCGAAGGCGAAACCTTCGCGGAGTGGAGCCGCAGGGCGGAGGAGGAAAAGCTCAAGTGAGTCTCAACATTCCCGGCCTCGCCGGCTCGCTCATCTCGGTAAGCGAGGAGAAGGCCGACCCCTCGGACATCGACTACGTTGCCCGCGACTCCCGGCTGCACCCGGACCCGAGCCTGATCCCCGACCCGGCGGACCTCGGCCCCGGCCGCGTGCGCAGCGAGGCGGAACTCAAGGAGATCGCGGAGGTCGCAGCCGAGGCGCTCGCCGATGCGAGCACCGACGAGATCCTCGCGTGGGCCGCCGAGACGTTCGGCAACCGCCTGGCCGTGGCCTGCTCGATGGCCAACACCGTCGGGCCCGAGTACACCGCGCGTTTCCAGCCGGGCGTGGACGTGCTGTTCCTCGAGACCGGCTACCACTTCGCCGAGACCCTCGAGGTGCGCGACCAGCTCGCAGCGAAGGGCACCGTCAACGTCATCGACGTGCGCGCGAGGGAGACCGTCGCCCAGCACGAGGCGAACTTCGCTGGCAAGCCCTACGAGATCGACACGACCGCGTGCTGCGGAGCCCGCAAGGTCGCCCCGCTCAACGCCGCGCTCGACGGCTACGAGGCCTGGGTCACCGGCATGCGCCGCTCCGACTCCGCCGGCCGTGCCGACACCCCGGTCGTGCAGTGGGACCGCTCGCACAAGATGGTCAAGGTCAACGCGTTCGCGAACTGGACGCTGCCGGAGATCGAGCGCTGGGCCGCGCTCAACGAGGCGCTCATCAACCCGCTGCACTACGACGGTTTCCCATCGATCGGCTGCGGGCCCTGCACGCGCCGCGTCGCCCCGGGCGAGGACGCGCGCGCCGGTCGCTGGGCCGGGTCGGGCAAGACCGAGTGCGGTATCCACCTATGACCCTGGCCCCCTACGCCCCGGCCGCACCGCTGGCACCGTCGGATCTTGCGGGCTCGCCTGCACACCTCCCCGCGGGCGCCGTCTCCCCAGGTATGACGTCGGACGTAGCGCCTACCCAGGCCGACTCGTTCCCGTTGGCCCTTCTCCTGGAGGACAAACTGGTGGTGCTCGTCGGCGGAGGCGCGGTGGCCGCGCGACGGGCCGCCGCATTCGCCGGTGCCGGCGCGCGCCTGCGCATCGTCGCGCCGACGCTGCACCCGTCGATCGCCGAGCTCCTCGGGCCGCAGGACGAGTGGGTCCAGCGCGAGTTCATCCTCGGTGACCTCACCGACGCGTGGCTCGCGCACACCGCGACCGGGGACCCGGCCGTCGACGCCGAGGTCGCTCGCGAGGCCGAGTGGCGCCACATCTTCTGCATCAATGCGGGCAACCGAGACGCCGGCACCGCCGCCGTTCCGGCCCGCGCCACCGCGCACACGCCCACCGGTCGCGTGCAGGTCGCCGTCGATTCCGGCGACCCGCGCCGCTCGGTCGCCGTCGCGCGGCACATGCAGGACGAACTCGAATCCGGCCGCGCCCCGCTGCACCCGCGCCGCCGCAGGTGACCATTCCCTGCGCCGCCGCGCATACACACGGGCCGGGCGGGTATGCGCCGCGTAGCTGGGGGCCACGAGAGCTTGGGCGGGATGACCGTTGCCCTGGCGGCTCGAAACACCGCGTGCGGCCGGTTTCACTCACGCCAGCCGCAGTGTTTGAGGCGAGTCGCGGTGTTTGAAGGTCCGACCGCAGTCGTCGCGTGGCACGGCACCCGTAATCGCGAAGGGCGCGCCGATACCGAACGCTTGACGTCGCTCCTCGACGCCCGCCTTTCCGGCATCCGCGTCGTCGCCGGGTTCGTCGACGAAGAAGTGCAGGCGCCTGCGCTCGCGGACGTGCTCACCGCCGAGCTTGCCTCTACATCTGCCGAGGTCGTCGTGATCCCGGCGTTCGTCGCCGCCGGCTACCACGTCGGCCACGACATCGGCGCGGCCGCGCAGGTCGCCACGCGCGGCGATCGCGGGCAGCTGAACCGGGTGCTCGTCACCCCGCACCTCGGCCGCGACCTGCGCGATCAACGCGGCGCGCCCGAACCTCGCCTCGTCGATGCGGTTCTCGCTTCGGCGGCAGCCGCTCTGGGTACCGAAGCGGGCGACGACCTCCCGGCCGGCGCGCGCGACCTGGTCCTAGCGAGCGCCGGTTCGTCCTTCGAGTCGGTGGGCGTGGAGATCGAAAGGCTGCGCGCCGCTGTCGCCGCGAGGTACTGCGCAGGCGAGGTTCGGCATGCCGTGCTGGATGCGTCGTTCGACGTCAACACGCGGGAAATCTGTGTGCCGCTGCTGCTGGCGCGTGGCTTCTTCGCGGGCCGCGCGCGCGACGCGGGGGGCCGCCAGGCGCCGTTGCTTGGGGACGCGCCGGCCGTCGACAACATCATCGAGGCGCTCGCCGAGCGCTTTCTCGGTGCCATTGGGGAGTAGACCTACTCACCTCGTACCCACAGTGCTCGTACGTTTGCGCCGATTTTCGCATTGCTATAGCTCCCGAATCTCGAGCCCGACAGCGACAATGAATGTCCGCGCGACGTTCACCTGTACTTCACGAATTCCGAACCCGCGATTTCCTTCCGGGGAGAATCCTGTTCTTTGCGTTGCCGTCTGCAAAATAGCCGGACGGTCGCAAAACCAATTGGTACAGATTCCCATCGTGAAAAGTGGTCCTTTTATGAGCTCCCTTCGCCCGTTCGGGCGCCGCGCGGTAGTCGCCGGCGTCGCCATCATGACTCTTGCCTCGGGGGCCGGCGTCGCCTCGGCCGCGGACGCTCCTCCCGGGCCGAACCGCACCGAGATGCTCGGCCAGTTCTTCGACTGGTGGACTCCCGCAGAATACGACTCCACGGACGAGTCGACGGTCCGCGCCACGGGGTTCAAGGGGGACGTCACCGATGCCGGCGCCGCGGTGCTCGGGCATAACGACGAATTCGTCCAGGCCATTAATCACGCCGGCGCGGCCGATCCCGCCCAGTCGGTGCGCGCGCTCGAGGACGCGGACATGATCTGGACCGAGACCCTGCGCGATGCGCTCGGGCCGAAGCTCGGCGAGTACTTCATCGGGGGCGTCGAGGACGGCTCGCTGCCGAAGACCGTCGCCGCGATCGAGTCCGCAGAGAAGAACTCCTCGACCGGCTCGGCCAAGACCGACTTCAACTACCCGCGCCCGTTCATGCTCACCTCCGATAAGGACAAGGGCGGCTTCGGCGATCGCAGCCGAAACGGCGAGAACGATTTCAAGAACCTGAGCCCGCAGCTCGACATTCAGCGCATCCCCGACCAGGGCGCTCGCCCGGACAACGGCAAGCCTCACTCGGCGGAATACGATGTATTCTCCGGCGTCGGACCTAAGGGCGTGACCGGCCTCAACCAGGCGTTCCCCTCCGGCCACACGACGTACGCCTATGGCATCGGCCTGCAGCTCGCGACGCTGCTTCCCGAGCTCGGACCGGAGATCGTCACGCGTTCCTCGGAAGCGGGCAACAACCGGATCGTGCTCGGCGTGCACTACCCGCTCGACGTGATGGGCGGGCGCATCTCCTCGCACATCAATACCGCCACCGCGCTGGCCGGCGACGGCTATGTGGAGAACACGATCGAGCCGGCGCGCGAGGAGCTCGTCGGATACCTCGCCGGACGCTGCGCTGGCGACGGCCTCGGCGACACCCTCGATGCCTGCATCGACGCCACGGGCGCGAACGACGCGGGCGGCTACACCAATCCGTTCACCGATCCCGTCTCGACGGCCCCGGTCACCGACCGCGCGTCCGCCATTCAGGCCTACACCTCCCGCATGTCCTACGGCTTTTCGCCCGTGACGGCGGAGGGCGAGGCCCCACGCGTGCCCGAGAATGCGGAGGCCCTTCTCGTCACCGCGTTCCCGGAACTCACTGACCAACAGCGCAAGGCCGTGCTGGCGGCGACGGAGATCGATTCGGGCGACCCGCTCGACGCGAGCTCCGAGGGTTGGCAGCGAATCAACCTCGCGGCTGCGCTCAGCTCGAAAGTCACGGTCGACGCGGTCGGCAACGTGACGAAGGTCGAGCCGGGTAACGCCGCCCCGGAGGTGGTCGAGGAGACCGGCGTCAACCTCGGCGGCAGCCTCGCGACCTTCACCACCGCGACCGGCTCGGCGCTGCAGCTCGCCGGCATCTAGACGACGCGGCACCGGCCGAATGGCAAACGTGGCGGCACCCGATCGGGTGCCGCCACTTCAGTTGCTTCTGGCCTCGACTACTCGCGGCCCGGTAGCGCCATGATGAGCTTGCCGGTGTTGGTTCCCTCGAACAGCGCGCCGAAGACCTCCGGGAAGTCCTTGACCTCGGCGTCACGGGCATCGATGCGCGAGACCAGCTTGCCCTCGGCGAGATAGCCGCCGAGCGCCTTCATGCCCTCGGGCAGGCGGTCGCCGAAGTCGCCGATCGTGAAGCCGTGGATGGTGAGCGAGTGGGTGATGATGCGCGGGTAGTTGCGGATGCCCGCGCGATCGGTCGAGTTGTAGTCCGAGATCGCGCCGCAGATGACCAGCCGCGCGTTGCGGGCGGTGTTGGCGAGCGCGGCGTCGAGGACGCGGCCCCCGACGTTGTCGAAGAACACGTCGACCCCGTTCGGCGCCGCGGACGCGATGGCCTTCGTCAACGAGTCGGCGGTTTTGTAGTTGATCGCCTCGTCGAAGCCGAGCTCGCCGGTGAGCCACTCGCACTTCTCGTCCGAACCGGCGATGCCGATAACGCGCGCGCCCGCGATCTTCGCGAGCTGCCCGACGACCGACCCGACCGCGCCGGCGGCACCGGAGACGAGCACGGTCTCGCCCTCGGTGGGCTTGCCGAGTTCCATCAGGCCGAAGTAGGCGGTCAGCCCGGTGAGGCCGAGCGCGGCGAGATGCTCCGGGCCCGAGACCTGCGAGGTGTCGATAACCCGCAGGTCCTTACCGTCGGTGACGAGATAGTCGCGCACGCCCAGCGTGCCGTGCACGTGCGCGCCTACGGGGAAGTCGTCGTTCTTCGACTCGACCACGCGTCCGACGGCGAGCGCACGCATCACCGCGCCGACCTTGACCGGCGGTACGTAAGACGGCGCATCGTCGAGCCAGCCGCGCATCGCGGGATCGACGGAAATGTATTCGGTGGCGACGAGGAACTGACCGTCCTCCAGCTCCGGCAGCTCCTTCGACTTCAGCTCCCACGTCTAGGCGTCCGGGTATCCGGTGGGGCGCTCGGCCAGGTGGATGGCAGTGGCGGTGTACGACAAGGTGTCTCCTAATTCGTTAACGGTGGCGCGCCGAGCAGGGTGTTGCCCCGGGCGGCGCGGGTGCCACCACCGTAGTCCTCTCGGCAGCGCGCGGCATCGTAGGAGCTGTGCGGCCGGGAATGGTCCGCGAGCGTGCGACGATTGGGAGGCAAAAGCCACCAAGCCCACACAAATCCCGCTAGAGGCGTGAAATTACGCGGCCAACGAGATTTGCGTGGGCTTCGGCGGGTGATCGGGGTGGGAGCCGAACCTGGCTGGCTCCTGGCATAGAAACACCACGAAAGTGCACGAAAATCGATGCAGAACGACCGATTTCGTACCGTTTCGCGGTGTTTGTCGATCCGGAAGTCGTAGGGCGCCTGAAATCCCGGCGTGGGAGGGGCCGAGCGGGCCGTCCCGCGGCGGGAAAGCGCCCCCGCCCCCCGCTAGCCGCTGTTACGGAGCGCCGTCGCGAGCCCGTTCATCGTCAGCTGGATCCCGGTGCGGATGAGCGGATCGTCGTCGCCCGCACGGAACCGCCGCAGCAGCTCCACCTGCAGCACATTGAGCGGCTCCAGGTACGGGAACCGGTTGCGCACGGATCGCGCGAGCGTCGGGTTGTCGTCGAGCAGCGAGGACTGCTCGGTGATCTCGAGCAGCACGTCGCGGGTCAGCTCGAACTCCGACAGGATCCGCGAGAACACACGCGAGCGCGTCGATTCATCCGCCACCAGCGAGGCGTATTGGCCGGCCAGGCCCATGTCCGCCTTCGCCATCACCTGAGCCATATTCGACAGGGTCGTCCGGAAGAACGGCCACGTCGCGTACAGCCGGCGCAGCTGCGCGAGGCGAGCGGAGCGGTCGCCGGGGGCGCTGCCGGGTCCGCCGTCATCGAGCCAATCCGACAGTGCGGTGCCCATGCCGAACCAGCCCGGGAGCATCACGCGCGACTGCGACCACGACAACACCCAGGGGATGGCGCGCAGGTCGTCGACGGTGTTCGTCTGTTTGCGAGAGGTGGGGCGCGAGCCGATGTTGAGCTCGCCGATCTCCGACAGCGGAGTCGACGTGGTGAAATACTCGATAAAGCCCGGATCCTCGTGGACCAGCGAGCCGTAGGCGTCGCGTCCCCGGCGCGACAGGTCGGCCATGACGTCGTACGCCGCCTCCGCACCGTCGCCGAGGCCCTCGACGTTGAGCACGGACGATTCGATGGTGGCGGCCACGAGCGCCTCGAGGTTACGGCGCGCCCGGCCCGGCTCGGAATACTTCGCCGAGAGGACCTCGCCCTGCTCGGTGATGCGCAGCGCCCCGCGCACCGCGCCCGGCGGCTGCGACAGGATCGCCTCGTACGAATTGCCGCCGCCGCGGCCCACCGAGCCGCCGCGCCCGTGGAAGAAGCGCAGGTCCACGCCGAGCTCCTCGCCGAGCGCGACGAGCTCCAATTCCCCCTGGTAGAGCGACCAGTTCGCGGCGAGATAGCCGCCGTCCTTATTCGAATCGGAGTAGCCGAGCATGATCTCCTGCAGGTTCCCCTGCGAGGCGACGAGCCTGCGCATCGGCTCGTGGGCGAGGTAGTCGCGCAGGATATCGGCGCCCGCGGCGAGGTCCTCGATGGTCTCGAGCAGCGGGATGAGCCGCACCTCCGAGCGCGGCGCGTCCGGGGCGCCGCGAAGCAGCCCGACCTCCTTGAGCAGGATCGCCGGCTCGAGCAGGTCGGAGACCGACTGGCACATCGAAACGATGTAGTGCGGGATCACGCCCTCGCCGAACGCGTCGACGGCGCGGGCCGCGGCACGCAGTACGCCCAGTTCCTTCTCGCACCGCTCGGACAGCTCGGCGCGCGCCCCGAGCAGCGGCCGGTCGTAGGACAGCTCCCGCAGCAGCACCTCGACGCGCTCGGCCTCGTCCAGCGAGGCATAGTCGTCGGTGACGCCGGCGACCGCGAACAGCTCGGCGAGCACCTCTTCGTGCGTCTCCGAGTTCTGCCGCATGTCGAGTGCTTGCAGGTGGAATCCGAACGTACGCAGCGCCCACTGCAGCGTCGACAGGCGCGCATCGGCGACGATCCCGGCGCCGACCGCGTCCAGCGAGTCGGCGATAACCTGCAGGTCCGCCTGCATGTCCTCGGGCCGCTCGTATGCCGGGTCCGAGTCCGAGCCGATGGCCCGCCCCATGTGGTCGACCGGGACGCGGGCCCCGGCGATGCTGTGCGCCGCGGACCGTGCGGCGAGCTTGCGGCGCACCGAGCGCACAGCGCGGCGGTACGGCACGTCGCGGCGCGCGGCTTCGTCGTCGCCGCGCGAGACCAGGTCGTCGGCGAGCGCGATGAGCTCGCCCGACACCTCCACCAGCCGGCCCGACAGGCTCAACTCGTTCTCCAGTTGTTCCAGCTGCTCGTCGTAGTAATTCTGGATGACGGCGGCGGCGCGTGAGGTCGCAAAGCCCACGACTTCGCCGGTGACGTAGGGATTGCCGTCGCGGTCGCCGCCGATCCACGAGCCGGGCCGGACCACGGCGCGCTCGGTGTCGAGGCGGTCGGCGATCTCTCTGTTCAGCCTGGGGATCACGTCGATCAGCGTGGCCTCGTGATACTGCAGGCCGGTGAGGATCTCGTCCTCGATGCGCGGGCGCTGAGATCGGATGATCGCCGTATCCCACAGCAGGAGAACCTGGCGCCGGATATCGAGCTCGATCTCGGCGCGCTCGGCGCTGCCCGAATCGAGGCGGTCGCGTTCTCGCATGAGCTCGGTGATGTGGCGGGTGATGTGGAACACCGAACGGCGCCGCGTCTCGGTCGGGTGAGCGGTAATCACGGGGACCACGCGTGCCGTGCGGCGCAGCACGGCCCAGCCGGCCTCGGAATCCCCGGAGTCCTCGATCTTCTCCCAGGTGCGGGCGAGGTCTCCGTCTCGCGGGGGCTCGCCGCGTGCGATGTGGAAGGCGCGGCGGCGCTCGGCGTGCAGGTCCTCGGCGATGTTCGCCAGCAGCGCGAACAGGGAGAACGCGCGGATCACGTCGATCGCGTGCTGCGGAGAGATTCCGGAGAGCACGTCGAAGGTGGCGCTCCGGTCGACCTCGGAGCGGCGCACCGCGAACGCGGTCTGGCGCGCGGATTCGACGAGGTCGAAAGCCTCCTCGCCCGCCTGTTCTCGGACGGTGTCGCCGAGGATCCCGCCGAGGAACCGCACGTCCTCGCGCATCGGCTCGACTGCTTGGGAGAGGGGGTCGTTGCGTTCGACTTCCGCAGAGATCACCGACGCCAGCGGGTCGGAGTTCTGCGCGTCGCCGTTCTCCCCGGTTGCGTGGGGACCTTTGTCGTCGGAAGTCATGAACCCAACCCTAGGTGGATCTGCGGTGCGGTGCGCGCCGCAAGGATCCGCGTGGCAGTGTGGAGGGGAACATAAGCGGGGATGTCCGGGGGCGGAGGAGAGCCGATGGCGGTAGACGATCTGCATCTGGAGTCGATGCACAATTTCCGCGACATCGCCGGACGTGGTTACGAGACCACGGACGGTCCCATGCGGCGCGGTCGCTTCTTCCGCGCGAACATCGTCGCCCCATCGGACCGGGACGCGGAGGCGCTCAGGCGCATCGGTCTCCGCACGATCGTCGACCTGCGCAGGCCCGAAGAGGTGGAAAAGAACCCGGACCACGACGTCATCGGCGCGGATTATGTGCACGTCGATGTGCTCGGGGAGTCCAGCTCGGCCGCGACGATAGTCGGCTACGACGAAGACGCGACCCCGGAGACGGCGCGGTCGGAAATGCTTCGCGTGTACCGCTCGTTCGTGGTCGACGCCGGATTCAGGGAACGGCTACGCCCGGCGTTCGAGGCGGTCGCCGCTTCGTCGGGTCCGGTAGTCGTGCATTGCACGGTGGGGAAGGACCGCACGGGATTCGTGTCCGCGGTGCTTCAGCTTCTCGCAGGTGCCGGGCGCGAGGACATTGTCGCGGACTACCTGGAGACCAACCGGCGCTCGGAGGCCTGGGTCGCGGAACTATCCGCCATGTTCCGTGAGCACGCGCCGGAGCGGGCGGACACCCTGATCGAGCTGCTCCATGCGCGCGATGAGTACATCACCACCTCTCTTGACGAGATCGAGGCCGAATACGGTTCCGCGCGCGACTACCTCGTCGACGGAGTCGGGTTGGGCGCCGCCGAGGTCGAACGCTTGCGCGCCACGCTGCTCGGCCGCGAGGGCGACTAACCTCCGTATTTTTCCTGGTCGCGCAGCGCCCGCCGAGCGAGTTGCTCGTTGGTGTGTGGGCCGAAGAGCTGCGTGCCCCAGCGCTCGTCGATACTTCGGCCTGCCGCGCCCACCGTCGCATCGAGCACCGCATCGATCTCTCCGCCGACCATTGCCGGCCCGAAGATCTCGCCCACCGCATACCCGGCTTTGTCCGCCCCGGCCAGATAGAGCCCAGAACCCAGAGTCTTTCCCACCCTCCCGGACAGTTTCGCCCCGAATGCATCCACCAATGCCTCGCCGAACGGGGACCTGTTTTCGGCCATGTCCAACATGAGGTCCCCGACGAGGATCGAGGTGCCGGTGTAGGGCGCGAGCGCGAGCCCATTTATTGCGAGCTGGGTAGCCGTCGGACCCAGTAATCCGTTCGATCCGTAGCGGTGGGGAGTGAGGTGTTTTTCGTCTCTCGCGGTTGCCAACGGCTCCGGGTTGGCCGCAGGGGGTCGCGCCGAGACGCCATCCGAATCCGCGACGAGCGTGGCGATGGCTTCGGCGTGGCGGCTGTCGGCGTCGAGCACGGCTCTCGCGGCGCGAGCGATCGACTCGGCGGCGCGTTCGGCGGCGGCGAGCCGGGAGGCGTCGGCGCCCGAATCCGAGCGCGCGGCGGCCACGGTCGACACCGTTATCGGGCCGGCCGCCGGCTGCCCGTGATCGACCGAAAAGCCTTCGGATTCGAAACCCGAAAGCACTGTCGTAAAAGTGTCGCGAGAAATGGAAATGTCCTGGTAAGCATCGTTGTAGCAGCGTCGTAACCCGAGAAATACCTTTTCGAGTACGTCGACATAACGGCGTTCGCGAACCAACGCGTTGCGCACGGCGTCGGCTGAGATGCCCGTCCACACGCCAGGCAAGCTCTCGAGCGTGGAGGCGAGGTCTTCGCGGGCGATGGCGATGTTCTCGAGGGCGGTATCGAGGGCGGCCGCCTCGTCGCGCAGGCACGTCGGCGTCCACGAGACCAGGTCTGCGAGAGCCGGGTTGTCGGCGGCGGGACTCATTCGGGGAGCGTTTCTCGCAGCAAAGTGGCGAACTCGGTGTCGGTGAGCACTAACTCGTCGACCGTCGACTGTGCGGCCGAGGCGCAGGCCTTCAGGCGTGTGGAGAGCAGCACTGCGTAGTCGGACAGGGAAATGTCCGCGTCGAGGCTGGCTTTTCCCAGGGCGCTGGCCCAGAGACCGTCGACAACGTAGCCGGCGCCCACGGACTTGACCCCGCCGAGTGCGCCGCCGGCGCCGGAAATTCCGCGCACGGCCGCGCGAATCTGCGGATAGTCGGCAGACATGGAGTCGGCAGACATGGAGTCGCCGGACGGGGAGGAGTCGGCCATGGGTGTCCTTCCGCTACGGGTACACCTATGACGACGTCGGCAGGGCGCGGGTCGGCTCCCCGACGTCAGGACTATTTGTGTGTGGTTGCAGACGGGGAGATTCGGCCGGGGCCAGGATCAGGGCAGGAAGGTAGACCCTCCCAGGCGGATGTGGGCGATGTGTGCCTCGGCGAGCACGAGGTCGATGACGATCTGCTGCGGTGCCTGAGTGACCAGGCGCGCCCACAGATCGAGCAGATCCTGGTCGAGGCCGGTCTTGAAGTAGCCGTAGGCGTGGCCGCGGGCGAGAAGGGCCAGCGAGAAGGTCAACTGCGGAATGTTCGCCCACATCGGCAGCTCGACGGCCTGCGCCGAACTGCCCTGCGCGGAGCGAGCGCGGGAACCCTTCTTCGACCGGCGCGCCCCGGAACGGCGGGTATCGACCTCGACCGTGGCGGGAAGTGCCTTGATGCGCTCGGTGATCAGGCGATACAGCGGGCGGAAGCGGCGCAGAGATTCGTACTTTCCGAGCATCCGCTCGAACTGGTCGCGCACGTATCCGGCGTTGAAGGATTGCTCGGTGCGCAGCAGCGACAGCAACCCCTCCCAGCGCGAGGATGCGTCGAGAAGCGGGCCCGGGATGGTCGGACGGGACAGCAGCATGCTGCGCAGCGTCGGATCCATCGCGGCCTGGACCTCGGGAAGACCGAGGCGCACCGAATCCTGCAGCGGATCCTCGCCGAACGCGAGAACGTTGAACAGCGAGTCGCCGCCGACCTCTCGCAGGTGGCGGGTGACCAGCGCCCTGCTCTCGCGAGGGAGCTGCTCGACGGTGGCGATGGAGATGAACAGGTCGATCCATGCCTCGCGGGTGCGCCCCGGGATGGATACCGATCGCCGCGCACCGGCGGCGGCACGGTCCCAGGGATCGCCCATCGGGGCGGCCGGCCCGATCGGCTCGTTGACCAGGCCCGACGAGATGAACGCGGCAAGCTTCTGTGACGACGGCAGCAGCGAGCGATCGAGCCCGACGAGCTCGGCGCGCGGCGCCTCCCGCAGGTGTTCGGCGAGCTCGAGGCGCTGCGGGCGGTCGGTAGAGGGGTGCAGGTTCTGCGAGAGAAGGGCCCACGCGTTCCACGACTCGGGCACCCCGTGCGGTACGAAACTCGCGGCGCCACGGCCTGCGAGGAATTGCGAGAGCAGGCCGAGGCCCGTATTGGAAAAGCGCGACGCGGTTTGCAGGGACGTCGTGCCGCGGTGGGGGAGCGGGCCGGCGGGGACCGGGTCCCACGGGTCTTCCACCGCCACATCCACGCGGAGTCGGCCGGCGCCGGACAGGGAGGAGGGGAGGGGGGCGAGGGAGTCGGTGACCGGCAGCGAGATCGCGGGCAGCCACGGCCGTTCGAGCTGCCAGACCCGGCACACGACGTCGTCGACCTCCTCGGCGCCCGTGACCCGGAAATTCTTTCCGTCGAGCGTGATGTTCTGCTCGGTGACCGCGTCGAAGCGCACGAGCGGAACCGTCCGCTTGAAGTGTCGGGTGCCTTCGGCGTCAGGATCGATGACCTGCGCCCGAAGCTCGCCGCGGCGAATGAGGCGGGCGCGCTCGGCGAAACGGCCGGCGTCGATGCGGAAGGTGCCGTCCATATCGCGATCGAAATCGGCGCGTTGGGCGGTGCGGCCGTTGTCGTCGACGAGGAGCAGCGAGATGCGCAGCGACGCGTACGGGTCTCGGACGACGAGCGTCGAATGCTCGAAATCGAACGGAGAGCGGGAGATGCACTGGTCGGACCACGCGGGCGCCATACCCTTGCTCGACATGCGGAAACGCAGGCGCGGCGGGCGGATGACGAGCGTCTCCGAGCGGGAGCCGGCGGCGACCTGAACCCGCAGGCGCCTGGTCGTCGGGCCGAATTCCAGCATGTCCGCCGACACCGACAGGGCGGCCGGTTCCGGGCCGTCCGACGGTTCGCCGTCCACCGGCTCGGAGCTGAGTTCGGCGACCGCGCGGGAGGCGCCGTCCGGGCCCGGGAGGCGCGGCGATTCGGGGAAGTGGGCGTAGAACCCCTCGGCGAGGAAGATGCGCAGGTCCACGCGGGCGTGCTCGGGCCCGTCGACGCGAATGTCGAACCCTCCGAGGATCGGCTCGGACTCGGACAGGCCGAAGAAGGAGAGAACGGCGTCGTCGAAAAGGGGGTAACCCTCGTGCTCGGACTCGGGGCAGTAGGTGCCGACGGTGTGCCACTCGGCGGTGCCGGAGCGGCGAATGCGGACGGTCCACGGGCGCGTCCCGGCAGGCAGCGGCGGCACGTCGATCCACGGACGTGCGGCGAGCACGGGTAGGCCGTCCTCACTCTCCACGCCGGTGAGCGCCTCGATCGGTTCGTCCTCGGTGTCCCAGAGCGCGGGCAGTTCGTGGCTGCCGACGCGAATCTCGTGCGCGACGCCGGCGGCATCGAGCACCACGACCTTGTCGAGGCCGTCGAGGTTCCACAACTGAAGGGTCCACTGGCCCCAACCCTCGGGGGTGTCGAGGGTCTCGAGCACCTGCGGCGCGCCCGACGAGTCGGACGTGGGCTCGTGGCCGGGCGGGACCAGCGCGAAGACCTCGCCCTGCGGGACCATCGCCGAGGTCGGTATCTGCCTGCCATCGGGCAGGAACAGCGCGACCGGGAAGTCGGTGGTGAACAGGCGGAGCTCGACCGTCGTGTGGAAGCTCGGGTGGATGACGGCGACCCTACGCGCGGGCTTGCGCAGCAGCGAGGTCTGCGTCTCGTCATCGCGCAGCGAGCGACGCGGGCGGACCGGGGTGACGTCGTCCCCGGTGGATACGATCCACGGCTCGTCCGCGCACTTGGACACCGGCGGTAGTGCGACGCACACCGCGTCGGTGCCGTCGAGCCACAGGTACGGACGCTGCATGCGGTCGGCGGCGCGGCGGCTGGCCGTGGTGCGCGTCGGCGCCGTGTCCGGCTCGGTGGCCTGGGCGCGCAGGGCGTCGAGCAGGCCCTCACGGATCATTGTCGGCAGGGCGGCCACGTCGACGTGCGCAGCGAGCGCGGAGTCACCGGGATCGCTCTCTCCGCCGTCATGGGTGGGATCCGTGCGCGGGTAGGCCTCGACGAGGTCGACCGCCTGATTGAGCATCCGCGCCGACAGCGCGGGGGCTTGCTGGAACAACAGCTGCGTGCCCGTGGGCAGCGTGCCGAAGAACTCGCGCTGGCTCGGGTCCATGAGCCACGGGTACACGTGGTGCATGGTGCGGTCGGGAACCGAGGTCGTGAACGCGGTGAGCGCGTCCACGATCTTGCCCATCGCCGACACCGGCAGCCCGGCATGGGCGACGATCAGGTCCGCGAGATGGTGCGTGTGCAGGTCGACGAACTCGGCGAGATCGAGGTCCCGAAGCGCCTGGGCGAACTCGGCTTCGAGCCCGGCCTGCATCATGCCGTAGGCGCCCGGCGTGTCCTCGGACTCGAAGAGCCCGAGCGCTTCGGCGATGGTCGGCACGAGGCCGTGATACACGTTGCGCATCGGGTCGTCGGCGATGTAGAGGCCCTTATAGGCATTGAGCGAGGCGATTCCCACGACCGTCGTCAGCGTCGCCGCCGGGTACCGTTTGACGAAATCGGCGTAGGTCTGGGGATCTGCGGGCAGGTCGCCGACGCGGGCGCCGAGCTCCGCACTCAACGTGGTGAGCTCGTCCGGGCGCAGGTCCGCGTCGATGATGAGGGTCGCGCCCTCGAGCCGCGACGTGAGCATGTGCTCCCATTCGAGCAACGTCTTCGGCATATCGGTGGCCTCTTCCGAGCCGAGGCGCGCCGCGGTGCGTTCGCTCGTTTTCCGGATGACGGCGGAGCTCACGTCCTGCGCGGGGGCCTGCGCCAGCGTCGCCGCGATGTGGGCGTCGGCCTGCGCGCGGAACGTGGCCGATTCCATCGCACGGTGCACGTTCTCGCCGAGTTCGGCGATGTAGTTGAAGCGGCGCACCTCATCGGTGGACGGCGTGTGCCCGGGGAACTCCTCCTCCCAGCGGGGGCTGTGCCACCAACTGCTGCCGAGGACGAGGCGCCAGGATTCGGCCGGATCCGGGTCGGCGAAGGTTGCCGGGTGCCGGAGCATCGCTCCTGTCAGTTCGTACTTGGCCTCGGAGAAGTGTGCCGGCGCGCCTCCGCCGCCGCGAGCGCGGTTGACCGCCCACAACATGAGGATCGCCTTTTGCGCCGAGCGCGGCCCGGTGAGGAGCTCGTCGAGCTCGCCGAGGAGGGAGCCGGCCGGGATGCCCAGCGACTCCAGCGCCTCAAGCGGCTCGGTGCCGTGGCCGAGCTCGGCCATGATCGAGTCGAAGTCGACGCCCGTGAGCATCGAGATCTCCTGCAGCGAGGAGAAGGTGTCCTCGCCGAACGACGCGGCCAGCGGCGATGCGGCGGCGCGCCTGATCTGCTCACTTGTGGCCTCGTCCGGGGCGGCGGACGGAGGGAAGACCGAGGTGCCCAGCACGGGGGCGTTGGCCTTGAGCACATTGTCGCGATCCCTGCCGAAGGCCGAGACGACCATCGCGCGGTTCTCGTTTACCGTCTTCTCGTCGGAGGGGTCCTCGAGTACACGCATCGTCCCGTCGACGACCTCGAGTCCGCAGAACTCGCGCCATGCCTCGACATCGTCGCCGTGCGGCAGCGGTACCCGAGCTTTCGCGAGCTGCTCGCGCAATTCCTCCGGCGCGGTGCTCCCGGTACGCAGCAGCTGCTGCAGCATCGAGCGTTGCGTCTCGCGCAGCGAGGCCACCGTCCAGCGTTCCCTGGGGGCACCCTTTTTGGCCTTACTGATCAACAGCCAACCGTCGGCCGCGTCGAACTCGGGGTGTAGCGCCCCAACGAGTCTGCCGAGCGCGATGCGATACTCGCGCGGCAGGCCCCAGTGCACGCCGGCGAGCAGTTCCTCGGACAGTTCCGGGACGCGGTGCGTGCTTCGCGCCCTGGAGGACAGTGGGTTCAGCTCGTTATATATGACGTCGAACAACGGAGCCAGCTCGGCGTCCGCTGCAAGGAGAGCGCCGAACGAGGAGCGCAGCTGTTCCGCGCGAGAGAGACCGCCGAGCCCGGAGGTCTGCACCCGCAGGGCACGCGGCACTCGGTTCCCGAGAATCGCCTGGTGGAGAAGGTAGGCCTCGAGAGGTGCGAGGCCGTGAAGCCAGCCGGTGATCCGGCGCGCGTAGATCGACTGCGGGGTGGGCTGCGGAACCCCATGGAGGATCGCAGACTGGACGAGAGCGCCGAGTAGGCGCGCATTGGGGACGCCGCTCGCAGAGGACGCCTTCGAGGGTGAGAGATCGGCGACGTCACCAAGCGGCACGACAGTGGGTGCGGGCGGTGCGGCGTTCTCGGATTTCGCGGCCGGGCTCGGGATGATGATCTCGATGTCCACGGGCAGCAGCGGAAACAATGTGCGCAGTGTGCTTCGCTCGTCCCGCAGGTGCGGGATGAGCGCGAGCGCGGTATCGAGAGTGGTCTCCGGACTCGTCAGCTCGACGGGTTGATCGCCGGGCGCGACACGAATGGCGCTGTGACGAGGACGAAGAGTCCCGACTGAAGGGATGATGTCGTGCCAGAGAGTCGGTGAATCGGCCCGCTCGGTGCTCTCAACCTTGGACATCGCTCCGACTTTAGTCCGATCCGGCGAACGGCGTTAAATTGACCTGCGGTCAACACGCAAATTTTTCAGTTCTCTTTCGCGAGGGCGCGTTGGATATCGTCCCGGATCGCCTCCGGTTTGGTCGCCGGGGCATACCGCGCGATGACGCTTCCGTCCCGGCCGACCAGGAACTTGGTGAAGTTCCATTTGATCTCCGCGGAGCCGGCGCGGCCGCCGAGGAGCGCACCGATCCTCCCGGGCTGCTGCGCCTTGAGCCAGGTGAACACCGGGTGCGCACCGGAGCCGTTGACGTCGGTCTTCGCGAACATCGGGAAGTCGACGCCGTAGTTGCGTGTGCACGCGGCGCCGATCTTTTCTGCGTCGTCGTGTTCCTGGCGGAACTGGCCGCTGGGAAAGCCGAGCACCGTGAACCCCTGGTCGCTCAGCTCGCTGTAGAGCTTCTGCAGGCCCTCGAACTGCGGGGTGAACCCGCATTTGGAGGCCGTGTTGACCACGAGAACGACCTTGCCGGCGTAGTCGGCGAGTTCACTGGTATCTCCGGTGAGCGTTTCCGCCTCGAATTCGAACAGGGACGTCGCCTGCTTGGGATCTGCCTGCGCCATGATGGGTCTCCTCCGGGTCGATCTCTTCGGCTGCGTGTTTCCTTGTTGTCCATAGTGCACGTAAATGCGCGAACGCCCCCGGGCCCGTGAGGGCGGGGGCGTTCGACGTTCGTGGCCGAAGCCACTCGCTAGCGCGTGAGCGCCTGCGGGAACTTAGATGCCGAGCGAGCCGAGGAAACCGGCGAAGGTGCCGATGAGGCGGCCCGGGAAGGTCGGGGCATTGTCGATCGCGGCGGAGCCGAAGTCGAGCGACGGAGCGGCGTCCGCCGAACCGGCACCGAGCTGACCGAGCGGCTCGGAGATGAGGCCATCGAGAGAACCGAAGTCCATGGGGTTTCCTTTCGTCATGGTCGATGCGACACGATCCGCGCGTGCGATTGGCAGCGTGAATTCGTTTCCACCGACCGTTGCTGTTCCGCAGGAGCCGGGAGTTCTGGGGTGATCCAGATCTCGTGCGCTTCCTACGAGACCGACAATAGCGAAGGAGTCTGTGGACGCAAGCAGAACCAGGCCCGAGAACCTCAAATGCAAAGGCGGACCTGGGTGGATTAATTTAAATTAACTCCGCATGCCTGGGGCAATTGCGCGAGTAAACGTTGTGGTGCTGCATCGTCGCCGCGTCAACAGCGTTAGCCGGGGCGGGCCGATAACTCGCAGCTTTGGACCCCGAAGCTACCGGGGTTCCTGATCAAAAACTACTCCAATCGATCCCGGTTTGGCTAGCGTTACATCGAATATTTCTTTCATGGATTCGTGGGTCGGACGCTCCCGCGCCGCCGAGCCGCCTGAAGCGCCTGAATCTATTGTCACGCAGGACTTTCTGGGCAGCCTCGGCTGCGCGGCGGCGATGTTGGCGCCGGGAGTTGCTGAATCGACCCTGGGGCCTAGCGGGCCGGGACGCCCTCGCGGTTCGATTCCGGCACCGTCTCCTCGTGGTGCTCGAGGTGGGCGAAGAGGCCTCGGGTGCCGAACAGCAGCGCGATCGCGAGAACGAGAACCACCGCGGCGGTCCAGTACGGCGCGGGCGCGCCGACCCAGTCGGCGATCTCGCCGGCGAGCCAGGCCGCGAACGCGCCGCCCATGAACCGGACACCGGAGTACGTCGAGCTCGCCACCGCGCGCGGCAGGTCCGTCGCGTTCATGGAGGTCTCGGTGAGTGCCGTATTGAGTACGCCGAGGCATCCGCCGCCGACGATAACGCCGACGATGAGACCCGGCAGGCTCGAGATGACCAACGCCATGGCCGCGAGCGTGAGCGCGAAGATGCCCATCGTGCCGAGCATCGTTCGCAAGAGGCCGAAGGCTTCGATCAAGCGGGGCGCGAGGAAGACCGACGTCAGCGCAACGGCCAGGCCCCACCCGAAGAACACGAACCCGAGTTGAAGCGCGCCGAAACTCATCCCTGCCTCGGAGGCGGCGTCGTGGATGGGGAAGGGGCTGTAGGCGAGGAGGGAGAAGAAGGCGAAGTTATAGAGCACGGCGATGATGCTCAGCGCGGCGAGCGTCGGGTTACGCAGCGCCACGAACGGCTCGAGTAGGTGCACCTTGTGTTCGGGCTTCGGCACCTTGGGCAGCAACACGATGATGCCGATGAACCCGATGGTCATGAGCGCCGCGGTGCCGAAGAACGGCCCGCGCCACGAGATCTCGCCGAGCAGTCCGCCGAGCAGCGGGCCGACGGCGAGGCCGAGGCCGAGCGCGGCCTCGTAGAGGATGATCGCGCCCGACACCCCGCCGGTGGCGGCCGAGATGATCGCCGCCAGCGCCGTGGAGACGAAGAGCGCGTTGCCCAGCCCCCATCCGCCGCGGAGGCCGATGATCGCGTTGACGTCATTGGACAGTCCGCACAGTGCCGCGAAGACGACCACGAGTCCGATGCCGATGAGCAGCGTGTTCTTCGCGCCGATTCGGCTCGACACCCAGCTGGTGAAGAACATGCAGATGCCGGTGATGAATAGGTAACTGGTGAACAGCAACATCGCCTGGCTTGGTGACGCTTCGAGGGATTTGCTGATCTCGGGGAGGATCGGGTCGACCAATCCGATGCCCATGAATGCGATGGTCGCCGCGAATGCGACTGCCCACACCGCGCGCGGCTGCTTGAGGAGTCCGCCCGGGCTCGCCTGTTCTTCTGTGTCTATTTCACTGTCTATTTCACTCATCTTGTCCGCCCCTTTTGTCGAAAGTATTACGCAATCCGTTAAGAATCATTTATGACGTCGGAGGTCCGTTTTCGCTACGACCGCCTTCGTTCTCGGATCCCTCCGCGCGAAGCATTCGCGAAATTGCCCTACTCGCCACCTGCAGCGCTTCTATTTCCTCGTCGGTTAATTGCTCGAAAAGCGGGATCAGTCGATCGCCGGCGTCGGTGCGCAGATCCGCGAGGAAATCTCGGCCTTTGTCGGTGAGCCGCACGCGTTTCGCGCGTTTATCGGTCGAGTCCGAGGTGGATTCGGCGAGTCCGTCGGCGGTAATTCTGCGCAGAACCGCCGTCGCAGCAGGCTGGGAGAGCCGATCGAGTCTCGCGAACTCGGTGACTCGGAGGGCGCCGAATTGTTCGAGCAACGACAGCGCGCGCCATGTAGCCGCGGTCGTGTCGTTGGGTGAGTTCTGGCGCTGGAAGCGGCTGAACCGCGCTGCCACGACCGTGAGGTCGATCGCAATTTCCTGGAGCTTTGAACGGGGGTTGGTCACCCCGCCATAATACATAGATCACTTATGTATGTGAAGTCCTGCCGCAGTGTGGTCTCGCTTGGGTAGATGTTAGAAGAATAAGAAATTTCTTTTTTCACTATTGTGATAGCCCTTGGATTGTTTAAATCAATAAATCGAGGCAGCCGGAAAAAGGGTGGAAATTCGACACCTGATTTGACAATCATCGGCAGGTAACGCAATTTGTGCATAATGAATTCGACAGGGGCGAATGCCCGCCCCGCGAATCTCCTGCAAGAAACGACAGAATTCTGGAGTCATGCCATGGCACGACAGATCAATATCGAGTTGATTGACGACATTGACGGAACGGCGCTCGGCGAAGAGGGCGTGACCATCTATTTCGGTCTCAACGGCACCGATTACAGCATCGACCTTTCCAAGGAGAACGCCGATGAGTTTTACGGCGTGCTCGACCCGTATGTACGCAATGCACAAAAAGTGAGCGCGAATTCCCGTCGCGGCGGCGGAAAGTCGCGTGCGGAAAAGGGAACGGATTCGAAGGCAGTTCGTGATTGGGCGCGCGAGAACGGTTACGACGTGTCGGACCGTGGGCGTATTCCCGCCGACATCCTCCGGGCGTTCGCCGCGGCGCACTAGCCGCTGTATTTTCGGAACCTGAGACGTTAACGGCGTCAAGGGGCTTCCCGGGACGTGAAGAGGGGGTGGGCACCAGATGGTGCCCACCCCCTCTTCGTGTTCGCGTCTGCGACTAGGCCATCGGCGTGCGGAGGGCGGAAAGGGTCTCGGCGAACCATGTGGTGCGTACGCCCTTGAGGTTGTCGCCGTCGAGGGCGGTGGCCGGTGCCGCGCGCTTGACGCACTCCTCGACAAGGGCGGACTCGCTCGCGACCCCGTCGACGATCCCGGCGGCACGGGCGTCCTCCGCGCCGAAACGGTGCGAAGTGAACATGGCCAGCCGCGAGGTCTGCGGCGGGAGGGCCGAGGTGACCAGCGAATGCATACCGGGTGGGAACGGCATCGAGCGTGCGACCTCCGGCAGGCACCAGAAGCCACGGTCGTCCCGCATGAGACGCACGTCGTGGCACAGCGTGAGCATCGCACCCGCACCGAAAGCATGTCCGTTGATCGCGGCGACCGTCGTCATCGGCAGTTCGATGACACGGGCGAAGACCTCGTGGACCCGATCGATATACGGGGCGAGCGCGCCCTCGGTGCCCCACGCGTACTCGACATCGAGCCCGTTGGAGTAGAACTTTCCGGCACCGGTGGTGACGAGCGCCGCCGGACCGCTCGCGGCCTCGAGTTCGTCGAGGCAGCCCTCGAGTGAGTCGAGGAAATCCCGGGAGAACACGTTGTCCGGCGCCTGTTCGGGGTCGTCGGGTTGAGAGAAGCGCAGCAGATAGACGTCGTCGATCTTTTCGAGTTGAGGCATGGTGCCCAGTCTAGAACCGAACTCCGCGCTCCTCCCGGCGTGGCGGACCGACGGCGTCGTAACAACGTCATACGCTGTGCTGCGTGTCCCGAAATGTTGCCTATGACGATGCCCTCCGCCGCGGAATCCTCACCGAAGCCTCCGAGCGAATGCGCGATGCGGGTCCGGAAGGTCTGAGCCTGCGCTCGCTGGCCACGAGCCAGGGAACATCGACCACCGCCGTGTACACGATGTTCGGCGGCAAGAACGGGCTGCTCGCCGCGGTCGGCGCCGACGCTGATTCCGAGCTCGCCGCCGCGCAGCGCCAGGTCCTCGGCGGCCGCGGTCCGCTGGAGGATCTGCGCATGCTCGCCCGCGCCTACCGCCTCTGGGCGGTATCGAATCCCGGCCTCTACGATCTGGTGATCCGCGAGCGCCACACCCCGCACGACGCCCTCCTCGAGGTCGTCGACGCACTGGTGGACGAGGGCATCTTCCGCAACGCGCCGATCGTCGATGTCGCCTCCTCGGTGTGGGCCTCGCTCCACGGGATCGTCGCCCTCGAGATCGCCGCATGGCCCGGCGCCCCGAGCTCGGAGACGTACTTCGAGATGCAGGTCACCGCGGTTATGCGCTCGTGGCTTCTCGATGCCTCCGCGGCAGACCGCCTCTCCGATTCGCGGGCGGGGTGAGGCGTTGATGGCATCCCCGCAGCGTTCCGTCGCGACCTTCCTTCGCCGGCACGGCATGGCCAGTGCGCTCGCGGGCATGGGAATCCTGCATTTCGCGAAGCCCAAGCCGTTCGACGGGCTGATCCCGCCGGAGCTGCCCGGTAACCCGCGGACGTGGACCTACGGGTCCGGGGTGGCCGAGCTCGGCGTCGCCGGACTGCTCGCGAATCCGCGCACGCGCCGGGCGGGCGCGCTCTCCGCCGTCATCCTCTTTATCGGGGTGTTCCCGGGGAATATCCATATGGTCCGCGCGTGGAAACGCAAGCCGGTGTGGCCGTGGAAGGTGATCGCGTGGGCGAGGCTGCCGCTGCAGCTGCCGATGATCGGCGCAGCGTGGAGTATCTACAAGGCAGAAAAACGCCGCGATGAGCGCGGGCGGGCCCGGTAGCTTTCGCGACGCCGTGTCGGAGCGGCGCGATAGTATGGCGCCCATGAGCGATTTCGCGTTCCACGAGCTAGACGGTTCCCACTACATTCCGCAAAAGGTCGCCACGAGCGCGTGGAAGAGCACCGACATCTCCGGACCGGCAGTCGTCGGCGCGGTCGCCCGGTCGCTGGAAGTCGAGACGGGTGTAGAGGAAATGCAGCCAACGCGGCTGACGGTCGACCTGTTCCGCCCCGTGCAGAGCGAACCATTCGAGGTGCGCACGTCGGTGGTGCGCGACGGCAACCGCATCCGCGTGTCCGAGGCGGAGCTCGTCCAGGGCGGCGAGACGAAAACCCGCGCGACGCTCGTGCAACTGCGGCGCGCAGAAAACCCCGCAGGCCAGGCCTGGGTTCCGGAAAAAGATCGCCCGATCCCGCCGCGCTTTATCGGGGAAACGATGCCCGAGCTGCAATTTCCCATGTACTTCACCGAGAGTTCCGGTTGGAGCGACGACATGTCGGCCCACCAGAACGACCAGCGCAAGGCCTATTGGTTCCGGCCGATCCCGGTCGTGTCCGGGGAGGACGCGAGCCCGTTCCAGCGCGCCGCGATCGTCAGTGAGGGCACGAGCCTGATCACGAACTGGGGCTCGGAGGGCATCGGCTTCATCAACGCCGACCTCACGCTGTCCATCGCCAGGTTGCCGCGCTCGGAGGACCTCGGAATGCAGGCCGACATGCACGTCGAGGCCGACGGCATCTCGGTGGGCAACACCGCGCTGTACGACCGCGACGGCGTGATCGGCTTCGGCGCGGTCGTCGCGGTGTCCAACGCGAAGCGGCAAATCGATTGGTCGAGCCGCACGATCACCGCGGAAGGCGTCGAGACCGACGGCCGCAACGCGTAAGGATTCTCATGGCGCGGCGTGTGTGGGTGGACGACGATCCCTTCGCCCCGCGCGACGGTTCCGCCGGACCTCGTACCGCGCCCGGCGGCTCGCAGCTCCTCGTGCGCCGCATATCCCTGCAGGATGACGCCGCAGTGCACCTCCGCGGAGGCGCCGCGCCTTCCGGGGAAACCCAGGACCCGTGGCCGCTGTCCGTGCCCGCCATCGCAGACCTGGGCGTCCGCGGGCTGGCGCTGAACACCGCGATAACGGTGTTGGTCGGCGACAACGGCTCCGGGAAATCGACGTTGGTAGAGGCCCTCGCGGAGGCCTGGGGATTCGACATGCGCGGCGGTCACGGCGCCCGCCGCTACGCCCCACTGGAGTACGAGCCGAGCGCGCTTGCCGGCGTTATGACGCTCGAATACTCCGCCCGCGGCCTGTCGATCCAGGGCTCCGGCGGCGCGCCCGGGTTCTTCCTCCGAGCCGAATCCATCAAGGACGTGCTCGAAGAGATGAGCGGGTCCGGCATGCATCCACCGGTTCCCGGCTACGGGGAGGTGCCGCTGCGCGAGCGAAGCCACGGAGAGGGGTACCGTCAGGTGCTATCGGGTCGCTTCCGAGGGCCGGGACTGTATCTGCTCGACGAGCCGGAGACAGCCTTGACCTTCGAGGCGACGATAGAGCTGGTAGACGCGCTGCGGCGCGTGGTTCGCGAAGGCGGGCAGGTCATCTGCGCCACGCACTCGCCGATCCTCGCGGCACTTCCGGAGGCGGAGCTCCTCGAGCTCGGCCCGCACGGGATCCGTTCCCGCGAATGGGGCGAGCTCGACATGGTGCGCACGTGGCGCGCCTTTTTCGACGGGCCGGAGCGGTTCCTCGGCAGGTGAGGCCTGCTGAGTGCCCGCAGCGAACCGGCACGAGGCACCCGGGAGGAGGGGCAGCGATGACACGAGCGGGAACGTCCGCGCGCTCGGCCGCACCCGGAACATGGACCGCCGTGGCGCTGGTGGCCGCGGGCACGGTTGTCGGAGCGGCGGCGCGCGCCGGGGTCGGTCCCATCTTCGGCCAGCCGCACACGGTCGGCGGGATGTCGACGATCCTCGCCGTCAACCTTGCAGGCGCGCTGATACTCGGGATCATCACCGAGCTGTGCGTGGGCGGCCGCCGCTGGCAACCGATCACCAAACTCGCCGCGGGCACCGGCTTCTGCGGCGGATTCACCACCTATTCGACGTTTGCCGTCGACGTGGCGCTCGTCGGCAGCCACGGCCCCGCCGAGGTCGTCCTGCTCTACCTCGCCGCGACACTGTTCTTCGGGCCGCCCGCGGCGCTCTGCGGGATCGCCCTCGGCGGGTGGCTACGACCCCGCGTTCTCGACCGGGACAAAACGGAAGGGAGCGCTGGATGACGGCGGTGTTCTTCGTTCTCGCGGCGGCCCTCGGCGGCGGCGCACGGTATCTTCTCGACTCCTCCGTCAAGAATCGGCTGTCCCCGACCGGGCCCGCCGGCGTCCTGGCCGTCAACGTGCTGGGGTCCGCGCTGTTCGGCGTCGCGACCGGTTTGCTCGACGGCGACACGATCGGCTACGCCGAATGGAGCGTGCTCGCAGGGTTCTGCGGCGCTTTCACGACCTACTCAACGGCCGCCGTCGAGGTGGCATATCTGTTCCGCGGGCGGCGCTGGGCGCTGGGCCTCGCGTACTGGCTGGGCATGGCGGTGGCGTGTATCGGCGTCGCATGGCTCGGGTTCGTAGGGGCCCGGTAGTCGCTCCGACTCCGAGACGGAAGCGGTCAATACAGCGCAGTATCCCCGCCAGCTATTGAGGTGGAAAGTCGACTCGTTCGACTTCGTTGCCACCGCTTGGCGAGCCGCCAAGCGCCGGGCCGAACATGCGAACCAGTTGAACCAAGGACATTGCCAGGAACGCATAGCCGAAAATCGAGTACGACCAGTTGGAGTGGGTCGTGGCTTCGAGGCGCGGTTCGTCCAGAGTTCGGTAGCTACATTTCAAGCCGAGTGGGAAGAGCTCGACTTCGCTGTCCCAATCGATATTGGAACCGAAGTATTCCTCACCACGTGGGCCCCAGCGCGATGCCGGAATCCCCGGGATGTGCCCGGAATCGCGTTGGGCGCAGGTGTAACCAGGGAAGTCGTTGTAGTCGTCGAGCATCGATGCTCCGCGTACCCCGATAGCGGCAAATGCCGAACCCGCGGCGGAGATCAAGCAGGCCCACCGACGCGTCGTCCTACGAAAAGCCAGTACCGAGGTCGCGAACGCGCCCAACCAGCCGAAGAAGACGATCGAAAGGATGAGTATGAAAAGTAGAGCCAATAGAGTTCGCCACCTCCCCGCGCGACTCGAAGTCGAAAGGCGAGTTTAGCTCCTCGGAGTGCTCGAGGACACGGCATCGACGATTGCCGCGACCACCGGTTTCGGATTCGCGAACAGCGCTCCGTGCCCGCCGGGTAGCGAGACGAGATCGACCCAGTCGTCGCCACCGAGAGTCTCGGCCGCGCGCTCTGCCGGCGCTCCCGCGGGCATGTGCAGGTCGCCGTGGAAGCTGAGGAGCGTGAAGCTCGGGCGGGGTGCCATCTCGGGCAACTCCGGGCGCTCTGCGGTGCCGGTGATCCACGCGCCGACCGCCTGGCCCTGGCCCTCGCGGGCGTGCGGCGCCGACCAAGCGGCCGATTGGAAATCGAGCACCTCCCACCAGGTCTTCGCGAGCGCTGGGCGCTGCGTGAGTGCTTCGGTGTCGAGCGTGGTGACGAAGGTGGTGAACTTCTCGAACGCCTCAAGGGCCTGCGGGTTGTCGCCGATCGCGAGGCGCGTCTCGCGGGCCGCGCGAGAGACCTCGGCCGCCTGGTTGTGGCCGCCGACGAGCACCGCGTGGGCGACGCGGCCCGGGTGGGTGCGGGCGAGGAGTTCGGCGGTGAACCCGCCGAGCGAATACCCCACGACCGTGACCGACTCGTGCCAGCCGAGGTGGTCGAGCACGGACACCGCGTCGGCGACCATGTCCTCGAGGGACCAGGGGAGCGCGGGCGCCGAGGACGGCACGATCCCGCGGGACGCATAGGCGACGACCTCGTAGTCCGCGGCCGCCAGCGCTTTCTCCACCGGACGCCAAGTGTCGATCGTCTGGCCGGTTCCACCGATGAGAAGGACGCGAGGCGCGGAACCGCCCGAGGAGGTGCCGGCTCCGCCGTCATACCCGGGGTTGTTGTGCGGGGTGGGAAGAGAACGCCGAAGCCCCACCTCCCAACTGCCGAGCTGGGGGTGGGGCACGGTTTCGACGGTGATGTCCTTGGCGCTCATGGTCGCCAGGATATCTGCGGTGGACCCTCTAACGTGAGGGCGCCATGTCGTCCTCGTGGTCCGAGGAGTGCGCCTTCGCGGACATCATGTCCTTCTGCGACTTCTTGTCCTTCGGCTCGGCGCCGAGGAGCGCCTCGCGGTAGGTCATCTTGCGAGAGGTCTGCATGAGCGAGCGGCGGTAGATAAGGTCGCTGATCGCGATGATGATCGCCGTGGCGATGACCGTGATGACCAGCGCGATCGCGGCCTCCCACCATTCGGCGGTACCCGAGGCGAGGCGCACCGGCATGAGGATCGACGAGGCAACGGGGAAGTAGGAGAAGACCGTCTGGAACGTTCCGGTCGCGAAGATCGAGCCGAAGAACGCGATCATCACGATCATCATCAGCGGGGAAGTGGTGGACTGCAGGTCCTCGGCCCGCGAGGCCAGGGCGCCCGCTGCGGCGAAGAGAGCCGCGACCGCCGTGAATCCGAAGATGAAGAACACTACGTACCAGCCTGCCGCGGGTGCGAGAGCGGTGAGGATTGTTGAGTATTCGGTGAAGGAGACTCCGATCAGCCCGATGATGGCGAGCAGGGCGACCTGTGCGGTGGCGAGGATCGTCATGCCGACGATCTTGCCGACGAGGATCTCCCGGATCGGGACGGCGGCGGCGAGGATCTCGACGATGCGCGACTGCTTCTCCTCGACGACCGAGCTGGATATGGCGTAGCCGAAGGTCATCACGCCGAAGTAGAAGAGGAAGCCAAAGACCATCGCGGCGAGGTAGCGCATCGCCTCGGGCGGGAGGGAATCCTCGTCGCCGGGGGAGAGAAGTCGCTCGGTCGGGGCGGTGCCGTTCTGTAGATCTGCCATCGACGTGCCCGCAGCGGCCGCGTTCTCTTCCATGCCCATTTGGGCGACGACGGCCGTGAGGGTAGAGGAGACCGAGGACGGGACTTCGCGGTCGCCGACGATCTCCCATCCGCCCGGCGTATGGATGAGCCCGGCGGCGGCTTCGCCGTCGCGGACCGCGGCCTCGAGGGCCTCGGTGCTGTCGACGCCCAGGACCTCGAACTCTTCGTTGCCGAGCATCGCGGCGTTCGGCTGAATCGTGCTCACGGCCTGGCCATCAGTATCGTCCTCGGCTTCCTGCTGCTGAGCGATCGATTCGACGACCTGCCGGGACTGCGAGTCCACCACGGCGATGGTCTCGGTGGAGGTGCGGTTGGACATGAAAATGCTGATGCCGATGGACACGGCCATGACGCCGATGATGAGGAGCGTCGAGAGAATGAAGTTCTTGTCCCGCAGTTTGACTGCGATCTCGCGGCTCGCGACTGTCATCCAGGCGCGCTGGCCGCCTGTGGCGTTTTCCGCTGCATCGGTGGGAGCTTGCTGTTGGTAGGCGGGAGTACTCACTTGGACACCTCGCGGTAGATCTCGGAGAGGGACGGGACGAGTTCGGCGAATTCGACGACCGAGCCGCGGCTGATCGCCTCGCCGAGGAGACGGTCGGCTTCGGCCTGGTCGGCGAGGTCGAGGATCGCGGTATCGCCGGCGACGTCGAGCACGGAAACCTGCGCATCGCGCACCCAGCCGACGTCGGTGTTCATCCGCAGGCGGTGGCGGATGCGGCCGGAGCGCTGCAGGGACTCGCGCGAACCGCTGGCCACGACGCGCCCGCGCGAGAGCACGGTGAGGTTGTCGCAGAGCCGCTCGACGAGTTCGAGCTGGTGGGAGGAGAACAGGATCGGCACGCCACGCGCGTTGTACTCGCGCAGCAGGTCTGCCATCGAGTCGACGGCGTCGGGGTCGAGGCCGGAGAACGGCTCGTCGAGGACGAGGAAGTCGGGCCGGCCGATCACGGCGACGGCGATCTGCACGCGCTGCTGGTTGCCGAGCGACAGCGAGTCGAGCATGTCGTCCTGGCGGTCGGCGAGATTGAAGCGCTCGAGCAGCTCGATGCCGTCGCGTTTGGCGGCGGCCCCGTCGCGGCCGAAGAGCTTGCCGAAGTAGACGATCTGCTCCAACACCTTCTGCCGCGGGTACAGCCCGCGCTCTTCGGGCATGTACCCGAAGCCGCGGCGGATCTCGCGGTTGGTCGGGCTGCCATTCCACAACACCTGGCCGGCGTCGGGGCTCAGCACGCCCATGATCATCCGCATCGTGGTGGTTTTGCCTGCACCGTTGCCGCCGACGAAGCCCGTCATCCCGGCCGGGACATCGAAGCTGATGTCCTGCACCGCGCGGGTGTTTCCGAACGACTTGGTGAGCCCTTGCACGCTCAACATGCGCTGCTCCTTGCGTCGTAGCCTTTGTGGTCCGCTTGTCTGCGACCCCGGCCGCCCTTTGCGACCCTTGGCTATAAAGCTATGCGCTGCAGGAGCTATGCGGATCCGTCCTCAGGCGGGTCTTTCTAGGAGCTCGAAGCTCCTCCCTCCGCGGTACGTCCGCCGTTCCTCCCCCTTGAGTAGGAGGCAGACTGCGGGGTTTCTCCCACGTGACGGTGGTTCGTCCGTCTTGACGCCGCTTTGAAAGTGGCGTGAAGACATCGCAAGTGCGGTCACGTCGCGAGCCCGCCGATCTCGCCCGCCCGTCCTCCACTGGACGCCACTTTGTGTCGATGAACGCCGGAAAATCCGCGACATACGAGCGTTCAGCGATACGAAATGGCGTCCAGTTGGCGCGGGCGCCGGGATTTGCGGCGAAACGAACCTGGGGGCGTGGCTGCGCGGCCGCTAAGAGGACGGCGTCGCGATGCCGGTCCGGTACGCGAACACGACGGCCTGCACACGGTCGCGGAGGTGCGCCTTCGACAGGACCGAGGACACGTGGGTCTTCACGGTTGCTTCGCCGATGACCAGTTCGGCGGCGATCTCGGAGTTCGAAAGTCCGCGGGCCACGGCCTCGAGGACCTCGCGCTCGCGGCCGGTGAGGGAGTCGACGATGCGCGCGGTATCGGGGTCGAGGGACGCGGGCAGCGGCGCATCGCCGGGAGCAGGCGCATCGCCGGGAGCAGGGCTCGCCCCGGGCGCAGAGGCAGAGGCAGAGGAGGACCCGGGTCCGCCATCGGGCGCGGCGGGCTCCGCCGTCATCTGCTCGATGACCCGCCGCGTGACCTGGGGAGAAAGCAGGGCGTGCCCGTGTCCAACGGCGCGCACCGCCCCGACGAGTTCCTCGGGATCGGAATTCTTGAGCAGGAAGCCCGAGGCGCCGGCGCGAAGCGCGTCGAAGAGGTAGTCGTCGCGGTCGAAGGTGGTGAGGATGAGGACCTTGGCGAGTTCGGCGCGCACGAGCTCGCGGGTGGCGGCGATCCCGTCCATCACGGGCATCTGCACGTCCATAAGCACCACGTCGGGCTGCAGTTCGCGGACCACCGCGACCGCCTCGGCGCCATCGGAGGCGGACCCGACGACCTCGATATCGTCCTCTGCGGACAGCATCAGAGTGAATCCGGAGCGCATGAGCGCCTGGTCGTCGACGACTACTACCTTGAGCATCAGGACTCCTTGCGGACGAGGGGGAGGCGGACGCGGACGCGATAGCCGCCGAGGGCGCGGGGACCGATCTCGACGACCCCGCCGAGCGAGCGGGCGCGCTCGCGCATGCCGAGCTGCCCCATCCCGGTGCCGCCGGTGCCGTGGCGGGGCCGCCCGTCGTCGACGACCTCGACCTCGGCGAACGGCACCTCCGCAGTGCCCGCCATGCGGGCGCGGCCGGTGCGCAGGGTCAGCCGCGCCACCGACGCCGTGGAATGCGCGCGCACGTTGGACAGCGATTCCTGCGCGATGCGGAACAGGGACGCGCTCACAGCCGGCGGGACAGCCGAGCGCGGGATATCCGGATCCTCGACGATGTCGAGGTCGACGTGCGGGCGGTCGTGCTCGAACGACATAGCCAGCTCCTCTAGCCCGCCCAGGCCAGGCCCGGCCCCTGGCGAGCGGTCCGCGTCTGCGGCCCCGGCCGCATCGGCGGGACCGGCCTCTCCGGCGTCATCGGAAAAGTCCTGCAGCGGCGCGTGGTCGATCTCCACCTCCGAGGTATCGCGCAGCGCGCCGAGCAGCGAGCGCATTTCGGTCACCGCCTGCCGCGAGGAGGATTCGACCTGCGTCAACGTCGAGGCCACGGTATCCCGCGAGGCGGCGGAATCCGAGCGTTCCATCACACGGCGCGCGGCGCCCGCGTGCACGCCGATCGCCGACACGTGGTGCGCGACCACGTCGTGCAGCTCGCGCGCGATCCGCAGCCGCTCGTTCGTCACCGCCTGTCGCGTCTGGGATTGCGCGTGCGCGGCGAGCAGCTCGCTGTATTCCCGCAACTTCGCCTGCCGCCGCGCGCCCCACCATGCGATTCCCGCGAGCACCGTCGCGCCCGCGAAGAAGATGATGTTGATCGCGAAGTTGTAGTACGTCCACGACATCAGCCGCCCGAAGCTCAGCTCCTCGCCCTCGCCGAGGTCGAACGTCTCGGCGATCTGCGCGGTGCCCGAGGTCATCGCCACGAGCCACGCCATCCATAGCGCCAGGCACAACACAATGATCGCGACGAACCCCATCGCATGCGTCCGGTCCCTCGCCCACGCGACCGCGGTGTAGATGAGGAAGAACGACAGCGTCTGCACGGTGAACATGGACGTCAGCTCCGGCATCCAGAAGCTGCCAAGGAAAATCACGGCCACCGCGACAAGCCCGGCCGAAATGGGGAAGCGTCGCCGGAACACCATCGCCACCGACGGCACGGATGTGTAGAGGAGCTGCTGCCACAACGGCTCGTCCAGCGGGGCGATCTGGGTCCCGGAAAGCGACAGGAGCAGCGACGTACCGACCACGAAGCTTGCGACCGCGACGATGAGGTCCGTTCGCAGCCATCGTTCGGGTAGCGGCCGGACCCAGTCCTCGCCCACCCCGAAAAAGTTCTGCACGTGCTGCCACATGCACCCCACCTTAAAGAACCGCGTATGACGTCGGAGGTGCCGCGCCAGAAAAAACCCGCCCCTCCCGCCCGACGTCAAGGGCGGTAGAGGGGCGGGACGCCTTCGCGGCGGCACGCGCGGCCGGCGGCCGCAGCTAGATGTAGATCGCCGGGTCGACGTAGAACGTCTCCGACAACTCCTCGGGCTCGGCCTCCTTCACCGGGCGAGCCTTGCCTGGAACGCCGGTGATGATCGACCGCGCCGGCATGTCCTTGGTGATCACGGCGTTCGCGCCGACCGCGCTGTCCTCGCCGACCGTGACCGGACCGAGAATCTTCGCGCCCGCGCCGACCGTGACCCGGTTCCCGAGCGTCGGATGCCGCTTGGTCTGCTTGAGCGAAACCCCACCGAGGGTGACGCCGTGGTACAGCATGCAATCGTCGCCGATCTCGGCGGTCTCGCCGATGACCACACCCATGCCGTGATCGATGAAGAACCGGCGGCCGATGCTCGCGCCCGGGTGGATCTCGATGCCCGTGAGGAACCGGCCGAACTGGCTGAGGATCCGGGCCGCGGGGCGCAGCGCACCGCCGGACTGCCACATCCTGTGGCTCAGTCGGTGGAGCCAGATCGCGTGCAGGCCGGAGTACACGACGGCGTTCTCGAGGTCGCCCCTTGCTGCGGGGTCGTGCGCACGCGCAGCGGCGAGGTCCTCGCGCAGAATGCGCGTGAACCCCGCCGGACGTGCGGCTTCGTCAGATGAAGCGTTGGACATTTACTTGCGGTATTCCTCGAACAGCGGGGTCGACAGGTAGCGCTCGCCGAAGTCGGGGACGATGACGACGATGGTCTTGCCCTTGTTCTCCGGGCGCTTCGCGACCTCGAGCGCACCCCAGACGTTGGCGCCGGCCGAGACACCGGCGAGGACGCCCTCTTCGGTGCCGAGCTTGCGGGCGACGTCGAGCGAGTCCTCGAACGTGACGTCGATGACCTCGTTGTAGATGTCGCGGTTGAGGATCTCCGGGACGAAGTTTGCGCCGAGGCCCTGGATCTTGTGCGGCCCGGCCTTGCCCTCGGTGAGCAGCGGGGAGTCCTTCGGCTCGACGGCGACGATCTCGACGTCGCTCTTGTGGCCGCGGAGGGTCTCGCCGGCGCCGGAGATGGTGCCGCCGGTGCCGATGCCCGCGACGAAGATGTCGATGTTGCCATCGGTGTCTTCCCAGATCTCCTCGCCGGTGGTGCGGCGGTGGATGTCGACGTTTGCGGGGTTGCCGAACTGGCGGGCGAGCACGGCGTTATCGCGCTCGGCGGCGACCTCTTCGGCCTTGGCGACGGCGCCCTTCATGCCCTCGGCGGCCGGGGTGAGGATGAGCTCTGCGCCGTAGGCGCGCATCACGGCGCGGCGCTCGACGGACATGGACTCGGGCATGCAGATCACGGTCTTGAAACCGCGAGCGGCGGCGACCATGGCGAGCGCGATGCCGGTGTTGCCCGAGGTGCCCTCGACGATGGTGCCGCCGGGGGTGAGCGCGCCGGAGGCGACTGCGTCGTCGATGATGGCGGCGCCGATGCGGTCCTTGACGCTATTGGCAGGGTTCGCGGACTCGAGCTTGACCACGACGTTCGCCTCGATGCCCTCGGCGAGCTTGTTGAGCTTGACCAGCGGCGTGCGGCCGATCGTTTCGGTGATGTCCGAGTAAATCTTTCCCATGTCTGTCCTCCGTTGATCCGTTTCGCGCTCTCGGGAGGCCCCGCGTCGCGAAGAATGAACCGATCTGTCTACTTTGTCCATTGTGCCCCTATTCGCCGCGCTTTGCCAGCTGTTTGGCTCAAAATGGTTCGTTCGCGGGGCGCTCGGAGTCGACGGGCAACTCAACCCGAAAGTGCGCGCCGGATTCTGGCGCCGTGTCGAGGTGGACGGTCCCGCCGTGTGCCTGGACGATTCCCGCGACGATCGACAGTCCCAGGCCGCTTCCGCCACCGCTGTCGGAGCGGTTGCGCGAGTCGTCGATGCGGTGGAAGCGTTCGAAGGATTTCGCGGCCGCCTCGGCGGGCATCCCGACTCCGTCGTCATCCACCTCCAACACCGCCAGCGGGGTGCCCGGCCGTTGCGCGGGGCCGATGGAGGCGGTGTGCGTGGCCGGGGCCGAGGCGGCGACGGACTCTGTCACCGTGACGGTCACGTTCGCGTCCTCGCCTGCATGGCGAAGCGCGTTGACGACGAGGTTCAGTGCCACTTGGCGGAGCTTGTCGCCGTCCCCGGTGAGCACGGGGGCGGCGTCGAGGCGTAGCTCCACCCTGCGGGCCGGTTCGATCGCGTGCGCGCCGGCGACGGCGTCCGCGGCGACTTGGGTGAGATCCACCGGCTCCCGCGACATCGGCCGCTCGGTGTCGAGACGGGCGAGCGTGAGCAGGTCCTCGACGAGGGCCTGCATGCGCCGAGCCTCCGGCTCGATGCGTCCGAACGCGACGTCCGCGTCTGGCAGCATCTTGGTGCGGTACAGCTCGGCGAAGCCGATGATCGAGGTGAGCGGCGTACGCAGCTCGTGGCCCGCGTCGGCGACGAAGCGTCGCATCCGTTCCTCCGACGCTGCCGCCTTGTGCCGGGACGCCTCGGTGGCGGTGAACGCGGACTCGATACTGCCGGCCATCCAGTTGAAGCTCTGGGCGAGCGAGCCGACCTCCGTGCGCGGCGAGAGCTCCGGGAGCCTGCGGTCGAAGTTGCCGTCGGCGATCTGATGCGCGGTCTGCTCGACGGCCTGCAGCGGCCGCAGCGAGCGGCGCACGAGCAGCCATGCGCACGTGCCCACGCCGATGAGTACCGCCAGCCCGACGAGCGCCTGCACCTGGATCAGTTTGGTCACGGTCCCGTCGACGGTCGTGGACATCGGCACCGCGAGCACGGTGATGTTGCCCTGCCTGTCGACGTCGGCGAGCGCTCGCCACGAGCCCCCGCCCTCGGCGTCGGGCAGCTCGAAAGGCTCGGAGAGGTTGACCTTCGCGGGCAGCTCGGGTTGCGAGGGATTGTCGTCGACGACGAACACGAGATCGCCCGCGGCGGTGCGCACGGCGATGAAGTACTCGCTCGGTGGGCGTTCGCGGCTCGGCCCCTCGGGCGAGAGCGGATCCCCGTCCAGGGAGGACGGAGGACCGGGAGGGGGTGACGTCGCAGCCCACTCATTCATGGCCTCTCGCAGTTTCGCGTCCTCGGAGGCGATGAGCTGGCTGCGCATCGTCAGGGTGACCGCGGCGCTCGAGGCGATGAGTCCCAGCGCCACCAACGCCACGGTCGCCGCGACGAGGAGGACGCGAAGAGGGTAGCGGTCGAAGAACTTCATCGAGGCTCGCGTAGCACGTAGCCGACACCTCGAAGGGTGTGCAGGTACTTCTTCTCCCCGAAGTCGACCTTCTTGCGCAGGTACGACACGTAGGTTTCGACGACGTTCGCGTCTCCGCCGAAGTCGTAGTTCCATACGTGGTCGAGTATTTTCGACTTGGACAACACCACCCCGGCGTTGACGATGAAGTAACGCAACAGCGCGAACTCGGTCGGCGAAAGCGTGACCGGTTCGCCTGCTTTGAACACCTCGTGGGTGTCGTCGTCGAGGACGATATCCGCGAAGGACACGCGCGTGTTCTCCGCGGGGAGGTCCTTCGGCCCGCCCCGGCGCAGCAGTACGCGCACCCGGGCGACGACCTCCTCGAGCGAGAACGGCTTGGTGACGTAGTCGTCTCCGCCGATCGTGAGTCCGCGGACGCGGTCTTCGACGGCGTCCTTCGCGGTGAGGAAGAGGACGGGTGCGTCGACGCCGTCGGCGCGCAGCCGCGAGAGGGTGTCGAAGCCGTCCATGCGCGGCATCATCACATCGAGCACGACTACGTCTGGGCGGAATCGGCGTGCGATGTCGAGTGCCTGGGCGCCATCGCGGGCCACCTGTACGTCGAAGCCCTGGTACTTCAGGCTCACCTGCAGCAATTCGACGATGGACGGCTCGTCGTCACAGACGAGGATTCGCGCGCCTGCCTCCGGATTTTCGCTCATGGTTAATCAGCTTGGCCTTTCGCGGTGAGTACCGGCTCCAGACTAGCTGTGAGCTCTCTGTGAGAGTGTGGATTCGCGGTCAGAGGGCCTCGTCGAGGAGCTGCTGGGTGAGGGTCGCGAGCATTGGACCAGCCTTCGAATGGGATTCCTCGTCGGTGAGCGCAATGTCGGACAGCGCGGCGGCACCGGCGAAACCTGCGGAGCGGACGCGCTCGGCGGCGAGGTCGATCTTGCCGCACACCGCCCAGACGGGAACGCCGTGTTCGCGGCCGAGCGCCGCGACTCCCATGGGCGCCTTGCCGTGCGCGGTCTGGTCGTCGAGCCGACCCTCGCCGGTGAGCACGAGGTTGGCGCCGGCTACCGAGTATTCGAGCCCGGTGATCTGCGAGAGCACGGTGAAGCCCTGCGTGAGCTTCCAGCCGAGCAGGCGTGCGAGAAAGCCGACTCCGCCAGCGGCACCGGCGCCGGGGTAATCGGGCTCGCCGCCGAGCGGTTCGGCGACCTCGGCGAGTCGGGCGAGTCCGCGCTCGAGGTGCGCGATGTCCTCGTCTCCCGCGCCTTTTTGCGGGCCGAATACCCTCGCCGATCCGTTGGTGCCGAGCAGTGGGGTGTCGACGTCGCAGGCGATGGTGATCTGTGCCTGCCTGATCCGCGGGTCGAGGCCGGTGAGGTCTATCGACGCAAGCCGGTGCAGCTCGCGGCCGCCCAGGGGGAGGGGCTCTCCGGCGTCATCCAGAAAACGGACGCCGAGCGCGGCAGCCATGCCGGTACCGCCGTCGGTGGATGCGCTGCCGCCGATGCCACACAGGATGTTCGGCCGGCCCGAGTCGAGTGCCGCGAGGATGGCTTCGCCGAGTCCGTAACTGGACGCGTCGAGCGGCGCGGGTTGGCCTGCCGGCAGGCGCAGGAGTCCGCACGCGTCGGCCATTTCGACGAAGGCTTGGTCGGGGTCCGTCGCGGCGAAATGGGTGTCGACGACTTCGCCGGTCGGGCCCGAGACGCTGATCGGATAGAGCGTCGCGCCGATATGGTGCATGACGTCGAGGGAACCGGTCCCCCCGTCGGCGACGGGCAGGGTCACGATCTCTTCGTCGGGAAACGAATTTCGTGCGCCCTCGGCCGCCCAGCGGCAGGCTTCGGTGGCGGAAAGTGAGCCCTTGAATGCGGCGCACGCGACGACGATTGTCATAGCTCCATCATGGTCTATTTCGTCTTGGGAAATGGCGAAAGGGGCCGCAGATCGAGGATGATCTGCGGCCCCTTTGGCCAATGACGTGGGCGCCGGGGCGCTCTACGTATCTGTTGCTTGCTTAGAGAGCGAGCGAACCGACGCCGATGGTGATGGCGAGGCCGATGCCGAGACCGGCAGCCGAAGCCGGATCGATGTCGCTGGAGCCCTCGCCGAGCGAGCCTTCACCGAGGGAGTCGGAGTTCAGCGAGCCCTCGCCGGAGCCGGACTCGAGGGAGTCGGTGGGGAGCTCGGAGGAGCCGCCTTCGAGGGATCCACCTTCGCCGGAGCCGGACTCGAGGGAGTCAGTCGGAAGCTCGGAGGAGCCGCCCTCGAGGGATCCACCTTCGCCGGAGCCGGACTCGAGGGAGTCGGTGGGGAGCTCGGAGGAGCCGCCTTCGAGGGATCCACCTTCGCCGGAGCCGGACTCGAGGGAGTCAGTCGGAAGCTCGGAGGAGCCGCCCTCGAGGGAACCGCCCTCGCCGGAGCCGCTACCAATGGAGCCGGTGATCGAACCCAGATCGATGTCGGAGAGGGACCCGCCCTCACCCGAGCCGGACTCGAGGGAGTCGGAGGAGCCGCCTTCAAGGGAGCCGCCCTCGCCGGAGCCGGACTCGAGGGAGTCGGTGGGGAGCTCGGAGGAGCCGCCCTCAAGGGAGCCGCCCTCGCCGGAGCCGGACTCGAGGGAGTCGGTGGGGAGCTCGGAGGAGCCGCCCTCAAGGGAGCCGCCCTCGCCGGAGCCGGACTCGAGGGAGTCGGTGGGGAGCTCGGAGGAGCCGCCCTCAAGGGAGCCGCCCTCGCCGGAACCGGACTCGAGGGAGTCGGTGGGGAGCTCGGAGGAGCCGCCCTCAAGGGAACCGCCCTCGAAGAGTGAACCGAGGTCGAGCTCCGAGGAGCCTTCGCTGGAGCCACCCTCGAGGAGCGAGCCCAGGTTCAGCTCGGAGAGCGAGCCGCCTTCGCCGCCGGAGCCATTGCCGGTCGAGCCGGTGATCTGGCCGGTGCTGCCGCCGCCGAGGGCGATGGCGAGCGCGAGGCCGAGGCCGAGCGCCATTCCGCCACCGAGCAGGGCCGGATCAACCGGGGGGAGCTCAACGGTGGGGAGTCCGAGATCCTGCGGGGAGGGGAGATCGACGCTGCCTTCAGGCATCTGGACGTCGGCGTTCGTTGCGAGCCATGCGGCTGCACCAAGGGAAGCGGTACCGAGGGCGATAGCGAGCGCGAGCTCGATGTTGCCCTCGTTGGAGCCGAACGAGGCACCGGAGCCGCTGGAGCCCGCAGGCGCATCGCCTTCGTCGTCGCCACTTTCGGAGCCGAAGTTGCCAAGCGAGCCGCCGCTGAGCGAGCCCTGGCCCTGGTCTTGGCCCGGCTCCTCTGCGCTCTGAGCGTTGGCAGGTACAACCATGCCACCGGCGACGAGGACGCCGGCAGAAACCGCGGCGAGAACTGTACGCGAGTTAAGTTTCTTCATAGATCCATCCGATCAACAGATATTTTGCCGACTTTCGGCAAGCTCCCCTCTCTCGGATCGGGGCACGTAAAAGAACCTTACCCGGGTTGAACATAAGTGCCATACCCTTTGATTCTTAATGTTAGGCAAGGGAGAGGGTGCGCGTAACGCGATGTTCGGTACCGGCGATGGCCCGGGATTGCTCCAGAAAAATGTGTTGATAATAGCAGCTCTAACCTACGATAACCCCGAAGTCTGCGGGTCATTTAGCCGGTCGAAGTAACCTCTGATGAAGGGTGCTCACGCTCCATCAAAAAGTGATTTAAATCACATCTATGGGGGTGACGGGGCCCACTGTGGTAGCGCGATTTGGACTCTTTCGGTGCTACCGAAAAGGGTTGCGGTGTCGAGCTTCGAAACTCTTACGCACCTTCATTTTTTCCGGATGAACAAGAATATGACCAGGGCAGAAGCGAAGCCCACGAGGATCGCGCCAATGGGTGGCGCTCCGGCGAGATGGCTAGCCCAGGTGCCAATGAACGCACCGATAATGACGGCGAGGGTTTTGCTGGACGTCCAGATCACGGTGTTCACTCCTTTTGAGTTCTGTTTGCGCGGTCGAAGTCTGCGTGGTGATTTCCTGTTAATGAAATAAGTGTGCTGGTCTGTAGGTGGAAAGCATACGGCGTTGCGCGGAAGCGGTGGTGGCGTGTCGTGTCGTGAGCGCCTTGGGCTCGACAAGAGGAAACGCTCTCTATCAAAATGTATTGATCCCAAAATTCGAGAGCTCGTTCTTCTGCTTACTTAGTCGAAAAAATGAAACCTCGCTCTCGAAATTGCTAGAGCGAATTCCTGGCGCGCTTTCGTCCCGGCGCTGTGCTTCGGCTGGAGATGGCGCGGAAGGAAAGTGCCTGAAACCATGTCTTGTTGTCACATCATTCTCTCGTATCTATTACAGAAGGGTCACGATCTTCGCGGGAATTCGTATTCGCCCCGGCGCCCGGTTTAGCGTTGGGTCCATGTTTGAAACGCCGCCGGATGAACGTGCGCGGCGCTCCGGGGGGAGATGGCTCACCGCATCCCTAGTGTTGGTGCTTGGACTGCTGCTTGTGGCAGTGGTCGGGCTGTCCACCGGAGGCGCCCAGCAAGGACTTGTCGTACTTGTCGGCATCCTTGCCGTGCTTGCCGTATCCGCATGGCTTTCGCCGCTGCGACCGGGAAGGCACACGGAGATCGGTGATACCGCGTTGACGCGTCCCGAGGTTGTGGTCTTGTGGCGTCCCGGATGCGCGTACTCCGCCCGCCTCAAGCGCGACACGGCCCGGCATGGCGTCCGCGTCAAGTGGGTCAATATCTGGCGAGATTCCGAGGCCGCCGCAATCTGCCGCCGCCTCAACGGCGGTAGCGAAGAAACCCCGACTGTCGTGGTGGTCGACAGGGAGATGCCGCAGCCCACCGTCATCCCAGCGACTGTGTCCGGCGTGACTGCCGCGAACGAAGAGCTCGCCGAGCACCGTTCGATTGCGCCGCCCACCCACAGCCGTCGCGTGGCCTGAAGGCCAGAACGTCGGCAGGAAGACGCAACCGCCGCCCCTCATTGAGACAAAACAAAGCCGCTATGGTTCGCAATAGTCGAACTCATAGCGGCTTCGCTGATTTATCCGCGCGGGAAGATTGTGCGCTCCAGCGCCTCCCGTGGGGTGGGCCCCGGGGCCCGAGAATGCTGGGCCCCGGTGGCGCCGGAGGCTAGTGGCGGGCCTGCTCCTGCCAGACGTCGCGGCGAAGCTCGGCGGCCTCGCGCACCATCTTGCTCTCTTTCTCGTGGAGCTTGATGACACCCGATTCGTCGGACAGCGGCAGCTGGATATTGTCCTCGGCCTCGATCCCGGCGAGGAGCTGGCGCGAGCGGGAAATCTCGGAGTCGAGCTCCGCGCCGAACAGCAGTGCGAGGTTTGCGATCCACAGCATCAACAGGAACATGATGATGCCGGCGAGGGATCCGTAGGTCTGGTTGTAGTTACCGAAGTTCGACAGGTAGAAACCGAAGCCCATGATCGCGACGCCGAGCACGACGAGCGCCGTGATGCCGCCGAGGGAGAGGATCTGGAACTTGGCGCGCTGCACGTTGGGAGTGAGCTGGTACAGGATCGCCAGGACGAAGACGAAGATCACCAGCAGCGCCGGGTACTTGATCCAGTTCCACACCGTCAGTGCTTCCTCGCCGAGGCCGATCTGGTCGAAGATCGTCTCGGCGACGCCGCCCGACAATGCGAGCATGAGCGCTGCCGCCGCGACGAGAACGAGCATGAGCGCCGTAATGGCGAACAGGATCGGGCGCAGCTTCCACACCGGGCGCCCCTCTCGGACCTGATAGATCTGGTTGAGCACGCGGCTGAACGCGCCGACGTAGCCCGACGCCGACCACAACGAACCGGCGAGACCGATGATCAGGGCGAGTCCGGCGGCCGGCGTGTTGACCAACTGTGCGATCGGCTCCTCGATGAAGGCCATGGTCTCCTCGGGGACCGACTCCTCCATCATCGACATGATCGTGTCGATGGTCTCCTGCCCCTGCCCGAACACACCGAGCAGCGACACCAGAGCGATGAGTGCGGGGAACATCGCCAGCACCGCGTAATAGGTGAGCGCAGCGGCGAAGTCCGTGCAGCCGTCCGAGCCGAACTTTGCCAGCGCCCGCTTGTAGGCCATGAGCGTGCCGCGCCGGCGCAGTTCCTTACTGACGCGCTTCCGCTTGGGCAGCGTTTCCTTGAGATACTCGATGGATGGGCGCGAGAGGGTTTCGTCCTCGAAGGGCGCCTCGGAGTTGTTCACGCGGTCTCACTCGCTTTCCGTTATTTACGTACCCGCTCGAAGGCCCTCGATGCTCGGCGAACATAGCGAGCACTCAGGTGTGTGAGCATTGGTTTTACGATCTGCTCACTAGCTTCTCAGAACTTGCGCCAAATGTCGTGGAAGATTGCGCATTACACATATGACGGCGGGCGGCACGTGCGCGCCTGGACGCCGCGGACCCCTGCGGGAGCCACAGTGGCGCCGGAGGGTGCACCCCGCGCCGCGCGCGGGCGAGAGCCCCCGGCCTTCGGGCAAATAGGCGCACTGCAAACATGCTCGGCGGGAGTGGAAATGAACGCCCCCAGGGCTACCCCCGGCACGTCCGACGTCATACCGGAAAATAGGCGCATCTCGGTGCGAAATATCACATTCTGGGACAAAATCCGCACCTAGCGGGATTTTCCGGGCCGTCCAGGTTAGGAGGATAGGCGTTTTTCCGCATATCCTTTTTTAAGTTGAGGGACTCGAGTTCCCTCTTCCCGGCTGCTCGGCGCCCTGATCGGTCGGAATTCGTCGACTAGCAAAGGCGTGTGAGATGACTACACCTCCAAGCCGACAAGGCCTTTACCGTCCGGAATACGAACACGACTCGTGCGGTGTCGCATTCGTGGTGGATATGCACGGACGGAAGTCCCGCGACATCGTCGATAAGGCCATCAAGGCCCTGATCAATCTCGAGCACCGCGGCGCTGTCGGCGCCGAGGCGAATACGGGCGACGGCACGGGCATCCTCGTGCAGGTGCCGGACCGCTTCCTCCGCGAGGTTGTCGACTTCGATCTCCCCGAGGCCGGGCAGTACGCGACCGGGCTGTGTTTCCTGCCGCAGTCGCGCATGCTCACGATGGACACCATGCGCATGGTCGAGCGGATCGCCGCCGAACAGGGCGTGAGCGTTATCGGCTGGCGCGAGGTGCCGTTCGATGACTCCGGGCTCGGCGCGATCTCGCGCGATGCGATGCCGACGATCATGCAGATCTTCGTCAAGGTCGCCGGCGAGGACGGCGCGCTGTTGTCCGACGTCGCGCTTGAGCGCAAGTGTTTCGTCGTGCGCAAGCGCTGCGAGCACGAGCTCGGCTCGCAGGGTGCGGGCCAGGGCGAGATCGGCTCGGAGACCGTGTACTTCCCGTCGCTGAGCCCCCGCACGATGGTCTACAAGGGCATGCTCACCGAGAAGCAGCTCCCCGAGTTCTACCTGGACCTGCAGGACGAGCGCTTCGAGTCCGCGCTCGGCATCGTCCACTCGCGATTCTCGACCAACACGTTCCCCGCGTGGCCCCTGGCGCATCCGTTCCGCTACGTCGCGCACAACGGCGAGATCAACACCGCACGCGGAAACGAGAACTGGATGCGCGCCCGCGAGGCGCTCATGGAGTCCGCGCAGATCGGCGATCTGGGCCAGGCGCTGCCGATCTGTACCCCGGGCGGATCCGATACCGCGCGCTTCGACGAGGCGCTCGAGCTGCTCACCCTCAGTGGTCGCGAGCTCCCGCACGCCGTTCTCATGATGATTCCCGAGGCCTGGGAGCGCCACGACAAGATGGACCCCGCCAAGCGGGCGTTCTACGAGTACCACGCCTCGATGATGGAGGCCTGGGATGGACCGGCGTCGGTGACCTTCACCGACGGGACCGTCATCGGCGCAACCCTCGACCGCAACGGCCTTCGCCCCTCCCGCGTGTGGGTCACCGACGACGGGCTCGTCGTCATGGCGTCCGAGGTCGGCGTACTCGACATCCCCGACCACAAGATCGTCAAGCGCACCCGCATGCGCCCGGGCCGGATGTTCCTCGTCGACACTGCGCAGGGCCGGATCCTCTCCGACGAGGAGATCAAGGACCGTCTCGCTGCCGAGCATCCCTACGCCGAGTGGCTCGCCGACGGGCAGTACCGCCTCGAAGACCTGCCGGGCGAGAAAAAGGAATTCATGCCGCACGACCGCGTCGTGCTGCGCCAGCGTGTGTTCGGGTACACGCAGGAAGAGCTCCGCGTCCTCGTGCAGCCGATGGCCGTCAACGGCGCCGAGGCGCTCGGTTCCATGGGTACCGATACGCCGATCGCGGTGCTGTCCCAGCGCCCGCGCGCGCTGTTCGACTACTTCGCCCAGCGCTTCGCGCAGGTCACCAACCCGCCGCTCGACGCTATCCGCGAGGAGATGGTGACAAGCCACCAGGCGCTCCTCGGCGCCGAGGAGGACCTGCTCAACGTCGGCCCGAGTTCGTGCCGCAAGCTCGTCGTCGACAACCCGATCCTGTCGAACTCGGACCTCGAGACGATCGTCCACGCCAATGACGAGGGCGCGTTCCCTCAGTACAAGACGGCGATCGTGTCCGGCCTGTACAACGTGGCACACGGCGGCCGCGGCATGCGTATCGCCATCGAGCGCATCCGCAAGGAAGTGAGCCGGCAGATCGAGGACGGCGCGACGATCATCGTGCTGTCGGACCGCGAGTCGGACGAGCGTAACGCCCCGATCCCCTCGCTGCTGCTCACCTCCGCGGTGCACCACCACCTCGTGCGCGAGAAGTCCCGCACCCGCGTCGGCCTCGTCATCGAGTCCGGGGACGCCCGCGAGGTGCACCACTTCGCGGCGCTGTTCGGCTACGGCGCGAACGCGATCAACCCGTACATGGTGTTCGAGTCCATCGACGAGCTCGTCAAGAGCGGCGACATTCTCGAGGTCAGCACCGAAAAGGGCATCGAGAACTACCGCAAGGCCGCCGCCAAGGGCGTCACCAAGATCATGTCCAAGATGGGTATCTCGACGCTTGCGTCGTACACGGGTGCGCAGCTCTTCGACGTCACGGGCCTGTCGCAGGACACCTGCGACGAGTACTTCACCGGCACGATCAGCCCGCTGCAGGGCGTCGGCCTCGACGAGATCGCCGAGGACGTGGCGCGCCGCCACCGCTTCGCGTTCCTGTCGCGCCCGGAAGAGGCCGCGCACCGCGAGCTCGAGATCGGCGGCGAGTACCAGTGGCGACGGGAGGGCGAGTACCACCTGTTCAACCCGGACACGGTATTCAAGCTCCAGCACTCGACCCGCTCGGGCAAGTACGAGATCTTCAAGGAATACACGAAGCTCATCGACGATCAGTCCGAGCGGCTCGCCACGCTTCGCGGCCTGTTCAAGCTGCAGAGCGACCGCCCGTCGATCTCGATCGACGAGGTCGAGCCCGTCTCCGAGATCGTCAAGCGCTTCTCCACCGGCGCCATGTCGTACGGTTCGATCTCCGCGGAGGCCCACGAGACCTTGGCGATCGCGATGAACCGCCTCCACGGGCGCTCGAACTCCGGCGAGGGCGGCGAGGACCCCGATCGCTTCACCCCGGATGCAGACGGTAGCTGGCGTCGCTCGGCGATCAAGCAGGTCGCGTCGGGACGCTTCGGCGTCACCTCGAACTACCTCGCGAACTGCACCGACATCCAGATCAAGATGGCTCAGGGCGCAAAGCCGGGTGAGGGCGGCCAGCTCCCGCCGAACAAGGTGTACCCGTGGGTCGCGGAGGTGCGCGGCTCGACGCCGGGCGTCGGGCTCATCTCGCCGCCCCCGCACCACGACATCTATTCGATCGAGGACCTCGCGCAGCTCATCTACGACCTGAAGAACGCGAACCCGCAGGCCCGTGTTCACGTCAAGCTCGTCGCCGAGCAGGGCGTCGGAACGGTCGCGGCCGGCGTGTCCAAGGCGCACGCGGACGTCGTGCTCATCTCCGGCCACGATGGCGGGACGGGCGCCTCGCCGCTCAACTCGCTCAAGCACGCCGGCGGCCCCTGGGAGATCGGCCTCGCCGAAACCCAGCAGACCCTGCTGCTCAATGGTCTTCGCGACCGCATCGTCGTGCAGGTCGACGGCCAGCTCAAGACCGGCCGTGACGTCGTTATCGCGGCGCTTCTCGGCGGCGAGGAGTTCGGCTTCGCCACGGCCCCGCTGGTTGTCTCCGGCTGCATCATGATGCGCGTGTGCCACCTCGACACGTGCCCGGTCGGCGTCGCGACGCAGAACCCCGCGCTGCGCGAGCGGTTCACCGGCAAGGCCGAGTACGTGGTCAACTTCATGGAATTCATCGCCGAGGAGGTGCGCGAGTACCTCGCCGAGTTGGGCTTCCGCACCCTCGACGAGGCCATCGGACACTCCGAATGCCTCGACCTCGAGCGCGCCATGAAGCACCACCAGCGCGCCGCGAAGTTGGACCTGTCGCCGATCTTCGAGCAGGTCGACTCGCCGTTCATGCACCAGGATCTGCGCAACACCAAGGGGCAGAACCACAAGCTGGAGCAGGCGCTGGACAACACGCTCATCGCGGACACCAAGGACGTTGTGACCTCGGGGACGGGTTCGGTGGCCCTCGAGTACCCGATCGTCAACGTCAACCGCTCGGTCGGCACGTTGCTCAGCCACGAGATCTCCAAGCTCCATGGCGCCGCCGGGCTCGCCCCCGGCAGCATCGACCTGACGTTCTCCGGTTCCGCGGGCAACTCCTTCGGAGCATTTATGACGGCGGGCATCACCGCTCGCGTGTACGGCGATGCCAACGACTACGTCGGCAAGGGGCTCTCCGGTGGCCGCATCGTGGTCCGCCCGGCGAAGGATGCTCCCACCGACTTCGTCGCCGAGGAGAACATCATCGCCGGCAACGTCATCGCCTACGGCGCGACGAAGGGCGAGATCTTCCTGCGCGGCATCGTCGGCGAGCGTTTCTGCGTCCGAAACTCGGGTGTGACCGCGGTGGTCGAGGGCGTCGGAGACCACGCCTGCGAGTACATGACCGGCGGCCGCGTCGTCGTGCTCGGCGAGACCGGCCGCAACGTCGCCGCCGGTATGTCCGGCGGTATCGCCTACTTCTACGACCCGGCGGGCGAGCTGGAGAACAACCTCAATGTCGAGCTCGTCGATGTCGAGGAGCTGGACTCGGAGGATGCCGAGTTCCTCCACGAGACCGTGAGCCTGCACCGCGAACTCACCGAATCCACCATCGCGGAGCAGATCCTGTCCGGGTGGTCGCAAAACGTCAATGCCTTCAAGAAGGTCATGCCGCGCGACTTCAAGCGCGTGCTACTGGCCATCGAGCAGGCCGAGAAAGACGGTCGCAACGTCGACGAGGCAATTATGGAGGCTGCAAATGGCTGATCCGAAGGGCTTTCTCAAGCACACCGAACGTACGACCCCGACGTCGCGTCCGGTCGAAGAACGAGTCAAGGACTGGAACGAGGTCTACACCTCGACCCGCATCGACCTGCCGATCCTCACCGATCAGGCCAGCCGGTGCATGAACTGCGGCGTTCCCTTCTGCCACAAGGGCTGCCCGCTGGGCAACATCATTCCCGAGTGGAACGACATGGTCTACCGCGGTCAGTGGGACGAGGCCGTCGACCGGCTGCACGCCACGAACAACTTCCCCGAGTTCACCGGGCGCCTGTGCCCGGCGCCCTGCGAGGGTTCGTGCGTACTCGGCATCAACCAGCCTCCGGTGACGATCAAACAGATCGAGGTCGAGATCGCCGAGGAGGGCTGGAAGTCCGGCTACCTCAAGCCGATCAAGGCATCGTTCAAGACCGGGCAAAAGGTGGCCGTCGTCGGCTCCGGCCCCGCCGGCATGGCCGCCGCACAGCAGCTCACCCGCGCCGGCCACGCGGTCACCGTCTTCGAACGCGACGACCGCATCGGCGGTCTGATGCGCTACGGCATTCCCGAGTTCAAGATGGAAAAGAAGATCATCGATCGCCGCATCGAGCAGATGGAGGCCGAGGGCACCGTCTTCAAGACCGGAGTCAACGTCGGGAAGGACATCACCGCCTCGCAGCTGCGCGCCGAGTTCGACGCAGTCGTGCTCTGCGGTGGCGCCACCCTCCGCCGCGATCTTCCGGTGCCTGGCCGCGAGCTCGACGGCATCCACCAGGCGATGGAATTCCTGCCGTGGGCCAATCGCGCCGCCGTCGGTGACGACGTCCTCGGCGAGGACGGCCAGCCTCCGATCACCGCCAAGGACAAGAACGTCATCATCATCGGTGGCGGGGACACCGGCGCGGACTGCCTCGGCACCGCGACCCGCCAGGGCGCGAAGTCGGTGAAGAGCTTCGAGATCATGCCGCAGCCGCCGCTGTCCCGTGCAGCCTCGACGCCGTGGCCGATGTATCCGCTCATGCTGCGCACGCCCTCGGCTCACGAGGAGAACGGCGAGCGCATCTACAGCGTCTCCACCGCGGAATTCGTGGGCGAGAACGGCAAGCTCACGTCCATCAAGGGCAACGAGGTCAAGATGGTCGACGGCCGCTTCCAGGCGGTCGAGGGCTCGGACTTCGAGTTCCCGGCGGACCTCGTCCTGCTTGCCATGGGCTTCACCGGACCGCAGCAGGCAGGTCTGCTCAACGACCTCGGTGTCGGCTACACCGATCGCGGCAACGTGGTGCGAGGGGGCGAATTCGACACCGACATCGACGGCGTGTTCGTCGCCGGCGACATGGGCCGCGGCCAGTCGCTCATCGTGTGGGCGATCGCCGAGGGCCGCTCGGCCGCGGCCGCGGTCGACCGTTACCTCATGGGCGAGACGGCGCTGCCGTCGCCGATCCGGCCCACGGACGCGCCACAGCGCTAGGCGAATCCGGCCGCGATCCAGCTCCGCGCCGGAAGGCGGTGGCACCTCGCTACGAGGTGCCACCGCCTTCTTCGCATTAGCTCCGCCCGCCCGCCGAAACGTAGTCTTGGAGCATGAGCCGACACCTAGCTGGACGTGGACGAACGAAGAGCGCCCCGCCCGTGAATCCGATCGAGGACATCCCCTGCGATCTCACCGAGAAACTGACCCTGGGGCAATTTCTCAAGATCGCGAACCTCATCGAATCCGGCGCCGAGGCGAAGATGGTCATCGCCGATGGGGAGGTGACGGTCAACGGGGACACGGACACACGCCGCGGCCGTGGCCTCGCCGCCGGGGACGTCGTGGACCTGGGTGGACACAGCGCGCGCGTCGTCAACAAGCACGAAGTGTAGAGCCGAACAACGAAGAACGGGGAACACCAGTGAGCGAACAGGACACGCCGCAGCGCCACGTTGTGGTCGTCTTCGACGGGCACGAAGCGGGGGCGCGCACCTACGCCGAATGGTTGGCGGAGGAGACGGGCGGGGCGATCGGCACCGTCGACGAGGCGGCAGACCCGGTGGGCCCGTTGAGCGGGGACCTGCTCGTCGCGGACACCGTGATCGTCGTGACCGCGCTGGGTGCCGACGGAGCCCTCGGCGGTGCGACCTTCGTGCTCGACAATTGGGACTACCTGCAGGATTTCGGGCGGCGAGTGGCGATCGCGGTGGTCGGTATGTCGCAGGTGTTCGACTACGACCGGCTGCGCGCCATCGAGAAGACCATCGACGCCGAGAAGATGACGCAACTAAAGTTTTTCCAACTTCGCGGCAAGCTCGACACCGCCTCGCTGGGAATGCGAGACAAGATCGCGCTGCGCGCGCAGGTCGCCGCTCTCAAGGCGCGCCCGAAACGCACCCCCGAGGAGCAGGCCATGCTCGACAACGGCGGTAATTTCGACTTCACCCACCGCAAGTCGTTGCGCCCGCTGTTGCGCTGGGTGCGCGAGGAGTCCTAGCCCCGAGGTCGGGTCGAGCGCCGATAGTCTCAGCGAAAGTTCAGTAACTGCGCCGCAGAACAAATACGATGTTCAACTAGGTACAAACATCGGAGGAAGAATGCGGAAGTTTCGTGGAGCGCTCGTGGCTGCGGCGACGGTTGGCCTGGCCATGTCGGCGGGGATGGGCGTCGCGTCGGCGGAAGACGCGGGACAGGACGAGGGTACACAGCCCGTGCCCTGCGCCTTCGAGTCCGGCGACAAGGTCGACTCCCGGCCGGAGTGCCGCGCTCAGGTCTTCGGCTACGGATCCTTCGGGACCGAGTCGCTCGCCAATGTGCTCAGCTCCGCGATCAACACCGGTTCCGTCGTGCTGAGCATCGACGTCCCGGACGTGCTTTCGCTCAACGGAGTGATGCACACGCTCGGAAGCCAGCAGGGTGGCCCGCTGTTCTCCGTGGGCGATATCGCCTTCGGCAGCCTGTCGGACAGCCTCAACGGAAGCTAGTTTCCCGCGCTACGCGGAACGGGCGGCCCCTGGCGGTACCGCCCGTTCTGTGTTGCGCGACGAGCAATTCCTACCGGACGACGATCCCGTCGTCGTCGGAGTACAGCTCTTCGCCGGGGACGAAGGTGATCCCGCCGAAACCCACGACGACATCGCGCTCGCCGTCGCCGGTTTTTGTGGACTTGCGCGGGTTCGTGCCGAGCGCCTTACAGCCGAACTCCATGCCGGCGATGATCTTCGAATCGCGCACCGCGCCGTTGACCACGACGCCCGCCCAGCCGTTCGACCGGCCCAGCTCGGCGATGACATCCCCGACCAGCGCCGTGTGCACGCTCTCGGCGCCGTCGATCACGAGAACGCGTCCTTCCCCCGGCTCGCCGAGAATGCTTTTGAGCAGCGCGTTGTCCTGATAGCAGCGAACGGTCGCGATGCGGCCGCAGAACTCGCTGTGGCCTCCGATGTTGCGGAACTGCGTATCGCAACTACGCACGGCGGGGCCGATCTCGTCGACGAGATCGGCGGTGGCGATGAATTCCAGCGAACCGGACATGGTGCTCCTTCGAATCGGTGTGCCGTGGAGGCGGCAGTGTCTACACATGCGATGTTACGAGCATCCGTATGCGTCGGCGGCACGAGCCAACAGCCGGCACCGCGCCCGGCGGCTTCGCAGCGCAAATGTGCGGGAGCCCGCATTCTCGAATCTCGAAACGGGCAGAATACGTACTAATGAATGTCGCCGCGTGGATAGAGTCGGTCAACTGGGCCGCGGTCGTACTGTGGATCGAATTCCTGGTGAAGGTCGCCGCCGTCGGCATCGTGCCTGAACGCCGGCAGCCCTCGTCCTCGCAGGCCTGGCTTCTGCTCATTCTCGTACTTCCCGTAGTGGGCGTCCCGCTGTACTTCATGCTCGGTTCGCCTTACGTGCGCGGGCGCCGGCACGCGATCCAGGAGCGGGCGACGGAATCGTTCTCTCGGGCGACGGCGGATTGGCCGACTCTGCCCGACGGGGTCTCCGTGGGCAAACGGTTCGGTCAGATCCTCACGATGAACCGCACGCTCACCAACCTTCCGCCGAGCACGGGCCGATGCCTCGGTGTCTATAGCGAATACTCGGCATCGCTGGCCGCGATGACCGAGGCGATAGAGCGCTCCACGTCGTATGTCCACGTCGAGTTCTACGCCCAATCCTGGGACTCGGAGACCGAGGAGTTCTACGTCGCGCTCATCGCCGCCGCGGAACGCGGGGTCACGGTGCGGGTGCTCGCGGACCACCTCGGCTCGGCGAAGTACCACGGTTTCCGGCCGATCAAGCGGCGTCTGACGGCGGCGGGCGTCGAGTTCTACAAGATGCTTCCCATCAACCCGTTCCGCGGTCGTTTCCGCCGGCCGGACCTGCGCAACCACCGCAAGTTCCTCATCGTCGATGGGCGGGAGGCGTTCGTCGGCTCCCAGAATCTCATCAGCCGGTACTACGGCTCGAAACGCAATCGGAAGGTCGGCCGCGAATGGGTTGACCTGATGATGCATGTTTCGGGGGAGGTCGTCGACGCACTCGACGCGGTCTTCGCGACGGACTGGCTCGCCGAATCGGGCGAGGTCATCTCCCATGTCCTCGACAGGCTGCGAGATTACGAGGTGGAGAAGGTCGGCGGCGAGGTCAATGTTTTCCAAGTCGTGCCCAGCGGCCCCGGCTACCCGGCGGAGCCGTCGCTGCGAATGTTCGTCCAAATGATCAACGGCGCCACGGAATCCGTTCGGCTCGTAAGTCCGTACTTCGTCCCGAGCGAGGCGTTCATCGAGGCGTTGAAGTCAGCCGTGTTGCGCGGGGTCCGCGTCGAACTGCTCGTCCCCGAAAAGGCAGATCAGTTCGCCGTGCACCATGCGCAGCAGTCATATTTCCGGGAGCTCCTCGAAGCCGGGGTGATTCTCTACCGGTTCCCGCGTCCGAAGGTTTTGCATTCGAAGATGATGGTGGTCGACTCCAAGCACGCCTACTTCGGCTCGTCGAACATGGACATCCGTTCGTTCATCCTCAACTTCGAGGTGAGCATTCTGGTGTTCGGCGGCAACGCGGTCTCCGAGCTCGATGCCGTCGTGGACCACTACGAGGACATCTCCACTGAACTGACGTACGAGCGGTGGATGGAGCGGCCGCTGATCGGAAGATATTTCGATAACGTGTTCCGGCTCACTTCTGCACTGCAATGACGTGAAGTAATCTTCAATACGCGCCAAGAATTTCCTGACAACGTCGAACCCAGCGAGAACGGAATACACTCACCGATGGCCCTGGTCACCACCGTTTCACCGAGCACCGGACACCGCTCTATACCGAGGCATGCGTCTCGCACCGTTATCGCCGCATCCGCTGCCGCATCGCTGATTTTTGCTGCCGCCGCCCCCGCGGCCGCAGCTCCGACCATCGGCAGCCTCGACACTGGTTCCCTGCAGCAGGGTGCCGGCGAACAAGAGGATGACACGGCCGGGAACGGCTCGCTGGGTGAGCTACTGCCGGAGGGCACGGGCAGCCTCGATGCCGAGACCGGCGGCGCGGCCACCGGCTCAGGCGCGGGCGAGAGCAACACACGGGAGGATGCCGCAACCCCGCCGTCATCGCCGTCATCGACGGCTTCGACGCCGAGCGGCAACGCGTACGCGGAAACGCCAGGCGCTCCGGGAACGTTCAACCCCGAGGCGATCGGCGAGCTCAGCCCGCAGACGATCGGGGCAGTGGGCGTCGTGACCTCCGCGACGATCGGTTCGGCAATCCTGTCGCTCGGGCCGTACGGGCCGAGCACGGGTTCGGCGCTCATCGGCGGCCTTTTGCCGGGCGTAGCCTACGTGCCAGCCACGAGTTCGCTGGGCAGCGCCGGCAGCGGTGAGTTCACCACCTCGCTCGGCGTCGCTGTGTCCGAGAGGACCATCTTCCAGGGCGCGCTGGGGATCGGCACGACGATCCTCACCGGCTACTTCGAGGGCATGGCGGCGAAGCAGGACGCCGCCGAGCTCACCGACGAGGACATCGAGCTGTGGGACGGGATCATCAACAGCATCGACGAGCTTCGCGCCGTCGCCTCGCTTCCGCCGATCGAGCGCGGCGATCCGCACGTTCAGGTAGCGGTCCCCGAGCCGTGCCGCCGCGGTTTCGCGGAGAAGGAGGAGATCTCCGAGGACGAGGCGGACGAGCTGTGCGAAGAGGCGATGGCCGAGCAGGAGGAGGCCGAAAGCGAGGACGCCGAAGGCGAGGAGACCGAGAACGGTGACTCCGCAGCCGAGGCGAATTCCGACGAAGCGACCGCGGCCGAAAACGGTGACGACAACACCGGCGAGGCCGCCGGTGCGGACGAGACCGACTCCGGTGCCGAGGCCGTCGTCAACGGCGAGCAGGGCGACACCCGCGCCGAGAACACCGTTTCCGCGGCCAACCCGGCTGCCGGCGCACAGTTCGCCGGCACCGACACCCAGGGCGACCGGGAGTCGATCGCCGCGGAGCCGAAGCTTGCTAATACCGGCGTCGACGCGGTGACCATCGGCATCGCCTCCGCAGTGCTGCTCGCCATCGGCGGGGCCTTCGTTCTGCTGGGGCGCCGCGCCCGCTCCTGACCGCATAACGACGTACGCGCGGTCCTCCCGCTCCGGGGCCTAACCGGACAAGGGGAGGACCGCGCGTCGTCTTCCGCTGGGGCAAGGGTGCCTGGCTCGGCACCACCCGCAACGCCAACCGCGGCTACCGCCACTCGGCGGTCTCCGGATCAACGCCGTGCCGGCGGGCGTTGGACTCCACGGCGGCACGCAGCCACTGCGCGAGCCCGGGCTCCACCGAGTCGTAGGTCTCGGTGAACCGCTCGTCGGTGGTGTACATCCGCGCCAGGCACACCTGCATCTCGTGGGTGCAATCGTAGAACCGGTCGATCGAATCGCGATGACGCTCGGCAAGCGCCGCCGCCTCCTCCGAATCCGGCTCGACCCCGCGCCGCTTGGCGTCGCCGAGAGCGGCGTTCAGCGCATCGTGATCGGCCTTGACCTGCTTCCAGTCCTCCTTCGAGAACTTTGCTGTCCGCGCGGTGGACTGCGCCCACTGCTCGGAATCGCCCCAGCGCTCCTTGGCCTCGGCCTGATACTCCGGGGAGAAGCTCTCGCCGAAGATCTCCTTGGCCTCTTCCGGGGTCAACGACACTCCGGACTCTTCCATCATCATCATCCTTTCCACTGATTTCTTCATGTGCCCGAGCCTGTCGATCTCGCGAGCCAGGAGATCGGCCTGCCTTCGCAGCTGGACCTGGACCGACCCCTCGCCTCTGACGGCGGAGGCCACGTCCTCCAACGACATGCCCAGTTCGCGAAACACGACAACTCGGTGAATCAGCGCAAGATCGCCCGGACCGTAGAGGCGGTACCCGGCGGCCGATCGGGCCGAGGGGCTCACCAGGCCGAGGGAGTCCCAGTGGTGCAGGGTGCGCACGGTGATTCCCGCGAGCCGGGCGACCTCGCCCACCGACCAGCGGTGCTCTCCGCCGTCATACTGCATGGGTTCTCGTCCTTTCGGTGCTGTGTCCATGGCCGAAGCCATGGCCCACCCGGCGTCTTGCGCTACAAGCTACCCTTCACCCTGACGTTGCGTGAGGGCCAAGCGCTGTAATGATTTCGGTGTCCGGAATCGGGGCCATTCAGTCCTGCCGCCCGCGCCGGACCTTTGCCATATACTCGGCATATGTCTGCACCTAGCGCTGAAACTCTTGCCCGCCTCCGCAGCCTGGTGGCCGCGCCGGAATTCGTTCGCGACCCATCGAGCCGCGAGACCCGCACGATCAACGAGGTGTTCACCGGCGAACCTCTCGCGGAGATGATGATCGGCACGTCCGCCGATATCGACGCCGCCGCCGAGCGTGCCGGCGTGGCACAGCGCGAATGGGCTGCGCGGCCCGTCGCCGAGCGCGCGCGGATTCTCGGCAAGTTCGGCGTGCTCGTGCACGAGAACCGCGAGTTCCTGCTCGATGTGGTCCAGGCCGAGACCGGCAAGGCGCGCTCGTCGGCGCTCGAGGAGGTCCTCGACGTGTCGATGACCGCCTCGTACTACGCCAAACTCGCCCCGAAGGAGCTCGGCCGCAAATCCGCCAAGGGCATGATCCCGGTGCTCACCAAGACCGAGATCAACCACCTGCCCAAGGGCATCGTCGGCGTGATCTCGCCGTGGAACTACCCGCTCACCCTCGCGGTCTCCGATGCGATCCCGGCAATGATCGCCGGCAACGCGATCGTGCTCAAGCCGGACTCCCAGACACCGTTCAGCGCGCTGGCCGCCGCAGAGCTGCTCTACCGCGCCGGCGTGCCCCGCGACCTGTTCGCCGTGGTCCCGGGGCCGGGGCGCGAGATCGGCACCGCGATCCTCGATAACAGCGACTACCTCATGTTCACCGGCTCCACGGCCACCGGGCGCAAGCTCGCCGCGCAGGCGGGGGAGCGGCTCATCAACTTCTCCGCGGAGCTCGGCGGCAAGAACCCCATGGTCGTGACGGCGGACGCCGACGTCGACGAGGTCGCCGAGATCGCCACTCGCGCCATGTTCTCGAACGCCGGCCAGCTCTGCATCTCCATCGAACGCGTCTACGTCGAACGGGCGATCGCCGACAAGCTGGAAAAGGCGCTCGTTCGCCGCATCGGGGAGATGAAGGTCGGCCCGGGCTACGAGTTCGACAAGGAGATGGGTTCGCTGATCTCCGCGGACCAGTTCTCCACGGTCCAGAAGCACGTCGACGATGCCGTCGCCAAGGGCGCACGCGTGCTCGTCGGCGGCAAGGCGCGCCCGGACCTCGGCCCGCTGTTCTTCGAGCCGACTCTGCTCGCGGACGTGCCCGAGGAGGCGGAGTGCTTCGCGGGCGAGACCTTCGGCCCGCTCGTGTCCCTGTACCCGGTCGATTCGGTGGACGAGGCCATCGAGAAGGCCAACGACACCGAGTACGGACTCAACGCCTCGGTATTTGCCGGGTCGGATGAGAAGGGCGTCGAGATCGCCCGGCGGATCCACGCCGGCACCGTTAACGTCGGCGAGGGCTACGTCGCCGCCTGGGGCTCCTATGGGGCGCCGATGGGCGGGATGGGCGTCTCGGGCGTCGGCCGCCGCCACGGCGTCGACGGGCTCCTCAAGTACACCGAGGCGCAGACCGTCGCGACTCAGAGGCTCATGCACCTCGGTGGGCCGGACTTCATGGACTCCCAGAAGTGGAACACGACCCTGGGCTCGTTGGCCGGAACCCTGCGCTTCCTCCCGGGGCGCTAGCGACACGCATTACCGGCCGGCAAAGAAATGCGGGGCGCGAACGAGCGCCCCGCATTTTCGTTGTCGTTCTATTGATCGTCCTGGTTGAACTGCGCCATGTTCTTCTTGTGGCGCTGCAGCAGGAATACCGCGCCGCCGATGAGTGCGATGGCAAGCACCGCGAGGAGTCCGATCGCGGCGAAGATATTGATCCCGCCCTCGTCCGACTCGTCCGCGGCCTCGGCGGAATCGTCCGAATCGGTGGGCTGCTCGCTGGCGGCGCCGTCGCCGGAGCCGGCCTCGGCCGCGTCCGCTTCGGCGCCGGTGGACTCGGCCGTCGACGAGGCGCCTCCGCCCGCGCCTTCGACGGTGAACTCCCACGAGCCCTGGACGGGATGCCCATCGGCGCTGACCACCCGGTATCCGACCGTGTAGGTGCCTTCGTCGAGCGCAGGGACCGCGACGGAGAGCGAATCCCCGTCGACCTCGGGATCTCCCTCGGCGACATCCTCGCCGTCGGACATCACCGTCAGCGTGGCGAAGTCGGAAGAGATCTCCTCGTTGAACACGACCTCGACGGATTCGGGTGCCTCGTCGACCGTCGCCCCCTGCTCCGGAGTCGTCGCGACGAGCACCGAATGGGCCTGAGCCGCGGGAGCCGACACCACGGCCGCCGCCGCGGGTGCGAGCGCCGCCGTCATCGCCAGAGCCACGCCGCGGGCGGCGATCCGGCGCCGGACACCGGCGGAGCCGGCGGCATCGGCAGAGGAGGGTCGGGCTGAGGACGCGGGGCGAACGGAAGAAAAGCGCATACCCCAATTATGGCCGCCCTCCGGGGCAAAGGTCGAAAATGACAACGCGCGGCGGGCCCACAAGGGGGCCGCGCCGCGCGATGCGTCGGGGGAGGCGACGAGCCGTTAGCTCTTCACCCCGAGGCGGGCGAGAACGTCGCGGTTGACGCGGTCGAGCTCGCCGGCAATCGACTTGTGCACGTTGCGGCGTTCGGCCGTCGGAATCGTCTCCGCGGTCTCGAGCGCGGTGTTCATGTCGTTGAGGCGGACCTCGGTGCGCTCGGAGAAGCGGGCGATCTCCGGCTCGCTGCCGCGGTTGGCGTTGAGCTTGGACAGCGACTCGCGCAGTGCGGAAATGCGGTTCTCCAGCGCGGTGGCGGGATTAGCGGCCAGCGGCGCGGCCGAACCCTGCGCGGAGGTGATGCCCTTGAACGCGAGGGGCGCGAGGACCGGCAGCACGATCTGCGCGAAGCCGACGTAGCGCTTGGCCGAGTCCTTGTTGAGGTGGCCCTGCTTGACCTTCGCGAGCTCGAGCTCGGCCATTTTCTTCTCGTGGGCGCGGCCGACCTTCGCGTCCTTCGCCGCGGCCTTGTCCGCCTTGGACTGGAGCTTGGCCTCCTTGGCGAGCTGCTTACGGCGTGCCTTGTCCTCGGACTTGTTCTGCCGGATCTTCAGTTCCGCCGCGCCGCGGCGCCGCTCCTGGTGACCCTGCTCGAGAGAGTTGGCGGTCTTCTTCGCCTTCTTCGTGGTGCGCTTGGTGGCCTTCTCCGCGCGCTTCTTCAGCTTCTTGACGTTCTTCGAATCGGCCTTGTCGCGAATCTTCTCCGCGGCCTTCTGGGCCTTGACCTGAGCCTTGGCCTCGATAGTCGCCTTCCGGCGCAGCGCCTTCTCCTCGGCGCGGCGTACCGCCCGATTCTTGCGGAACGAGGTGAGTTTGCTGGTCAAGGTGTCCATGTCTAAAGATCCTTCGGTCCGAGAATGTATTTCGACCCGACTGGCCAGTCGGATAAGCGCTCTAATTGCACATCATACGAGCTACTCGCCGGTTGCGGGCGCAGTGAACCCGTCGTGCGGCGATATGGCCCGAGAACGCGCGTCGAAATGAAGCCCATTCTGCGCGTTCAGCTGTCTGAGAGGGCGCGGAATGATTCGTAAGTTGATCGGGAAATGACCGTCAATTCTCGCCAAGGTAATCGCGCAGCGAAGGAGTGCGGACAGCGCGAGAATTCACCCTTCGAGTGCCGGGGCCATTCGGATGCATTGTCCGGGAACGCAACTGCCGACTGTGAAGGCATGGCCTGCAATGGGGACACATCACCCGATTTCTGCTCGACTACACCAAACAGCTTTAACCAGCGCAGACAATGTGGATTATCGGACAGTCTATGGATGGCAATTTACCGCCTGATAACGAGTAGGTGAATACTTAATTTTCAACTCGAAATTATTTCGGATTTGTTTAGCGATATAAGTAATATTCCGCTAACCTGAGCAAGTGCTGTTACGCACGGCTTCTTCATTCTGTGCTGAGCTCGTCTTTCTGTAGGTGCTGTCCGCGGGCAGGGGCCGCGAAGGCAGCGGACGCCAGTTGTAACCCCCAACCAAGGAGACGCGAAATGACGTCAAAGTTCACCAAGGTCGCCGCTATTTCGGCTGCCTCCCTTCTCATGGTTGCCGGCGCACAGGGCGTCGCCTCCGCACAGAGCTCGGATTCGGCGACCGGCTCGATCAGCGCCGACTCGCTCGGCTCGGACTCGCTCAAGGCCTGGGGCTCCTCGCCGGAGGCCGGCTCCCTGCTCGATGACGTCAACAACCTCGGCACCGGTTCGTTCGACACCACCGGGTCCCTGCTCGGCGAGCCGACCTCCGGCTCGCTCGGCGCCTCGGTGCAGGACCTCACCGGTGGATCAGTCGACGCCTCGTACCCCGCGCCGGGCACGGCGTCCGTCGACACCACGGGTTCCCTCCTCGGTGAGCCGACCACCGGCTCCCTCGCGCCGGTCGCGCTGTCCGTGGGCGATTCGCTCGGCACCAGCGGCGGTATCACCACCGTCGTCGGCAACCTCCTCCCGCTCGTCGCTGCCGCCGGTTCCCTCGCCGCTGCTGCCGGCGCCGGTGCGGTCGTGTGTGGCTACGTCGAGATCCCGGGCCTCGTGCTGCCCGCAGGTCTTCCGGAGTGCCCGGCCCTCCCGGGTCAGCCGGCTCCCGGCAACCAGGCCCCGGCACCGGCTCCGGCCCCGGGCCCCGATGCCCCGAACGGTCGCGGCTAGTCACGCCACTGCGCCGTCATACTTCGGTATGCGGTGAATAGAGCAAGGCGGCGGATCTCCACGAAAGGAGATCCGCCGCCTTTGTCGTATGCGCAGCGCCGGCGCGCTCAGTCCACCTGGAAACCGCGTGAGGCGCCGTTGATGGGGAACGTCGAGCCCAGCCCGCGGCCGGTGGCCGAATAGGTGATGCGGTAGTTGCCGGGCGGCGTGCCCTGCGGGATGTCCCACGAGACGAGTGCGTTGGTGAATGGGCCGAGGTTTTCGAAGGTGATCATCGTCGACCAATCTCCGTCGTCGTGCACCCTTGTCCAACCGCGTGCGTCCTCCCGTTCCACGGTGAGGTACGTCGATCCCCGGCGCAGATCGGTGTTCGGGTTGGCCCCTGCGAAACGCGAGAGCACACGCTGTCCGGGCCGGTAGGACTCCTGCGGCTCGTCGATGACGTCGCCGAACGCGTGCCCCGGGGCGGGCACATCCACGCTGGGATTGCCGAAGGGAGATGCGGGGATGACGCCGGTGAGGTCTCTTTCCCAGGTGCCCGGGGCGTTCGGCGTGCCTTCGCGCATCGAGGCCGCGAGACCCGCTCCGATCTGCGCGATCGCGGGCAGCTGCCACGGGCCGAACGCCGTGGCGCCGCCTTCGTAGTTCTGTGTCGCGTATTCCTCTGGCGTGGTCAGGTAGTGGCCGTAGCCGTTCGTGTAACCCTGGATGAGCACCTGGTCGGGCGAGACGCCGAGAGCCTTGCCGAGGGTCCTGCGCAGACGGAGCCCGGACACGACGGTGACCTCGAATGGGATCCCGAAAATGTACTGCGAGCCGAGCCGGACGAGGTGGAACGGGAAGACGCGTTGGATGGCGTGGGGCACGAGCCCGGCGGGCAGCAGGATGTCCTTGTCTCCGTGCGCGTCCCGCAGCCATTGCGGGATGACGACGTCCCCGATCTGTGCGACCGCCGGGTTGCCGCCGCGCGCACCCTCGTTGAACGGTAGGTCTTCGCCGCCACCACCGTCCTCCTGCGATCCGGCGGCGAACGCGGCGCCGAGCGCGGCTACGGATGTGCGGTGCGTAAGGCCGTCGCCGGTGAATTCCGGTGTCACCTCCACCGCGGTGATGTCGACCCACACGTGGCGCACGTCGATCCCGGCGCCGAGCGGGGCCATCGCCCCGATCTGCCCGGCCGCGGCATCGTACTCGCGGGTACCGACGATTCGAGTGTTCTCGTACTCGTTGTCCGTGGGCCCGGAGCCCGGGCTCAGGTCCAGGTTCGGCGAAATGTCCCCAGCGTTGGACTGCGCAAAGGCCGTGATCAGCGGCGGCGTCGCGCCCGAGAGGTAATCCTGGCCGGCGACCTCACGCTCCCAATGCCATGCCGCGTAGCCCTTGTTGTCCGAGGACACGAGCGTGGAGTCGGTCGACATCGACGTGGCATGCTCGCCGAACCAGTTGAGCACGCCCACGAGCTGTCCGCCGCGGTACATCTGCAGGGTTTGCGAGCGTGGGTCGATGCCCGTGGGGAACGCCGCCTTGTCCTCGTCCGGATTCGCATCGAACGCCTGCTTCGAACGGTTGACGCCGGCGTTCGTGAGCTCGGCATGGCTCACTCCGATTTCTGTCGGCGCCATGTCCTCGTGCGCCATGGCGATCGCATCGACGATGCCCGCGACGTTCGCTTCGAAGGTCGCCGGGCGGAAGCCGAACATCGACAGGTCGACCATCGGGTGACCCGAGGTTCCTCCCGGCGCGACGTGGGTATGCGTGGCGGTCAGCAACACGTTGCCCTCGTGGTAGGTGTCGCCGAAACGCTCACGCAGTCTGCGGAGCACCTCGAGCTGAATCGACTGGAACATCAGCCCCAGTTCGCAGGTGACCATGGCGATACGGGGCGAGCTTTCCGACTCGGCGAAGATGAACGCACGGGCCCGCTGTCGCAAATGCAGACCCGTGGACATCTGGCTCATTTCCGCGTAGCCATTCATGCCCGCGCCCAGGGGCTCGCCGGTGATGTCGCCGATACCGCGGCCGACGAGAAGATTCGAGGTCTGCGCCGCCGAGTAGGCGGGGAGCATGCTCGCCAGAGTCGCCGCGCCGCCGGCAATCGCCGCAGAACGCAGAACCGTGCGGCGAGAGACGACGCCGACTGTCGAAGGATGTGAGCCCTGGGCCATGGTGAATCCGATCCTCGTGGCCGCGTCGACGAGTCCTGCGCGTACGTCTTCCCTGCGCCGCCGGAACTGGACGCTGCATCAACTGATTTCCTCGGCTCAGACTAGAGCACGGTGGTGCTGTGCCGAGCGGGTTTCGGGGAAAACGATCCGGCAAGCGAGGCAGGGGACCGGGCGCGGCGAGCACCGCGCACCTTTGAATACGGCTGCGCCCTCCGGCACCTGTGGTGCTGGAGGGCGCAGCGTGTTCCGCTGTGTGCTTGCCCTGACCAGGGCGAGCGGGGCGGGGTGTGGTTATGCCTTGGCCGCGGCGTAGCGGGCAGCGACGTCGTCCCAGTTGAATACGTCCCACACGGCGTTGACGTAGTCGGCCTTGACGTTCTTGTACTGCAGGTAGAACGCGTGCTCCCACATATCGAGCATGAGCAGCGGGGTCAGGTTGACCGAGATGTTGCCCTGCTGATCGGTGAGCTGCTGGATGACCAGGCGGCCACCGATGTGGTCGTAGCCCAGCACGGCCCAGCCCGAGCCCTGCAGCGTCAGCGCGGCAGCGTTGAAGTGGGACTTGAACTTCTCGAACGACCCGAAGTCCCGGCCGATCGCCTCGGCGAGCTCGCCGGTCGGCTCTCCGCCACCATTGGGGGACAGGTTCTTCCAGAAGATCGAGTGGTTCGTGTGCCCACCGAGGTGGAACGCGAGGTTCTTCGACAGCAGCGGGGCCTTCGACGAGATCGACCCATCCTCACGGGCCTCCTCGAGCTGCGCGAGAGCATCATTAGCGCCCTTGACATAGGTCGCGTGGTGCTTGGAGTGGTGCAACTCCATGATCTCACCGGAAATAGCCGGCTCCAGAGCGCCGTAATCGTAATCAAGATCCGGAAGCGTGTACTCAGCCATCATCGAGTCCTTTCTGCAAACGTATTGCGAATTGTGTATTCGACTGTCCGTTGCCGGCTCATTGGTCATGCGTCAGCAAAGGACTGGCTTGTTTTTCTTACGTTTCCCACCATAGGGGCGATCGGGAGTTCTGGCAGAATACGTTCAACTCCGCAGGTAAAAGGCTTTTCGTAAATCTCGGAATATGGAGCGGCCGACATTTCCTCAGCCATCGGGCGCGACTTGCGTCGCGTTTGCCGAAAGGATGTGAGGCGCTTTTCGGCGCCCTCAATTCACCCTGGGCGCGGATGCACAAAGCTGCCGCCCCGGGAAGGGAGCGGCGGCCTGGGTGAAAAGTCTTAAAGGAGCAGGAGGCAGGCGATGACGGCGATAGCGACGAGAGCGACGATCAAACCGGAAATGAGCTGCCGGTTGCGGTGCTCAGCTTCCTGGTCGGTGTAGGAAAACGTGTCGCAGTTCGCTTGACGCGCGTCGCGGTCGATGAAATCGCGCAGACGCTTTTCACCATGCGTGAAGTGCTGCATAGATGAAGACATCAAATACCTTCCTGCTGAGGGGTTTCACTGACCTTAACGCCTCCTGTGCCGCAAATTCAAAGGAACTACACGCATGAAATTGCTGCTAAGCGAGCTTTAATGCTTGCAGCTGCTAGCAAAAGTTCGGAAACACTACAAATGTTGAGTTGTGCGCAGTCTCTGAGCTTGAGTGAAGTAGGTCTCACCGCTTGCAGGATTTGCCTCTCCGACGTCATAGGTGTGAAAAGAGCGCAGAACACGATTTAGTAACGAGCTGAATCACGGGCGTTCAGGATGGTGATGGGAGCGTCTGCCGCGAGTGGTTTCGGGGTCGGAGGACTTGCCCGAGGGGCGTATTCTGACGGCATGGGTTGGTTGGAAGATGCACTGCAGTCGGCAATGGCGGGTTCGCGCGTCGATCTCACGCCGAAGTCTGTCGTCGCGCGGGAGGACGCGCTCCCCGGACGCGAAGAGGAGATGCCGGTCGCCGAGCGCAATATCGTCACCGGCAATCCGATGGTGGCGCCGTTTCCCGAGGGGCATGAGCAGATCGTTCTCGGGATGGGCTGTTTCTGGGGCGCCGAGAAGCGTATGTGGCAGCTCGACGGCGTATGGACCACCGCAGTGGGCTATGCCGGCGGTTGGACCGAGAACCCGACCTACGAGGAAGCGTGCACGGGACAGACCGGCCACACCGAGGCCGTGCTCGTCGACTTCGACCCGAAGGTGATCTCGGCGGGCGAGGTGCTTGCGGCGTTCTTCGAATCGCACGATCCGACGACGCTCAACCGGCAGGGCAACGACGTGGGCACCCAGTACCGTTCGGTGATCCTCGCGACGACCCCGGAACAGCTCGAGCTCGCCGAACGCATGGCGGCGCGCTACGGAGAGGTCCTCGCGGAAAAGGGCTTCGCATCCGTGACGACGGAGGTCGGGCTTCTCTCGGACGTCCGCTCGGGGCGGTTCTTCTACGCCGAGGACTATCACCAGCAGTACCTGCAGAAGGTGCCGAACGGATACGACTGCCACGCGCGCACCGGAGTGGCCTGCCCGATCGGCTAGCGAGGAGACTCGGCCTGTTTCACGCAGTCGGGCGCGGTTAGGCGTGGTCGACCTCGCGCCTTGACCAGCCGGCGAATCCGGCGGCGACGCCCGCCGCGGCGATGAGTAGGAGCCACGCGATCGGCTGCCAGGCGACGGGGTCGACCGGATAGGCGGCGACGTGCCCGAAGACGTTGAGGTTCTTGAGCGGCTGTGGCAGGTCGAGTAGTTCGCCGAATGCGGTGACGAAACCGCCGAAGCCGATGACGGCCCAGCCGGCGGCCGCGGCGAAGCGCGGAAGCGAGCCGAAGAATGCGACGACGATGCCGATGACGGCGAGGACGGCCGGGATCTGGTTGGCGCCCGCGAGCAGGAGATCTGCGATGACGTGGGTGTCGTCGGTGCCGGAGGCGAACGCGCCGACGCCCGTGGCCAGGCCCGTCGCCAGACAGATGAGTATCGATGCGGCTGCGATGACGGTGAGTTGTGCTGCGAGGTGCCGGCCGCGACCGGCGCCCGATGCGAGCAGGAGCTCGGTGCGGCCGCGTAGTTCGTCGCCGCGCAGCTGCCCGAGGGCGCCCGCCGCCGCTGCGGAGGCGAAGACACCGAAGATGAGAACCATGAAGGCGAGGTAGCCGCCGGAGAGATCGTCGGCGGACAGGACCTTGGTGAGTTCCTCGGGGAGGGTGTCGGCCGAGCCTGCGATCGACGCCGAATAGGCGCCGAACACGGCGGCGGCGATGGCCAACGAAATCCCCCAGGCCGCGAACCCGGGGCGGAGCAGGCGGGCGGCAAGGCCCAGGGGCGTGCCGAGGACCGGTCCGCCTGTCGCGCGGCCGGGACGTCCGGAGAAAATGGCACTTCCGACGTCACGAAACTCGGCAAGGCGGAACCCGGCAAGTAGGAAGGCCAGGCCGAATCCGGCGAGAAGGGCGAGCGGCCACCACCGGTCGAGCACGAAGGGTCCGGTCTGTTGCGCCCATCCGAGCGGGGAGAGCCACGACGGAGGGCTGCCGCCGGAACGTGCGGCGTCGCCGATCATGCGGAGGGCGTACGCGGTGGCGAGGACCGCGCCCGCGAGACCCGATGCCGCGCGGGAGGACTCGAAGAGCTGTGCCGAGAGCGCGGCGACACCGGCGAAGAAGAGCGCGACGGCGAGCGCGGTGATCGCGATGAGCGCCGAGCCGCCGGCAGGGTAGCCGCGTGCGAGGGCCACTGCGAAGACGCCGAGTGCGGAGACGACGGCGCCGAAGGCGGTGATGATGAGCGCCGAGGTGAGCTGGGCGTGGATGCCGACGACGTTCGCGCGGACGAGTTCGGTGCGGCCGGACTGCTCGTCGGCGCGCGTGTGGCGGATGACGGTGAAGATCGCCATGAGCGCGAAGAGGATGTAGACGAACAGGGCGTATCCGGCGGCGAAGAAGCGGGCGGAACTCGGCGCGTCGAGACCGAGTGCCGGGCCGGTCATGAGGCGGCCCATGGCGTCGGCGAAGAGGACGGCGGAGTTCGCGAGACTGTGCGGGTCGTCGCCGAGTGCGGCGACCTCGATGGTGACGTAGGCGGCGAAGAACACGATCCCGGCGATCCAAGCCGGGGTGCGGATTCGGTCTCGGCGCGCCATCAGGCGCAGGAGGGTGGCGGTGCCTGCGATGGGGCTCATGGCGCGGAACCTTCATGGGCGTGGCGTCCGCCGTCAGAGGTGCCGTAATGGCGGATGAGGATCTGCTCGAGCGTCGGCGGATGGGCGAGGAGGGAGCGGATGCCCAGCGGTGCGGCGGCGCGGAGGACCTCGTCGACGCGCTCGCCGTCGACCTCGAATATCGAGCGGGCACCGTCGGTGCGGAAGCCGTGCACTCCGGCGAGTTCGGCGAGCGGCCGGGCAGGGGAGGTGGTCTCCATCTCCATCGTCGTGCGCGTCATGTGGCGCAGCTCCGAGAGCGTGCCGGTCTCGACGATGCGCCCGTCGCGGATGATCGAGATGCGGTCGGCGAGGGCTTCGACCTGCGCGAGGATGTGGCTCGACAGGAACACCGAAGTGCCGCGCTCGGTCGCCTCGGCGATGACGTCCTGGAAGACGACCTCCATGAGCGGGTCGAGCCCGGAGGTCGGCTCGTCGAGGAGGAGCAGGTCGACATCCGAGGCGAGCGCGGAGATGAGCGCGACCTTTTGCCGGTTGCCCTTCGAATAGGTGCGTGCCTTCTTGCGGGGGTCGAGCGCGAAACGCTCGATGAGTTCATCGCGCCGGGTCTTGTCGAAGGTGCCGCGAAGTCGGAGGAAGGTGTCGATGACTTCGCCGCCTGTGAGGCCCGGCCACAAGTCGACATCGCCGGGGACGTAGGCGAGCCGTCGATGGAGGGCTACGGCGTCGCGCCAGGGGTCGCGGCCGAAGAGGCGTACCTCGCCGGAGGTATGGCGCAGGAGCCCGAGGAGAATGCGGATGGTGGTCGACTTGCCCGCCCCGTTGGGGCCGAGGAAGCCGTGCACCTCCCCGGCGTCGATGGACAAGTCGAGCCCGTCGAGGGCATGGAAGTCGCCGAACGTCTTGGTGAGATTCTCGGCGATGATTACCTGGCTGTCGTTACTCATTGCCGGGGTCCTTCGCGGTGGTGAGGAGCGCCTCGTACGCCTCGGCGTTGAGGGTGGGGCGCGAATAGATCTCCGTGACCGCGGAAATGTATGGCAGGAGATCCTCGGGCGGATCGAATACCGGGTCGACGCCGAGATGGCGCCGGATCTGGCGGTGCAGGAGCAGGGTGCCCATTCCCTGGACGAGGAAGATGACGGCGCGGGCTCGCGGGTCGGTGGCGGGGTAGACCAGGCCGCGTTCCTCGCCCGCCGCGGTGTAGTCGAGAGCATCCTCGACGAGCTGATCGAAGAGCGCGTCGGCCGCGTCCCCACCCTCGACGAAGGAACGAAAAAAGTAGAGCACGATGTGGTCGCTGCGACGAGCGAGATCGAACATGAGGGTGAGCGGGAGCGCGCCCGCCTCGACGGCCTCGGTCTTCATTTTCTTGAACTCGGCCGCGGCCTCGAGATCGCACGCCGTTTTGAGGCCTGACTTGGAGCCGAAATGGTGCATCACCAGAGACGGGGACACCTCTGCCAGTTCGGCCACGGCCTTGATGCTCACGCCTTGGAAGCCGCGCTCGCCGAACAGGTCGATGGCGGCATCGACGATGCGTTCCTTGGCGGGCATCTCGAATCCCATGGCGGGTCCTTTGGGGTGAAAACCGGCGCTGACTGAATGTTTAGTCAGCCTCGGTTTCAACCTAGGCCTTCGGTCCTCGGACCTGCAAGGGCGCTGAATCGGTGCGGCGTGTCGTTCAGCCGCCGACGCTCACCGCCTAGAGCTCGGGCAGCACCTTGTCCGCCACGAGTGCGAGATGGTCTAGATCGGTCATGTCGAGGAACTGGAGGTACAGGCGCGACACCCCGGCCTCGTCGGCGTACGACCTCGCCTTTGCGACGACCTCTTCCGGCGTGCCGGCGAGCCCGTTCTCGCGCAACTCGTCCAGGTCGCGGCCGATGGCGTCGGCACGGCGGGCGAGCTCCTCGTCGGACGTGCCGCAGCAGATCACTTGTGCCGCCGAACGCAGCAGTGTGCCCGGGTCCCGGTCGACCTCGGCGCAGGCGGAATCGACGTAGCCGTTGATTCGAGCGGTGTCCGCCGCGGGCGAGAACGGCACATTGAATTCGGTGGCGAAGCGTGCCGCGAAGCTCGGCGTCCGCTTCTTGCCGTGTCCGCCGACGATGAGTGGAAGTTGCTCCTGCACCGGCCGCGTGAGCGTCGGTGACTCGCGTAGCTGCAGATTGTGCCCGGTGTAGTCGAAAGTCGTGCCGCGCTCGTTCCGATACCACCACTTATCGAGTGCCTCGAGCGAATCCTCGAGATCGTCGAACCGGTCCTTCACCGAAGGCTGCGGAATGCCGAATGCGGTGTGCTCGTCGTCGTACCAGCCGGCGCCGAGCCCGAGCTCGACGCGACCGCCGCTCATCTCGTCCACCTGCGCCACCGACACCGCAAGCGGCCCGATGTGGCGGAACGTATTCGACGTGAGCAGCGTGCCCAGCCGCACCGTGTTCGTGTCCCGCGCGAGCCCGGCGAGCGTGATCCACGCGTCCGTGACGCCCGGCTCGCCACTCACGCCGCCCATCTTCAGGTAGTGGTCGGAGCGGAAGAACGCGCCATAGCCGAGTTCCTCGGTGGCCTTCGCGATGTCGAGCAACATCCGGTAATTCGACCCCTGTTGCGGCTCGGTGAGTACCCGCAGTTCGATCCGGTCTGAGTTCGCTGGCATGGCTGTCCTTTGCAGATTTATGACGTCGGGCGGGCGTTCATTCGTCGTGTTCGTGGGCGAACGTGCGCCGTTTTCGTTTCTGGTTCCCAGAGTGCGTGAGCCGCTCCCCGGCCGCAAGCGCGGCGCGCATCCGTCGAAAGGGCTCTCGATGAACCAAAGGCTTGGCGGCTGCGAGGAGGTGGCGCAACGAGGAAAGGCGGACCCTCGACCTCGTATTTCAGCGGCGCGTGGGCGGCGCAATCGAAATCAGGCTCGACGCCACGCACTTTGATTAGCCCTTCCTAACTTTACAGATCGAGCCGTGACCAGCTTATTTGTAGGCACGCCGAACGAAAAGAATGCCAATCACGACGAGGGAATCTGGAGGACCCGATGACAGTGCGAGAGCGCAATGATGTCGCCCATCGTGGCCCCAAGGTTCGCCGGGTCGCCGACTATCTGCGACGAGAGGCAATCCGCGGCACGTTCGGCGGCGGATTCCCTACCGAAGGAGAGCTCGCCGCAGAATACGGTGTTTCACGCAACGTCATCCGGGAGGTGCTCACCCAACTGCGTGCAGAAGGGCTCATCGATCGCCGCCCCGGCAGGGGCACGTCCGTCGCGCACCGGAAGGTGAACTACCGCATCGACGAACTGCGCGGACTCCGCGAGTCGTTCCACGGGAGCGGGGCGGGCGAGGTCGTCAACGTCGTGCGCGACGTGGCCTTCGTCCCGGCCCCGCCGATCGTCGCAGACCGGCTCGAACTCCTATCCGGCACGCCGGTGCTTTTCATCGAGCGCGTACGCCACGTCGATTCGGTGCCCTTCAGCCTCGATCGCACGTACCTCACCGAGGAAGCCGGGCGCGGCATCGACGGTGCCGATCTGGAACACAACGACATTTTCGCGCTACTCGAAGGCGCGCTCGGTACGCCCTTGGGGGAGTCCGAGTACCTCATCGAGGCGACCGCCGCGGACTCCGACACCGCGAGGGAACTCGACGTACCGGCGCACGCTCCGCTGGTTCTCATGGAGCGGCTCACCCGGACGCGCCGGGGCACCCCGGTCGACCTCGAGTTCATCAGCCTACGTAGCGACCGCGCCTCACTCAGCGCGCGCGGATCGCGGCCCCACGACCCCAGGAGGTAAGCCTCATGCCCTTGATCGACAACCAACGCCACGATGTCCCCGTCACCATCGACGAATCCTTGTGCATCAGTGGGTGCACGCTGTGCGTCGAGGCGTGCCCGCTCGATTCGCTCGCCATCGATCCCGAGACGGACAAGGCCTACATGCACGTCGACGAGTGCTGGTACTGCGGCCCCTGCGCCGCGCGCTGCCCCACAGGCGCGGTGAGCGTCAACATGCCCTACCTGCTCCGTTGACCTCTCATCCCTCACGACGAAACGACTAGGTGTACTGACCACAGAGGTTGTGTCTGTGTTCGGCATGTCGAGGTGACGTAGGGAAGGCCTCCGTGTGAGGTGTGAAAGCGACCAAGCAACCACACCCACAACGGAGGCCTTCATGACCCACGTTAACGCCCCATTGACTCCGACTGGTCGACTGCGTCTGGCAAGGTGCATTGTCGAGGACGGGTGGCTACCGGCGCGCGCGGCCGAACGGTTCGGAGTATCGCTGACCACAGCTCGCCGCTGGAGTGCACGCTATCGCGAGCAGGCCACAGCGGGGATGTCTGATCGGTCCAGCCGCCCTCGCCACAGTCCGCGTCAGACCTCTCGCCGACTGGAGCGGCGCGTGGTGGGCTTGCGCGTCGCTCGTCGCTGGGGTCCGGCGAAAATCGCCTACCACCTGGGAATGCATCCCTCGACCGTGCACAAGATCTTGTCGCGTTATGGCTGCGTACGACTGGCATTCACCGATCCGGCCACAGGCGCCCGGGTGCGCGCCAGCACACGACAAGTCCACCGCTTCGAGCACCCCGCACCCGGGGACCTGATCCATGTCGACATCAAAAAGCTCGGACGGATCCCCGACGGGGGCGGGCACAAAGTCCACGGCCGCCCCACAGGTAAACGCAACAGCCGGCGCGGGACGGGCTACTGGTACATCCACAATGCTATCGATGACCATTCGCGGCTGGCCTACAGCGAACTACTCGAGGACGAGAAGAAGGAGACCGCAGCCAGTTTCTGGGAACGCGCCGCCGCGTATTTCGCCAGCGCCGGGATTACCGTGCGCAGAGTCTTGACCGATAACGGCCCCTGCTACCGGTCGAACGCATTTGCAGGCGCTCTCGGCGAGCAAATCACCCACAAACGCACACGCCCGTACCGGCCCCAAACCAACGGCAAGGTCGAGCGCTACAACCGGACCATGCTCGAAGAATGGGCCTACGCCACCGCGTACCTAAACGAGGCCGAACGAGCGAAGGAATTCCCCGACTTCCTCCACCGATACAATCACCACCGCGGCCACACCGCACTACGAGGCGCCACACCCGCCGACCGCGTACCTAACCTCCGTGGTCAGTACAACTAGGCGACATGGCTATCAAGAAACTGACCACACCCGTGTGCATCGCGACTCTCGCGCTTTCCCTCACGGCGTGCTCCGTCGAATCCCTTGCCTCCGAAGGAGACATCGAGGTGGTCGTCGGGTACCAGTCGAAAACGATCAACACCGTGACGGCAGGCACGCTCCTGCGCGCCCAGGGCTACTTCGAGTCCGAACTCGACAAGCTCGGTGAGCGCACCGGAGACAGCTACCGGGTCCGCTGGCAGGACTACGACACCGGAGCGCCCATCACCGCCGAGATGATCGCCGGGAAGATCGATATCGGCTCCATGGGCGACTACCCATTGCTCATCAACGGCTCACGCAGCCGGTCGGCGGGCCAGTCGCCGACCCAGATGCTGTCCGTCACCGGCTACGACAGCAAGGGCTCGCTGAACTCGGTCGTGGTGCGCGAAGACTCGCCCCTTCGCGATATCGCGGACCTTGCCGGCAGGAAGGTCTCCGCGTCCGTGGGCTCGGCAGGCCACGGACTCCTGCTGCGCGGTCTCGCGCAAGCCGGGGTCGACCCTGCGTCGGTGTCCGTGCAGAACCAGCAGCCCCAAATCGGAGCCTCGGCGCTCGAGTCGAAGCAGGTCGATGCGCTGTCCCAGTTCGTGGCGTGGCCGGGCCAGCTCGTTCATCAGGGAGGCAACAGGCTGTTATACAACGGGGCGGAAACGAACACCCCGACACTTCATGGCGTCGTCGCCACCAGCCGCCTCGAGTCCGAGCAGCCCGACGTCACCAAGGCGTTTTTGCGGGCACAGATCGAGGCCTCGGACTTCCTTGAGAACAATCCGGTGGAGGCCGCGGAGATCGTCGCCGACAACGCCGGCCTTCCCGCTGAGGTCGTCTACCTGTACAACGGTCCGACCGGCACGGCATTCGACCCCGCGCTGCGCAGCGACCTGATCGAGAAGCTCGGTGACGACTTCGACTATCTCAACTCGATCGGGGAGTTCACCGACCTCGACCTCGACGAGTTCGTCGACGACGGCCCGCTCCGTGAGGTCTACGGCGATCTCGGGCGGAACTATTTCGACGAACCGAGCGCGTCGGCCTCGTGGTCGATCGGCCAGGCCGAAAACGACGAGTGCGGAAACCCGGTCACTAGCGAGGGCGTGGGCGGCGAGGTGTGGATCGACGGGCAGGCCCAGACGCGGGTCGCCGCCACGACCGAATGCCTGCTCCAGACCGTGCAACACGCCCGCGAGAGCGGCGAGCGCGTCCGCGCCGCGTACGTCCGCGACGGAGCGAACGGCGCCCGCTGGTTCGCCGACCATTCGGTGTGGGTGCGCGAGCACGACACATTCACCCCGTTCAGTACCGAAAGCGAAGCCGACGGCTTTGTCCGCGAGAACCCGGGAGCGACCGTGATCGACTTCGAAACCGCCGTGAGCGAGGTGGCTTCATGACGATCCAGATCGCCGCGGACGACCCCGCCGCCGACGCAGGCGCTCGCGCCGGCACGGACTCCGCGCGCCGGGCATCGCGAAGCGCCGACACCGAGCGCCGCACGCGCCGCCGCGGAAGCCGCATCAGCGCAATCCGAAGCATCGCCGCCGTCATCGCGTTCCTTCTCGTGTGGCAGGGGCTGACCCAGTGGAACGTCGACGCCGGCCTCCGCTTTTCCTCGCTGCCCTCGGTCACCGAGATCGTCGCGCGATTCGTCGAGCAACTGGGCCAATTCGAGTACTACCTCGACATCATCCAATCGCTGCTGCGCATCCTCACCGGCTTCGCCATCGCCGCCGTCGTGGGCGTGGCCACGGGCATCGCTCTCGGCCGGTCCCGCGTCGCGGCCGACACCCTCGGCACGCTCATCGAGATCATCAGGCCGATCCCCGCGATCGCACTGGTCCCGGTCGCGATCCTCATGTTCCCCACGAGCGAATCGGGCATCGTAGCCATCACGTTCCTCGCCGCGTTCTTCCCCATCATGGTGAGCACGAGGCATGCCGTCCGTGCCCTGCCAACGCTGTGGGAAGACTCCGTGCGCACGCTCGGCGGTAGGCCGCGGGACGTACTGCTCCACGTCGTGTTGCCCGGGATCCTCCCCGGGGTGTTCGGGGGCCTATCCGTGGGGCTCGGGGTTGCGTGGATCTGCGTCATCTCCGCCGAGATGATCTCGGGAAGCCTCGGGGTCGGCTATCGGACCTGGCAGTCCTACACCATCGTCGACTATCCCGGCACCTTCGTCGGAATGATCACCATCGGCATCCTCGGGTCGCTGACCTCGGCCGCCGTGGAAATACTCGGCCGAAAGGTCACCTCGTGGCTACCGCGGGGAGAGAGGACACAATGACCATCGAATCACCAGGACGGGCGACGTCGACCGCGATGGCATCTGAGCCCGAGGCCGCATCCGAGGCGATGTCCATCGAGGTGCGCGACCTCGGCATCGATATCGGGGCCTCGACGATCCTCGATGACCTCTCGCTCACCATCGGCGCGGGGGAGATCCTTGTTCTCACCGGCCCATCAGGCTGCGGAAAATCGACGCTCCTGCGCGCGATCGCCGGCCTGAGTACTCCGCGGCGCGGCCAGATCCTCGCCGACGGACGGCCCGTCACTACGACGTCCCGCGACCGGGCGATGGTGTTCCAGGAGGACGTGCTCCTGCCGTGGCGCACCGTGGCCCGGAATGTCGACCTCGCGCTGCGGCTGCGCGGCGTCCCCAAAACCGAGCGCCGGGACCAGGTCGACAGCTGGCTGTCCGAGGTCGGGCTCTCCGACTTCCGCGATTACCTGCCGCGGTCGCTCTCGGGCGGGATGCGCCAGCGCGTGCAGCTGGCCCGTGGCCTCGCCGGCGCCCCGCGCGCGGTGCTCATGGACGAGCCCTTCGGCGCGCTCGACGCGCAGACGCGTCACGCCATGCAGAGCCTGCTCATCAGGACGCTCGACGCCCATCCCACCACGGTCGTTTTCGTCACCCATGACGTCGAGGAAGCCCTCGCGCTCGGCGACCGTGTCGTCGTCTTGTCCGCCCACGGATCGATCCGGGAGGACATCGCGATTGGTTCCCGCGATACCTCCGACGGCACCGATAGGCGCGAGCATGCGGATGCGGCCCGCGCCAGGATCTTGAACGCACTCGGGGAAACGAGGTCACGGAAATGAACGACACCACCAACGCCGCAACTGATATCCCCGCGGTCGACGACGCGGTTCGCTTCGACTGCGACGTCCTGGTCATCGGCGGCGGCACCGCTGGGGTGATGGCTGCGCTCACCGCCGCGGAAGAGGGCGCCGACGTCATCCTGCTGGAAAAGGCGCACGTGAGACACTCCGGGGCCCTGGCGATGGGCATGGACGGTGTCAACAATGCCGTGATTCCCGGCAAGGCGGTCCCCGAGGACTACGTCGCCGAGATCACCCGAGCCAACGACGGGATCGTCGACCAGCGCACGATCATGCAGACCGCGACGCGCGGATATTCCATGGTCAAGCGTCTCGAGCGCTACGGGGTGAAGTTCGAGAAGGATGAGTACGGCGATTACGCGGTGCGGCGCGTCCACCGCTCGGGCTCCTACGTGCTGCCGATGCCCGAAGGTAAAGACATCAAGAAATCGCTCTACCGGGAGCTGCGCAAGAAGAACAACCGCGCCCGGATTCGAATCGAGAACCGCTTCATGCCCGTCCGCGTGCTCGTCGGCACCGACGGCCGCGCATGCGGCGCCGCCGCGTTCAACACCCGCAGCGGCGAATTCGTCGTCGTCGGCGCCAAGTCTGTGATCCTCGCGACCGGGCCGTGCGGCCGGCTGGGGCTCCCCGCCTCGGGGTACCTCTACGGCACCTACGAGAACCCGACCAACGCCGGGGACGGCTATTCGATGGCCTACCACGCCGGGGCCGAACTCAGCGGAATCGAATGCTTCCAGATCAACCCGCTGATCAAGGACTACAACGGGCCGGCTTGCGCCTACGTGGCGAACCCCTTCGGCGGGTACCAGGTCAACGCCGACGGGGAACGCTTCGTCGATTCCGACTACTGGTCGGGGCAGATGATCAAGGAAGTGACGTCGGAGATCGAATCCGCCAAGGGACCGATCTACCTCAAGGTCTCCCACCTTCCCGAGGAAACGGTGTCGGAACTCGAGTCGATCCTGCACACCACCGAGCGGCCCACGCGGGGCACGTTCCACGCCAACCGTGGGCACGACTACCGCACGCACGACATCGAGATGCATGTCTCCGAGATCGGCCTGTGCAGTGGGCACTCGGCATCCGGAGTCGCCGTCGATGACCACGGACGCACGACCGTCCCCGGGCTTTACGCGGCAGGGGATCTCGCGTGTGTGCCCCACAACTACATGATCGGCGCCTTCGTCTACGGCGAACTCACGGGCAGGGACGCAGCGCTGAGCCGCACGGAGGTGAGTGCTCCCGGCGCGCTTCCTGACGAGCAGATCCGCGAGGCCCACGAACTGATCTACCGCCCGCTGCGCAACCCGCACGGCCCGCCGCAGCCCCAGGTCGAATACAAGCTGCGCCGCTTCGTCAACGACTACGTGGCGCCGCCGAAGACTTCCAACAAACTCGCCATTGCCGTGGAGACGTTTGAGCGCATGCGCCATGAGATCGCGGAGATGGGCGGGCGCACGCCGCATGAACTGATGCGCTGCGCCGAGGTGACGTTCATTCGCGACTGCGCGGAAATGGCCGCCCGCAGCTCACTCACCAGGCAAGAATCGCGGTGGGGGCTGTACCACGAACGCGCGGACCTCGACGGCGGTCGGCGCGACGAGGAATGGGGCTTCCACCTCAACCTGTTCAAGGATGACGCCGGTGAGATGCGCTTCCTCAAGCGGCCCGTGCACCCCTACCTCGTGCCCGTCGAAGAGTTCGGCCACATCCCCTCGGCCGACGCCGAGCCGATCGCCGTTGACTCGCCGGTGGTTCACACCGCCGGGACCTACTCCTCGGCAAGGAAATCCACCAGCGGTCCCGCGAGCGAGGAGGCGGGCTCCGAGCGGATACTCGAACTTCTCGCCCTCGACGTGCCGAGCGCCGGCGAGCTCGCGCGATATCTCGATGACCCCGAACCACGCGTCCGAGCTGCCGCGATCGCGCAGGCGACCGAGCACACGCCCGATGGGTTCGAGCAGGTGCTTCTCTCCGCGCTGGGCGACGCCGAACGAGTCGTGCGCAGGGATGCCGTCAAGGCCCTGCGCGAGCTGGTCGAAATCCTGCCTCCGCTGGGCACGCTCGACGAACTACACGCATCGCCGGACGCGGCAGTCCGCGCAATCGTCCTCTACCTGTTGCGCACGCAGGGCGTCGGAAACGCGGAAATCTACCTCTCTTTCGTGTCGGACCCGGACACACGCGTCCGCCTTGAGGCGGTAAGCGCATTGACGTCTATCGATGACGGTGACGGAGTCGCCAGCGCGTGCGATGACGAGGACAGAGAGGTGCGCGTCGCCGCCGCCAAGGCGCTGGGAACGATCGCCTCGCCGGCTGGGGCGACGGCCCTGGTGCGCCTGTGCGACGACGCAGATTCGCTCGTCCGCGCAGCCGCCCTGGCCTCGCTCGGGGCCCTGGGCCCGGCCAAGGACCCGGCATCTCGCGTCGCGCTGATCGAGCGTGGGCTCGCCGATCCCGGGTGGCGGGTCCGCGAAGGCGCAGTCAAGGCCAGCGCATCGCTCACTGAAGTCCGTGCCGCGGACATTGCGCGCCGCGGCCTCGCCGACGATAACGCCGACGTGCGCAAGGCCGCGGTGACGACGGCGGCGACGTGGTCGGGGAGCGCCGAGTTCGTCCCGGTCCTCACAAGCGCGCTGGACGATGGCGATGCCGACGTTCGCGCGTACGCCCGCATTCAGCTCCAGCGAGACAACGAAGAGGTAGGCGCCTCTCGTTGATCAGGAGCGCGTGCCGATTGACACGCCAAGCGGCGACGGTGTGCCAGCATGGACGTGTGGATACATCTCCGAGCGCGTCGAATCAGTGGCGGTGGCAGGCCCACCCGCCCTTCGGCGCGCCAGGGGCACCGCCCTCGCCTGAAGAGGCCTTCCTCGAGCGGCGCCGTACCGCCGAACGCGAGCAATTCCGCCTGCGCTCAGAGCCGAGCCCCGCATACGGCCGTACCCCGCAGTGGGGTCTCCCGCGACCGGGAGCGGCCCTCGAAGCGGGCGGGACAAGGTCGGCGGCGAGCGCGAACACCGCGCACGGAGACAGGCTCCGCGAGCACCTCGGCGCGCTCGGCGCAGTGTCGCGCTGGCTTCTCATCGCCGGGAGCGCCGCGGCCTTCCTGGGGTTTGTCCGCTACGCGATCCTCGTTGCCTTCCGCGGGGATTCGGTGCAGTGGTGGGTCGAGGCGACGAGCGCCTGGGCCGTCCGGCTCGGCTTTATCGTCGTGTTCGCTATCGCGCTGGCGACGCTGGTCGCCGGGGTGCGCACCGTCCTCGCGCTACGTGGCTATGCCTACCGCAAGGCCGCACCGGACCCGCGGGGCGTCGCGAATGGCGCAGCGGATCCGCGTGGCCGCTGGCAGATAGTGCTCTCCGCCGTCATTCCCGGGGTCAATCTGTTTTATCTGCCTGTCCTCCTGCTGGAGGTGGCGCCCGTTCTCCGGCGCGCCGACCCCCGCGCCCGTCGGCGCCTATGGGGTGCGTGGTGGGCGCTAGTGGCGAACCAGGCGATCGGGGTCGTGTACTGGTCGCAGTTGTTGCGGCCGGGAACGCAGGCCGAGGCGAACGCGCTGTTCCTCGCGGCCGTGTTGTCGGCGTCCGCGGCGGTGTTCGCGGCGTTGCTCGGTCGCGCACTTGCGGCTGCACACGGGACCGCAGCAGTGCGGCGGCTGAACTTCGCCGGGTAACGCCCTCCTCAGCTCCCTCTCCGTCGCCGGCGTCGGCGCCGACAGCGTGATGGCCCTCGGGGATGTATGAAATTAACCATCTTCATGGCTTCAACTTTCGCGTTGATTAACATTGACAGTTACAGTTACGTCATGACCCGTGCGCTGCGTCGCCTCGCGACCGTCTTCACCACCCCCTTGCTTCCAGAGGACTACGCCTCGCTGCTGGATCCCTTGCGCGGGCGTGAGCTGCGCGGCCGGGTCGAGACGGTGGAGCGGCACGACGGGTTCACGACCATCGGGATCAAACCAGGCCCTGGTCTGAGCCCTCATTTTCACGCCGGTCAGTTCATCGGCGTAGGGCTGCAGGTGCAGGGGCGCTTTGTCTGGCGTTCCTATTCGCTGACGTCAGCGCCCGGGGAGGGAAGTTCGCTGCTCACCATCAGCATTAAGCCGGTCCCGGACGGTCTCTTCTCGCAGAAGCTCGCGACCTCGGCGCAGCCGGGTCAACTCATTCGGCTCACCGCGCCGTCGGGGAATTTCTATCTTCCCGTCCCTCTGCCGAAGAAGGCTGTGTTCCTGACGGCGGGCGCGGGGATCACCCCGGTCGTCTCGATGCTCCGCTGGCTCGACAGCGACCACTCGGCGGGCGACTGGCCGGACGCGGTCCATATCCACTCCGAGCGTGCTGCAGCGCCGTCCGAGCCATACGGTCCGGAGCTCCAGAAACTCGCTGAGAGGGCGCCGAAATACAGGCTGGAGCACTGGGACTCCCGCGAACGCGGCCGCCTGAACGTCGATGCGATTCGCGAGTTGGTGCCGGATATCGACCAGTGCGCCATCTACGCGTGCGGACCGAGCGAGCTACTCGACGCGGTCAGCGAGGCATGGCCGCAGACGGTGACCGAGAAGTTCTTCTCCCCGCTGGATTCCGCAGGCACCTCGGGCGGTGAGATCGAGTTCGGCGACACCGGCGTGCAGTGCGAATCGAACGGGACGACGACGATTCTCGAGGCCGGCGAGGCCGCGGGACTGAATATGGTCCACGGCTGCCGAATGGGCATTTGCCGGACGTGTGTGTCGACGGTCGAAAGCGGCGTCGCCGTAGATCTGCGAGACGGCACCAACTACGGAGAAGGGGAGCATGTGCGCACCTGCGTCAGCGTTCCCTCCGGGTACCTGAAGATCCGGGCGGGACAGCACTAGCGCCGCCCGACACTCACTTTTTTACGAACAACGAACCATCAATCGAAGGAGACGCACATGGCCGTCCAGGACATCACGGCGTACGCCCATCTCACCGATGAGGACGTCGAGGAGATCGGTCGCCGTTTCGAAGCGATCGAGAAGAAACACCGCGAGAGCCTCGGGGAGTCGGACGTCAAGTACATCCGACGCCTCATCGCCGTGCAGCGGGGGCTCGAACTCGCCTCGCGAGCGGCGATCGCGCTGACACCGAAAGCGTTCATTCCGGCATCTGCGACTCTCGGAGTCGCAAAGATCCTCGAGAACCTCGAAATCGGGCACAACGTCATGCACGGCCAGTGGGATTGGATGAACGATCCGGAGATCCACTCGTCCACCTGGGAATGGGACAACGTGGGCCCGTCATCGGGGTGGAAGCACACCCACAACGTCACCCACCACACCTATACGAACATCATCGGGATGGACAATGACATCGGGTACGGGGTCCTTCGAGTGACCCGAGATCGGCGCTGGTCTCCGTACCACCTCGCGCAGCCGGTGACGAACGCTCTGCTCGCGAGCCTGTTCCAGTGGGCCGTCGGCTTCTACGACGTCGAACTGGGAGCCTACTTCGCGGGGAAGCAGTCGAAGGAAGAGACGATGAGGCGTCTCGATGAGACTCTCCGCAAGGTGCGCCGGCAGGCTCTCAAGGACTACGTCGCCTTCCCGCTCGTCTCGGCGGGCGTCTCCGGTGCCGTCGCGCTGGCCACGGGAAAGCCGGTCTACCGGGCTGCCTACCATGGAGCCACCCGCGCCGGGCAAACCGCGATGATCGGCAACTTCATGCGCAACGTGTGGGCGTACGCCGTCATTTTCTGTGGTCACTTCCCCGACGACGTCGAGACATTCACCAAACGCACCCTCGACGATGAGACCCGCGCCGAGTGGTATCTGCGCCAGATGCTCGGTTCGGCGAACTTTACGGGCGGCAAGCTCCTCACGATCATGTCCGGCAATCTCAACTACCAGATCGAGCACCACCTGTTCCCGGACATGCCTTCCAATCGTTTGTCCGAGATCGGCGCGGAGGTGCAGGACATCGCCGAGGAATTCGGCTTGCCTTACAACGTCGACTCATTCCCGAAGCAGTTCTACCAGGTGCAACGCACGTTGTTGAAGCTTTCGCTGCCGAACTCGATGCTTCGTGCCGACGCTTCGAACGCTCCCGAGGTGCGCTCCGATGCGGCCTTTTCGAGCAATCCGGAGATCGCCAAGGCGACCGGACGGCGCCAACTCCGCAAGGGTCTCGCGATGCTCAAGAAGGTGCGTCCGAAGGTTTTCGCCTAGAGGGACGCCCTGAGCTACGTGGTGCGCGGCGTCATGGTCGGTGTCGGTGTCGAGGTGGCGGCCCGAAATGGGGCTGGCCGACGATCTCTGTCCTGGTTCGTGGTCGTGTCATCGTCGTAAAATCATGTATGATGCCGCACGCCCGCGATTTTCTCGCGCGCGGAAATTGCGGTGAAGTTAGACCGCTGATTGCCTGGGGTTAACCCGCTCGCATCCTGGGCAATGCAGCGTAAGGGAAGACAGCACGGCGCGAGGGATGCCCGAATCCACCGGGCCACTTTCGCACCGGGAACGTGTTTCCTCTAGCGCAAGGTGGGAAGTCATGCTGCGCACGCGAAAGCGCACGAATCCGACACCGTCGGACCAGCCGCGAGCCATCTCGGCCGGCGGCGGACGAAGCGCGGAGCCGCGACCGCGTTCCCGCCGCATCGCGCCCGTGCGCCGGCCCAAGCCGAGTGGGGATTTGGCATTGCGGCCCGGCGAGAACCCGCGCGTCGTCGCTCATCGTGGCGCTTCGGGCGACTACCCGGAGCTCACGCTCGTTGCGTACGAGAACGCGCTGGCACAGGGTGCCGACGGGATCGAATGCGATATCCGGATGACACTCGACGGGCACCTGGTGTGCATCCACGACTCGGATACCTCCCGTGTCAGCGAGGAAACGCGCAAGGTGCGCCTGTCGACGCTGGCCGAGCTCAAGACTCTCGACGTCGGCTCGTGGCACCTGCGCCACCGCAAGCCGGAGCCGCCGCTCGCGCTGCGCGAGTTGCTCGAACTCATCGAGGCTTACCCGCAGGCGCGGGCGTTCATCGAGACCAAGCATCCGGTGGTCGCCGGCGGCCGGGTCGAGAGGGCGCTGGCCGAGGAGCTCAGGTACTTCGGGCTGGACCGTCCGCGTTCGCACGGAGAGTCCCGCGCGGTGATGATGAGCTTCTCCATACTCGCGGTGCACCGGTTCGGGCAGATCGCGCCGCAGATCCCGCGCGTGCAGCTGCGCCACTACCGGACCGGGGCGAAGCCCTTGCCGGCGGAGAACTACGGGATCCAGGTCGTAGGCCCGTCGATCGACACGATCCGCGCCAAACCGTTCCTCGTCGAGCACTGGCACCAGCGCGGGCTCGCCGTGTACTGCTGGACGGTCGACGACCCGGCCGATGTGGAACTGTGCAAGCGTCTCGGCGTCGACTGGATCGGCACGAACTTCCCCGCCCGCACGCTGGCGCGGGTCAACGAGGACGAGCAGATGCGCGCGGCCGAAATCGGCACGGTGCACGGAAGTTTTGCAGACCGCGACTAGGCGAAGATTTCAACGATCGGGCTCCGTGTGCCGTAAAGTCCGAACACGTGGCAAAGAAAAGTCGTCGTAATTTCGAAGCAAAGACGGACTCCAACCGTCAGGCGAAACTCGCCGCTCGCGCGGCTGAACGCGAAGAGCTCGCCGGAAACCCGCGACCCTTCGCCGGGGTAGTCGGGGAATGCGACATCGTCGCGATGCAGCAGTTCGTGCCTTCGGCCACCGCCAAGGTCGAGCTCGCAGGCGTGGATCACCCCGTATACCTGTCGACGGTGTTGCCGGGCGCGATCGCGGCGCTGACGCGCGCGATACCCAGCGGGACCGAGTCCTTCGTCGGTCTGCAGACCGCCGCATACGGCCTCGCCCCCGAGCGTGACCTTGCTGCGTCTCTCGCGTGGGTCGCGAAGTCGGAGGCGGGAGATACGCTGCAGGCCGCAGAGCCCTCGGACGAGGACCCAGAGCTCGCCGAGCTGCTGGGGGGCAACGAATCCCTCGAAGTCACCGTGCACGACAATTTCGCGTGGTGGGCCGCCGAGGGTGCCGAGGTCCATCCGCAGATCGCCCAGGCCATCCAGCACGCCAACAGCGCAATGATGCCGTCCGCGCGAATCGACACCCCCGGCGCCGACGCCGCGTGGTGGGTAGATGCAGGAGAGCGCGCACACATCCGTTGGGTGCGGCCCGAGGACGAGGATGCGCTGTTCGACGCGATGGCGCGCCTGCACAATCGCGGCGAACTCACCCTTGGTGATGGTTCGTCGTTCGCCGGGTCCTTCCGCACGACCGGGCTGCTGGTTCCGGTGTTCGACCTCGACAACACCAAGCCTTCCGACCACTGGACTGACGGGCTGGCCACCCTCGACACCAAGTTCACCGAAGCGCTCGCCGAAACCGGCGAACTCTCCAGCGATGAGCGCGCCTCCCGCAATGGTCTGCGCGCACGCCAGGTGACCTTGCGCTAACTTCACACCCTTCCCAGGCGAAGAAACTGCCCGGGCCGAAGACACACTCCCCGTAGGGGCGAACCGACGACGGCGGTTCGCGCTCTGCGGGGAGTTCTTCTTTTCGGATCCCACTGAGGTTCCGCCGCCGGAGCCCGGCGTAAATGTAGCGCCCCCACGGCGACGCACAGCGGTGTTCTACTTCCTTGTGCAGGCACGCAATATCAGGCCTGTGTCTCATAGACCATGCGCCCAGGGGAGAAGACGTGCGGAAACCGATCGTGTCGACCGTGTACGCGGTCTCGTGTGCACTAGCTGTTTGCGGTGGGTTCCTCGTCGCCAACACCACGCATTCGGCCACCCCGGAAAATGCCGCGCGGCACGTCGAAAGGGCGGAAGAGGAACTGTTCGGTCTCGTTGACAACCCCTCGATCCGGCCAAGCCGAAACCCGGACGTTCAGGTCAGGCCGCAACCCGGGCTGCATCCCCCGTCCATCGAAGAAACCTCGTCGCCGGAACGCTCGGACGCTCCTCCACGAGAGGAGGCCGAGAACCCACCGCAGGAGCCCGCGGTATCTCCGGCAGGATCGGGGCAGTCGTCCCTCTCGGGCAGCGCGCGGTCCAACCCCGGGCAACACTCGCCCGCACCACCACAGCGGCTTCCCAACCGCCCGGAACCATGGCCGGCCGCACCGGCGCCTGTGCCGGAACCGCTGGTCGTTCCGGACATTCCGTTCCCGACTCTCACCATCAATCAATTACCGGTAAACCCGCCGAAACCGGAACCTCTGCGTCCGTTGCGGATCGGCTAGCTCCGCTGGGCGTCCCACCAGAAAACCCATACCCCGAAAGGTAGATTCATGATCATTTTCGCTCCCATCGGCGCGGCCATCGCTGCCGCTCTTGCAGGTCTCGGTCCGCTCGCTGCGGGGGCCGCAGGCGCGGCTGCTGCGGCACCGGCGATTACCGGAGCCGGCGCGGTCGTCGGCGCGGCTGCACTTCCGGCACTCGGTTCCACTGCGGCCGCGGCGGCAGACCCGAACGTTCGCCAAGGTGTCGAAGCGTCGGCAAACCAGACCCACAACAACGTGATGGGTTCGGTCGGGGACGTGGCACAAGGAGTCAACGAGATGAATCTCCCGGGAGTCAACATACCGGTGCACCGCCCCTGATAGACGGTCCCGGCCCCGGGCGCGCGGTGGCAGAGAAAGGTGGACGATTATATGAGCACCCCTCCGTGGATCCGCTCCGCGATCGACAACGGTCTCGCCGCCGCGCGCCTGGAATCGCAGGCCGGCGGGCCGTCAGCACAACCCGACGACGCCGACCGTGAACAGGATCCGGCCGAAACACACGACAGGGAAAGGGACGATCAGGGCCTCGAAGAAGGAGTTCTCGCCGTTCCCGGGAACTCGGTGGACGCTCCGCTGGAACTCGATCTCGTCCCTCGCCCGCAGGCCGCGCTCGCGGCATCACTCCGGGCACGCGTGCGGAGAGAATCGACCCAAGAGGAGATAAGCGCCGAACCTGGTGCACATACCGACGAGCTATCGTCCGAACTCGATGAGTCGTGCGCGCCTACGCGATCCAGCACCGGCGCGCTCAAAACGACCGCGGCGCTCGCCGGGCTGCTGGCATGTATCGCCAGCGGCTTCGCGCTCGGCGACGGATTCGATGGAACCCGCGCCGCCTCGGTGTCTGAAGTAGCCGACATCGACTCCCAATCGGCGAAGGTGCCGCTCGTGGAACAAGACGAGGGCTGCGAAACCGAGCACGGCGAGAACTTCTTTCGCGGCAATGGTCCTGGAGATCGGCTATCCCAAGTCGGCGTCGTTGCGGCGTTCGAGCATGCCTACTACGTCGAAAAAGACCCGGTCCGTGCTGTGGATCTGACCTCCGAGGAAGCGGGTCTCGATCCGGTCCGCCTCGACTCCGAGGGCATCGGGATGCTTCCCGAGGGAACGACTCACTGCCTGGAAGCGACCGCGGACGGGGGCGATGTCGTTTCCGTGAGGCTGTCGGAGCGCAGACCCGATGCCGATCCGATCGTCATCCACCAGCAGATACACACTGGCCTCGACGACAACGGTATCTACGTGATCAACAAGATCGAACACACCAGCGCGCCGGCGAAATGACGCCGACCGCCCGTGTCGTCGAAGCGGTCCCGGCTAGGCGGGCGGCATCTCGTACAGGTCCGCCGGGGGAGTGGCGCCGCGGCGCAGATTGTCGAAGAACGCGTTCGTCGTATCGCCCCACACGAGGTACGAGCCGACCGCGCCGTCCGCCATGCCGTCGAAGGGCACCGTCGCGGTGACCGGCTCCGAACGAATCGACCACATCATCATTCCCAGATCCCAGATGTGATCCTTTTCGTCGACGCGGATCGTGGCCGCGCCATCCGAAACGAGTCGGGAGACCCGGAACGGATTGAGCAGAGTCGACGGCTTGGTGACCTCGCTCATCAACGCCGACAGGAACTTGCGCTGGTTCTGCACGCGGTCGAGGTCCTGCTGGGCGAATCCGTGTCGGGTCCGGACGAAACCGAGTGCCTGCGGACCGGCGAGGGTTTGGCACCCAGCGCCGAGATTGATGCCCGCGTCCGGGTCGTCAATGGGCTCGTCGAGGCACATCTCGATGCCGCCAACCGCGTCGACGATGCCGGCGAAACCGCCGAAACCAATCTCGGCGTAGTGGTCGATCCGGATGCCGGTCTCGGTCTCCAGCGTCTGTACGAGCATCTTCGGGCCGCCCAGGGAATAGGCGGCGTTGATCTTGTATTCGCCGTACTCGGGGATATCGACCAGCAGGTCGCGTGGGATCGAAATGATCATCGGCTTGCCGCCGTCGGCAGGCTTGTAGACGAGCATCATCGTGTCCGTGCGATCGCCACCGGCGTCCTGCTCCGAGCCCGTCGCGAGTTGCGCCTGCTCCTCTTCTGTGAGGCCGGCACGGGAGTCGGTACCGACGACGAGCGTCACCGTGCCCGGGGTGCCGCCCGGCTTACCGGGGTAGTCCGACAGCGCATCGACGTGCTGCAGCTTCGAATCCGCCCACAAAGTGGTGAGCACGCCCGCCGTCAGGATGACGACGAGCAGGAGGGCGAGAATGCGGAAGAACCCGAAGCGGCGCTTCCTGCGCGGGGCGGTGCGTGCCGCAGGCCGCGGGGCCGGGCGGCGTCCGCGCTGGGGACGCTGGACCACCGGATTCTGCGGAGGAGCGTGGCGACTCGCGCGGCGCGGACGCTCGGAATGATAGCCGTCGTCGAATCGTTCGGGTTGCTGGGTGGGCTGATACCTGGGTCCGGCGGACCCACCGGACCCAGCCGGCGCGCCGCGAGGGGTTTCACGTGGAACACCTGCGGGGGAGCCGGCTGCGGCACCTGCGGCACCTGCTGCGCCCGCGCCGTACGCGGCGCCTCGCCCAGGTCCCGGGTCGAACCGGCCGTAGGTGCGGTTCGGATTCGGCGGGTTCTGGCCTGCGGCCGGTCCGGCCGCGTGCCGGGGTTGTCCGGACGGATCGGGCGTTTGCCTGGGAGCCGGGGCAGGCCTGCCCTCGGGGACCTGGCGCGACGCTGCCTCACGCCGTGCGCGGGCACGTCGCCGCTGCTCGGCGGCCTCTTCGGGGGACAGATGTCTCCGCATCGACTCATCAGACACGCGCAGTAGTTTACTGACGATGTCTGAGCGCCGGTTCGCAACATGCTGTTCGCGCTACAAGCGTTATCAAAGCCAGCTCACGTGTGGAGCGAGCACCGCGTAGCCGACAAACGCGAACGCGTCGAGCAGGAAGTGCGCCCAGATAAGGGGCCACGCACGCCGAAAAGCGAGCCAAAAGGCAACGAACACTGCGCCCATCGCGAGGTTGCCGAGCCCGCCGCCGAAGCCCTGATACAGGTGATAAGAACCGCGAAGCACGGCTGAAAATGCGATGACGGCGGGCACCGACCATCCCAACTGGCGCAGCCGGATCGCGAGGTACACCACGACGACGAGTTCCTCCGCGCCCGAGTTCGCCAGCGCCGACGTCAACAACACGGGTATCCGCCACCACGACGCTCCGAGGCCCGAGGCCTCCACTGTCGCGTTCGCGCCGATCGCGACTGCGCCGAGGTAGAGCGCGATGCCGGGGATACCGATGAGTGCGGTGAGAGCGACCCCGCGGGCGAAGTCCCCGCGCACCGCGGGCCAGCGTCCCCGGCCCGGCGGCACGGCGAGGCCCATTGCGCGCGCCGAGATCCGCGAATGCCACAGCAGTACGAGCGGAAGCAGGGCCCACGCCGTCAGCCTCGCGATGCGTCCGAGCTGGTAGGCGAGATCCAGCCACGGGTTCTGCGAGGCAGAGGCGTTGAGCGTTTGCGTCTGCTCGTTCAGCGGCGCGGCATCGAGGAGCGCCTGCACGATCGACAGGATCGAGGTGTACCCGGACAGAGCGAATGTCACGGCGAGGACGACCGCGATCTCCAGCCACAGGAATCGGCGCCGACGAGGGTCGGTGACGGGCTCGGCCACGGGCGCGGACATGCGCGCTGTGAAGGCGCGCAGCCTGGCGCCCATCCCGTTCACGCTCGCCGATGCCACCATGCGCGCAAGTCTAGGTCGCCCGCGGCTGGCCCCGCCCGGACGGCGGTGCGAGAATGCTCCCCATGGCCGTCGACCTCGAATTACTGTTCCGCCCCGCCGCGCGTCCCGACCTCTTCGAGGACCTGCTCGTGCCCACCGGCAGCGCCGCACACCTGCCAACCGATGACGCCGGGCAGATCGCGAAACGCTGGTCGATCCCGGCGGCGGAGGAGTTCGAAGGCCCGACCCCCGAAACCGTCTCGGCCGCGCTGGCCGCGGGCGGCGGTGTGGCGATCGACCTGTGGGAGCGTTCCGCGCACGACGCCGCCGACCTGCTCATCGCCGCAGCGCACGGCGGCGTCGGATTCGGGCCCGGCCTGCAGCCGCGGGCGGAGACCGCCGAGCAGGTGTGGACGCTGATTTCGGCGGCGGTGGCCGCGATCATCGGGGAGGACGTGCAGGCGCACTGGACCGAATGCGGTGGGGGTAGCAGGGGGCCGGACGCCGAGCGCCGCGCGTTCATCGCCGGGCTCGGACGTTCGGCGCGAGAGACGATTCGCGACGTGATCACCGTGATCGGCGTTCCGTCGGAGCGCCTCGCCGACATCGCGGCGACGTTCCCCTCCGAAGGGGAGTTGCGCTAGGCCTTCTGCTCGATGATCTGGATGAGGTTGCCGCAGGTGTCGTCGAACACGGCGAGGGTGGACCCCTCGATCGTCGTCGGCTCCATGGTGAAGCGCACGCCGAGGCCGGAGAGCCGGTCGAACTCTGCCTGAACGTCGTCGACGGCGAACTGGGTGAGCGGGATGCCATCGCCGTACAGCGCCTGCTGGAAGGTCTTCGCCGCCGGGTGGCCCAGCGGCTCAAGGAGCAGCTCGGTGCCGCCGGGGTTCTCGGGGCTGACGAGGGTGAGCCAGAACGCGCCCTCACCGACCTCGACGTCGTGCTTGATGCGGAAGCCGAGCTTCTCGGTGTAGAACTCGCGGGCCTTGGACTGGTCGTCGACCATTACGGACGTGATGTTGATGCGCACGGTGAACCTCGATTCGCTTGTGGGCCGTGGTTACCACCGTAGGGCGATCCGGCGGGATCGCGCGCGCCGGCCGGGCGATCATTACCCTGGGTTGCGTGAGTACCGTCGCTTTCCTCGGCCCCGCCGGCACGTTCACCGATGCCGCCCTTCAGCAGCTCGTGGACCGCGGCCGCATCGCCGCGGGCGACGGCGGCGCACCGGACACCGCCCCGCAGACGCTTCCGTGCGACACACCGACGCAGGCGCTCGCCGCCGTGCGCGAGGGGCGCGCCGATTTCGCGTGCGTGCCGTTCGAGAATTCCGTCGACGGCACCGTGAGCCCGACCGCGGACGCCCTCGCCACCGGGACGCGCCTGCAGATTCTTGCGGAGACGGAACTCGACATCGCCTTCGCGATCCTCGTGCGCCCGGGGACCGCGCCGTCCGACGTCAGGACTCTGTCCACCCACCCGATCGCCGCGGCACAGGTCCGCAGCTGGGTGCAGGAGAACCTGCCGAACGCGCAGATCAACACGACGTCCTCGACCGCCGCGGGCGCGGAAGAGGTCGCGGCAGGGGAGGCGGATGCGGCGGCGGCGCCCGCGCGCGCGGGCGAGATCCTCGGCCTCGACGCGCTCGCCTCGGGTATCGCCGACGTGTCCGGTGCGCGCACGCGTTTCGTACTCGTCGGAAACCCCACCGCGCCGCCCGCGCCGACGGGCAACGATCGCACCTCGGTCGTGTTCGGTGTGCGCCACGAGCCGAACTCGCTGGTCCAGGCGCTCACCGAGCTGTCGATTCGCGGGATCAACCTCTCGCGCATCGAGTCCAGGCCCACCCGCGTGGACAGGTTTACCTACTTCTTCCACATCGACCTCGTCGGGCACATAGACGATCCGATGGTCGCCGAGGCGCTCGCCGCGTTGCACCACCGCACCTCGCGGCTGCGCTTCCTCGGTTCGTGGCCCGTGGACGCCCACGGCGACGCCGAGGCCCCGCCCGCCGATCGCGCCGCCGCGAGCAGCCCACCCGACCGCACCGAGGGCTACGCGTGGACGCGCGCGATGGCCACCGGACGCGGCTAAAGCCCGCACTCACTCGACCTCGCACACCGCTCCTCGGAAAGGACCGTCCCCTATGACGTCGGACAACGCATCCCCACAGCCCGCCGGGCCCGCCGAGCACACCCCGCACCTGTATCTGGTGCGGCATGGGGAATTTCCGTCCAACCCGCTCGGCCTCCTCGACACGGAGGTGCCCGGGCAGCCGCTCAACGCGAAGGGGCGTGAGCAGGCGGGTGTTGCCGGCGAGCAGCTCATCGGGCTCGGCTCGACCGCGACGGCCGTGTACCACTCGCAGGCCGAGCGGGCGAAGAACACGGCGCAGATCATCTCCGGTGCGCTCGGCGTCGAAGCGGTCGAGGTTCCTGGCGCGTTCGAGGTACAGGCCGGCGAACTCGAAAAGCGCGGCGATCCGGACGCGCTCGCGACCTACCGCTCGTACACGCATGCGTGGATGCGCGGCAGCGATCTGGCCTCCGCGCTGCCGGGCGGCGAGTCCGGCGAGGACGTTCGCGCACGCGTCTTCCCTCAGATCGAGAAGCTCTACCGCGAGCACGTTTCCCAGGGGCGGGACGCGGTGCTTGTCATCCACGGCACGTTGATTCGTGTGACGGCGGGCCTGCTCGGTGCGATCGACGGCGATTTCTCCGCGTCCCACGCGGTGCCGAATTGCGGCATCATCGGGCTTATCCCTGCAGGCGACGGGGAGCTCGGCGGCGCCGCGTCCTGGGCATGCGACGACTGGGCCGGCACCACCCCGCAGGCCTGAATCGCCCGCGCGCGGCTATCCCGCACGGTTACCCCCAGCCGCGCTCGTGCAAAGTCTCGTCGTCGATGCCGAAATGGTGCGCGACCTCGTGAATCACCGTCACCGTGACCTCGTGGGCGAGCTGTTCCTCCGAGTCGCACACGTCGCACAGGGCGTCGCGGTAGATAAAGATCCGGTCGGGTAGATATCCCGAATAGGTGGTGTCGCGCTCGGTGAGTGCGACACCCTCGTACAGCCCGAGGATCGTCGGCTCCTCTTCGTTGCGCGGCTCGATGAGCACGACGACGTTGTTCATGGCGCGCCAAAGGTCGTCGGGGATGAGGTCCAGACCGTCTCCCACGAGTTCCTCGAAGCGCTCTTCCGAGACGCGAATTCCCATCGCGCGGACCTAGTTGCCGCCGCCCGGCACGCCGAAGACGTTCGGGATCTCGCCGGCACCCGGGTCCTCGGCGGCAGGCTGCTCCGCGCCGGCCACCGGGACCTCGCCCTGCTGCGTGCCCTGTCCACCGCCGGCGTCGGCGCCGGCGCCACCACCCGCATCGCCCGCCGGGGCTGCGGGGGCGGGAGCAGCGCCGGCTCCGCCGTCAGACGTACCGGGCTGTGGTGCGTCCCCCGGCGAGGGGACCTCGGTCGTCGTGGGGACGACAGGCGCCTCGCCCTCGATGGTGACGCCATCGCGCACGGAGCCGCGGAGCACCGCGAAGGGGCCCGGATCCGCGACACGCATGAGCGCGCAGTTGACGGTGCGGCTGCCCGTCGCCCAGCTCAGCTGCGAGATCGGCATGACCTGCGCCGGAACGAGCGTTGTCCGGCGCAGCGCCTCGACGTCACCCATGTACTCGACTGCCGCGTTGTAGCAGGCATCGGCGGAGATGGCGGTCTGGTCTGCGGGCTCCGGTGGGAATTCCCCCTCGGGGAACAGCCCGCTGATGTCGACGTTCGCGACCACCTCGAAGGCGTGATCCTCGGTGCACTCCACCTTGCCGGTCGGGGTGCGCTGATCGTTGATGCCGATGCACGTTCCCGGCTCCCACAGGCGGTGCTGGTCCGCTACCGCGAAGGGCTGGTTGATTTCCGCGGACGAACCGTCGAGTTCCTTGGCGGCGATTCCGCACAGCGCGGAGCGGTCGCCGGCCTCCCAGCCCTCCGCGGAGGGTGGGATGAGTGCTCGGGCGAACCGGCCCTCGGGGTCGAGGGGGCGGTCGCCGACGAAGCGGTCGATCGCGGGGGCGCACAGTTCGCCTGCGAGATCGACCCGGCGCTGGCCCTCCGGGTAGGCGTCGTCCGGGGTGGCCTCGGTGAGGTCGATGCGGTCGGCGACCTCGAAGCGGTGCGGCTCCTCGCATGTGGTCGAGACGATGTCGGTGGGCTGGCCGCGCACGGAACTCGTCCAGTTGAGGCAGTCGCCCGACGCTGCGAGCGCGAACGCCTCGCCGGTGATCGTCCGCGGATTGACCTGGGGCGCGATCGCGTTGACGGGGCCGGCGGCCTCCGAATCCGGGTCGTTCATGACCATGCCGATGCCGGTGCCCGCCGCAGCGCCACCGATGGCGAGTGCAACAACCGATCCCATGACGGCGCCGCGCGTTCGCGCGAGGGCGGCCGCGCCTCGGGGCTTGGGCTTCTTCGCGCGGCGCGAGTGTGCTCGCCCTGCCGCGGAGCCGGCGGGCTTCTCGGAATCAGATGACGTGCTCACCTTCACCATTGTGCCCCAGGAAACGACGCCGGAGGACCACACTCGCCCAGACGCGGGGAGTATTGCGCTCTCGGAGGCGCCGAATGTCGTCTACCCTGAACACATGACCGAACAGGCACACACGAACCCCGCCGGAGGTGGAGGGGACCTCCCGCGCGAACCCAAGCCCGGCGTGAGCGACGAGGTTCTCGAGTTCGCCGCCCGCTTGTTCGATATGGCCCGCGAGGGCGACACAGTCCAGCTCGCAGGCTATATCGATGCTGGTGTGAGCCCCGAGCTGACCAACGAGCGAGGCGACGCGTTCCTCATGCTTGCCGCCTATAACGGCAATCTCGAGACCGTGCAGATGCTGCTCGACCGTGGCGTGGACGTGAACAAGCTCAACGACCGCGGTCAGACCCCACTCGCCGGGGCGGTGTTCAAGGGTTACGGAGAAATCGTCAAGGCGCTGTTCGAGGCGGGTGCGAGCCCGCATAAGGGACAGCCCACCGCCGTCGAGGCGGCGGCGATGTTCGAGAAGGAAGCGTTCCTCGAGCTCTTCGGCCGCGGATAGCCGCAACCGCCGCAGCCCGGAGCGGCAGTCCGCAGCGGCGGTAGCACCGCGCTCGAAGCGCGGCGCCGTCCGTTAAGCTGGGCGAGTGATCGATCTCAAATTCCTGCGCGAAAATCCCGACGTCGTCCGTGCCTCGCAACGCACCCGCGGAGAGGACCCGGAGCTGGTCGACCAGCTGCTCGAAGCGGACGCCCGCCGTCGCGAGGCAGTCTCCGCCGCGGACACGGCGCGCTCGGAACAGAAGGCGATGGGCAAGAAGGTCGGTCAGGCTTCGGCCGAGGAGCGCCCGGCGCTGCTCGAAGAGGCCACCGCGCTCAAGACGAAGGTCAAGGACGCCGAGGAGACCGAGAAGTCCGCGGACGCGCAGATCGCGGAGCTCCAGCGCGCGATCTCCAACATCGTCGCCGACGCCGTCCCCGCCGGCGGTGAGGACGACTTCGTCGAGATCGAGCGCGTCGGCGAGCCGCGGCAGTTCGATTTCGAGCCGAAGGACCACCTCGAGCTCGGCGAATCGCTCGGGTTGATCGATATGGAGCGCGGCGCGAAGGTGTCCGGCGCGCGCTTTTACTTCCTCACCGGCTACGGCGCATTGCTGCAGCTCGGGATGCTGCAGCTGGCCGCGCAGAAGGCAACCGCGAACGGTTTCCAGTTGATGATTCCGCCGGTGCTCGTGCGCCCGGAGATCATGCAGGGCACCGGCTTTCTCGGCGCTCACTCGGACGAGATCTATCATCTCGATGCGGACGATCTGTACCTCGTCGGCACCTCGGAGGTCGCGCTCGCCGGCTACCACCAGGGCGAGATCCTCGATCTCGCCAGTGGCGCCAAGCGCTACTGCGGCTGGTCCTCGTGCTTCCGCCGCGAGGCCGGATCGCACGGCAAGGACACCCGTGGCATCATCCGCGTGCACCAGTTCGACAAGGTCGAGATGTTCACCTACACCACGCCCGAGAACGCCGAGGCCGAGCACCAGGCGCTCCTCGGAATGGAAAAGGAGATGCTCCAGGCGCTGGGCATCCCGTTCCGGGTCATCGATATCGCCGGTGGGGACCTCGGCTCCTCGGCCGCCCGCAAGTTCGACTGCGAGGGCTGGGTGCCCACCCAGGGCACATACCGCGAGCTCACCTCGACCTCGAACTGCACGACGTTTCAGGCTCGCCGATTGCAGGTCCGCTACCGCGACGAGACGGGCAAGACACAGATGGCCGCGACCCTCAACGGCACCCTCGCCACCACACGCTGGCTCGTCGCGATCCTCGAGAACAACCAGCAGGCGGACGGCTCGGTCAAGGTGCCGGAGGCGCTCCAGCCGTTCGTCGGCAAGGACGTTCTCGAACCGGTCAAGTGAGCGGACCGGGCGGTAACCCCCTCGCGCTCGTGCCCGTCCGCGTAATCTGATCGGCATGGCCTTCGAACCTCTATATCAGTCGATCATCGGTATCGCCCGCGCGATGTTCTTCGCACAGGGCCTGCGCATCGAGCTCACGGGGGAGAAGAACTTCCCGAAGACCGGCGGCGCCGTCGTCGTCATCAACCACACCGGCTACATGGACTTCGTCTACGCCGGCGTGCCGGCGCGCGAATACAAGCGTTTCATCCGGTTCATGGCGAAGAAAGAGGTTTTCGACCACAAGATCGCCGGGCCGATCATGCGCAACCTGCGTCACATCCCCGTCGACCGCACCGGCGGGGGCGACGCCTACGCCGCCGCGGTCGAGGCGCTGCGCCGCGGCGAGCTCATCGGCGTGTTTCCGGAGGCGACGATCTCGCGCAGCTTCGAGATCAAGGGATTCAAGACCGGCGGCGCCCGCATGGCGCAGGAGGCCGGGGTGCCGATCCTGCCGGTCACCATCTGGGGATCGCAGCGCGTGTGGTCCAAGGGCCTGCCGAAGAACATGGTGCGCCCGAGCGTGCCGATCCTCATCGACACCGCCGAACCGGTCTACGTCACCGGCGATCCGGCCGAATTCATGGAGAACCTGCGCGAGTCGATGCAGGCCAACCTCGAGCGTTTGCAGGACCGTTACGTCGAGCTTGCCGGCCCGTACCCGCAGGACGCCTCGTGGGTGCCGCGCCGCCTCGGCGGCAGCGCTCCGACGCTGGAGGAGGCCAACGTCCTCGACGAGGCCGAGCACCAGGCGCGCATGGAGAAGAAGCAGCGCAGCCTGGGCGACAAGCGCGGCGAGTCCGCCGGGTCCGGCGACTCCCAATCAGGACCAACCACCGGGAATGACGGCGGAGAGGCTCGTTGACCCAGGACGTACCCGCTCGCCATGAGCGACCCGTGTTCGTGGCCACCGACATCGACGGCACCCTACTCAACGTTCGCGACGAGGTGCCCGAAGGGCATCGGCGCATTCTCGCGCGGGTCGTCGACTCCGGCGCCACGCTGTGCCTTGCGACCGGGCGGCCGCCCAGGTGGCTACCCGAAATCCTTGGCGATCTCGGCCAGCAGCCGCTCGCGGTGTGCGCCAACGGCGCGGTGATCATGGACACCTCGACCGGGGAGGTGCTGTGGTCGCGGCTCCTCGAACCGGACGCGTTGGAGGAGATCGCCCGCATCGTCCGCGACGAGCTGCCCGGCGTCGGCCTCGCCGCCGAACGCATGGGGCGAGACGCGATCGACGACGAGTTCATCGCCGCGCCGGACTACCGGCACGCCTGGATCCATCCCGAGAGCGTCGAAGTCGGGCACGACGAGGTCATCGCCGGCCCGGTGCTCAAGCTGCTCGCCCGGGTGCCCGGCATGTCGAGCAGCGATATGGCCTCCGCCGTCAGAACCCGGGTGGAGCATCTGGCGCAGGTGACGTTCTCGACCGAAAATGGGCTCATCGAGTTCGCGCCGCCGGGAGTCACGAAGGCCGCGGCGCTGACGCGCGTCGCCGAGCAGGTGGGCGCGCTGCGTTTCCGGCGCGAACCGGGCGCCGCGCCGCGGACCGTCGCGTTCGGCGATATGCCCAACGATGTGGAGATGCTGCAGTGGGCCGACCTCGGCGTGGCGATGGGCAATGCGCATCCGATCGCCGTCGCCGCGGCGGATGAGACGACGCTCACCAGCGACGAGGCAGGTCTCGAGTCCGTGTTATCCCGCTGGTTCTAGAGACCGGCCGTAGAGAAAAGCTAAGCGGACCGGGGCTCCACCACTTCCCCGGCACCACATGCGTGGTACCTGGTGGGGTCCCGGTCCGCTGGACCGTGCATCCGGGTACTTGATACCGCGCCCCCGAATGAGGCGCCGGGGGAGCGTTAGCCCTCGACCTTGATCGTGCCGGAGTAGAGGTCGTAGACGACTCGGCCGTTCTCGAACTGCTGCGAGACGGTGCCGTCGCCGCCATCGACCTCTTCCTCGGTCGGCAGGCCGAGCGGGCCGTGCTCGAAGCCCTGCGCGGCCCAGGCGTCACCGATGCGTCCGAGCACCGCGTGGGCGCCGGTGGCGTCGGAGTCGTAGATCGCGCCGCCGTCGAACTTGGCGTACGAGACATCGTTGTACTTCTGCACCCCGGACAGCGCCTTGCCGAGCACGCCGTCGGCGCCGCCGAGCGCCGCGAACAGCTTGCCGATGCGGCCATCTCCGCCCGCCTGCACGAGCGCGTTGCCGACGGTCTTGATCGACCCGAGCGTCTCGACGAGGTCGAGCGCCTTGAGTCCGTCGAGGTTGAGTTCCGAACCGCGCATGAGCAGCTTGCCCACGAGCTCGGCGGCGCCCTTGGTGTCGAGGTTCTTCAGGTCCGAGCTGCCGCCGCCGAGCGCGGACTCCAGCGAACCGGAATCGCCCGTGGGGACTTCGCTTTCGGAGGTGGGACGGCCGGGCGTGGTCGACGTGCCGCCCCCGGAGTTGCCTCCCGAGTTGCTCGTGGTCGTCGACTTCGAGGAACTCGGCGCCGAACCGCCGCCGGACTTCGCGTACTGCGCGGCGATATCGCGGATCTTGCCCATCTGCGCGTACCCGGCATCGCCCGGGCAGGTCGTCAGCCCGACGTCACGGTGGGCGAAGATGTTGGGCAGGTTGACCTTCGTGCCCTGGGGGTACTTCGTGTACGAGGTGCCCTCGGAGTAATGGTTCGCCTTACCCTTCGGGTCGATGCCGGCGAGCGCGAGGCGCCAGCCGAGGATCTCGCCGACCTTGTTGATCGTCGCGTCCGGCGGGTTGATGGTCGAGAAGTCGCCCATCATCGAGATGCCCCACGTGTTGGAGTTGAACCCACCGGCGTGAGCGCCCTGGACGTTCTTGTCGAGGCCGCCCGCGCGGCCCTCGAAGGCCTGACCATACTTGTCGACCAGCACGTTGTAGCCGACGTCGCACCAGCCGAGGTTCTGTGCGTGGTAGACGTAGATGCCGCGCACGACACCGGCGGACTGGTCCTTGGTGTAGTTGTTCGAGCCGGCCGTGTGGTGCACGACGCCCGCGGCGAGCGAATCGTCGTAGCTCGGGCTCTGGCAGCGCATCGACTCGTTCGCGCCCCACCCGGAGCGCGAGATGATCGACGGCTTCTTCGGGTTCGCGACGTCGCCGTACTCGCCCATCTCCATATCGGGAGCCGGGGTCGGCGAATCGAGGTCGGGGGACAGCAGGACGGCGTCGACACCCGGATCGTCGAGCGAGGTCTCGTCGGCGGCCGGGGCCACCTGGCCGGAGTCGTCGACAACCGGCTTGCTGACGTCGGAGTTCTGACCCTCGGGCCCCATGAGCCCTGCGAGTGCGTCGGCGATGGCGCCACCGGCGGCCTGCGCATCGGGGTTTGCGGTGCCCGTGTCGGCCGCGTCGGCGTCGCCGTCCTCCTCGCGCGCAATGTCTTCCTCCGCGCCCGGGGTAGAGGTCTCGGGCGCATCGGTGAGCGCCTCGGGGGAATCGCCGATCGAGGTCTCGTCGAGGTCGACGCCCTCGAGCGCGATCTGCACCTTCGTGGTCTCGGTGCCTAGGTACACCGGCTCGGTGCCACCCTTGCCGCCGGAGTCCTGGCCCGCATCGAGATCGCCGATGACCGATTCGGCCTCGAACCACTCGCCCCAACTGCCGTCGGGCTGCTGCGCGCGGATGCGTGCGGTCGCGTCGTGCTCGCCCTTCCACGTGACGCCGACCATCGAGAACGGCTTGTCGGAGGAGACCTCGCGGACCTGCTCGCCGCCGCCGGCGATGTCCTGTGTGAGGCCCTCGGCGAGCGGCGCGGACGAGAGGGAGACCTCGTTGACGCCGGTGTCCGCGGCGGAGGAGGTGGCCGGTTCCTCGTCGGCGACCTGGCCGATACCGACCGCGGCGACCGGTGTGACGGCCGCAGCGGCGAGAACGGCGACTGCGCCGAGAGAGGACTTGGACAGCTTTACGGGCGTAGAGGCAGCACCGGAACGCGTGATACCGCGACGGTACTGAGGGCGGCGAATACGCAAAGTAACTCCAGGTCTTCTCGTGACGAACCGCCCGGGGCGGGCTCGTCTGGGCACACGTAGGGCAGCGCGCCGCGTGTTACTGACGAGTCCATTGTTATCAAAAATGTCTCCCGTGCCAAGAACTAATTCTTGAGAACTATGAGTTACAAAAATGTAAGAGTGGTCCAAGTTATTCATGTGGCTTGAGTTAATTGTCGGACTACCTGCGGGTATGGCGGCGGGGCGCGGGAAAATGCGCACGTCCGACGTCATAAAGAAAAAGGGAAAGAAAATTCCAAAGGTGGGTGAACTTTGGGGACATGGGGAGAGGCGAGGGGCGCGGCGTGGCGCGCGGAGGGAGTGTCTTCGGGCAATGACGGCCTCCGCGATTAGGCTGGGGGCGCGCGAATAGCGGGCCGCAGCGGATCGCCTGCCGGCCTCGCGCGAACGAGTACGAAGTGGCGAGCTAGTAGAAAGAGGCCTAGATGGCGAACGAGCGCGAATGGGAAAACTACGACCTGGTGGTCGTCGGGTCGGGGTTTTTCGGGCTCACCGTGGCCGAGCGTGCGGCGACGCAGCTCGGTAAGCGCGTCCTCGTGCTCGAGCGGCGCCCGCACATCGGCGGCAACGCGTACTCGGAGGCGGAGCCGGAGACCGGCATCGAGATCCACAAGTACGGCGCGCACTTGTTCCACACCTCGAACGAGCGGGTGTGGGAGTACGTCAACCAGTTCACCGATTTCACCGATTACCAGCACCGCGTATTCGCCATGCATAAGGGCACGGCATACCAGTTCCCGATGGGGCTCGGCCTGGTCAACCAGTTCTTCGGCCGCTACTACTCGCCGGACGAGGCCAAGAAGCTCATCGCCGAGCAGTCGGCGGAGATCGCCACCGAGGACGCGACGAACCTCGAGGAGAAGGCGATCTCGCTGATCGGCCGCCCGCTGTACGAGGCGTTCGTGCGCGACTACACCGCCAAGCAGTGGCAGACCGACCCGAAGAACCTGCCTGCTGAGAACATCACGCGCCTGCCGGTGCGCTACACCTTTAATAACCGCTACTTCAACGACACCCACGAGGGTCTTCCCGTCGAGGGCTACACGGCGTGGCTGGAGAACATGGCCGCCGACGAGAAGATCGACGTCGTGCTCGACACCGACTGGTTCGAGGTGCGGGACGCCGTACGCGCGGCCAGCCCCGACGCGCCCGTGGTCTACACCGGCCCGCTCGACCGCTACTTCGACTACTCCGAGGGCAAGCTCGGCTGGCGCACGCTGGACTTCGAAACCGAGGTACTCGAGACCGGTGACTTCCAGGGCACCCCGGTGATGAACTACAACGATGCCGAATTCGACTACACCCGCATTCACGAGTTCCGGCACTTCCACCCCGAGCGGAAGAACTACCCGAAGGACAAGACGGTCATCATGCGCGAGTACTCGCGCTTCGCCGAGGGCGACGATGAGCCGTACTATCCCATCAACACCCCGGACGACCGCGAGATGCTCACCCGCTACCGCGAACTCGCCGACGCCGAGACCGAGAACGCCAAGGTGCTCTTCGGCGGCCGCCTGGGGACGTACCAGTACCTGGATATGCACATGGCCATCGGCGCGGCGCTGAGCATGTTCGACAACAAGGTCTCCCCGTTGCTCGGGGGTTAGCTCGCCGCATGCGGCGTGGCGGGGTTCTGCCGTCGCGTCGGCATAGGCGATAATCGACAGGCATACACAGGCGCGGACCCCCACAAAGACTCGGGTTCGATGACAGCACGGAATTCACGGAGGTCGGCGAAGACTGTGAAGAGCGCACCCACCAGCTCCCCGGATAGCCCCGCGAGCACGGAATTCGATCCGCGCCGCCTGGCGAGGGTGATTTTCCCGAAACGTGGGGAGCCTTCGGATGTGCGCTCGCTGTACATCGTGGAGAACCCGGCCGCGCCCGACCGGGTCGCCGCGGACGGCCGCACGAGCGCTCGGATCCCGGCGCGCACCGAGATCAGCTTCGAGACCTACTTCAATGCGCTACCCGCCTCGTACTGGCGTCGCTGGTCGCAGCTGAGTGAGGTGCTGCTGCGCATCGAGCTCACAGGCGACGCGCGTGTCGACGTGTACCGCTCGAAGCTCGACGGCGCCCGTATCGCGGTCACCGGTGAGACCACCGAGGCCGGCGCCGAGGGTCGCTCGGTGCTCGAGTTCGTCATCTCGCTCGCCCCGTTCGAGGACGGCGGCTGGATTTGGTTCGACATCTCCTGCGAATCGGACACCATCATCCACTCGGCCGGCTGGTACGCGACCGTCGATGCCGGCCCGCAGGAGATCCACAGCGAGCGCGCCGTGCTCGACAACCCTGTCACCGGCGAGAGCGCCGAGTTCGGCCGGGGCGACCTGCTGCCGGCGGCCGCGCCGCGGCTCACCGTGGGCATCCCGACGTTCAACCGGCCGACCGACGCGGTGGCCGCGCTCCACGCGCTGGCCTCGGATCCGCAGGTCGACGGCGTCATCGACGCCGTGATCATGCCGGACCAGGGCGATAAGCACCCGGCCGATGAGCCGGACTTCGGCGAGGTCGAGGAGCATTTCGGGGACCGCCTGCGCATCGTGCGCCAAGGCAACCTCGGCGGCTCCGGCGGCTACTCGCGCATCATGTACGAGGCGCGCCACGCAGAGCGCGGCACCGACAGCCCGTACATCCTCTACATGGATGACGACATCGTCATCGAGCCCGATTCCATCCTGCGTGCGCTCGCCGCCGCGCGGTACTCGGCGCGGCCGATGCTTATCGGCGGACAAATGCTCAACCTGCAGGAGCGCAGCCACCTGCACACGATGGGCGAGATCGTCGACCGCTCGGACTTCATCTGGAAGAACGCGCCGAACTCGCACTACGACCACGACTTCTTCAATCACCCGCTTCGCGACCGCGGCGAGAACCTCCCCGAGGGCGCGGAGAAGAGCAAGACGCCGAACAACTACCTCCACTCGCGCGATCTGCACCGCCGCATCGACGTCGACTACAACGGCTGGTGGATGTGCCTCATCCCGCGCGTCGTCGCCGACACGATCGGCCAGCCGCTGCCGCTGTTCATCAAATGGGACGACAGCGAATACGGCCTGCGCGCCTCCTCCCACGGTTTCCCGACCGCCTCGTGGCCCTCGATCGCGATTTGGCACATGGCCTGGTCCGATAAGGACGACGCGATCGACTGGCAGGCGTACTTCCACCTGCGCAACCGTCTCGTGGTCACCGCCCTCCATTACGACGGCGATATCAAGGCGATCATCAAGACCCTGTACAAGTCGTTGTTCAAGCACATGACGTGCCTCGAATACTCGACGGTGCGCATCCAGTCCGAGGCGATCCGCGACTTCCTCCGCGGCCCCGAGGCTCTCGAGGAGATGCTGCCCGCCGCGCTGCCGAAGGTGCAGGCGCTGCGTAAGGAGTACCCGGACGCGGTCCAGCTGCGCTCGGCCACCGAGCTCCCGCAGGCCTCCGGATTCCCGGGCGTCACCGACGAGCCGAAGAGCGCGCCGGCGAAGGCTAAGGCTCTGCTCAAGGGGATGGCGCATAATCTGCGTCCGCACGATCCGCGCAACCACGAGGTCCCGCAGATCAACATCCCACCGGCCGATGCCCGCTGGTACTGCCTCGGCCGCGTCGACGGCGCGACGGTGACCTCCGCCGACGGGCGCGGGGTGTACTTCCGCCAACGCGACCGCGCGAAGGCCGCCGAGCTGGTCCGCGAGACCCTGCAGATGCATCGCGAGCTGGCCCGCCGATTCCCAGAACTGCGCCGCCGCTACCGCGAGGCGCATGCCGATCTTGTCTCGAAGGAGGCGTGGAGCCGTGTCTTCGACGAACAATGATTCTCCCGGCAGGTCGCCGGAATCCGGGCCGCCCACTGGGGAGGCGGCCATCCTGGCCAGCCTGCAGACAGGCCTGCGCGCCATCCCTGGATCGCTCGGAATAGCCACGACGCTCTCGCACATCGGCGAGCACGCGCTGGGCTGGGTCGCACTGTCCGCGGCCGGCGCAGCCCTCCAACCGGAGCGCCGCACCGAATGGATGACGGCGGGCGTCGGAGCCTTCGGCGCGCACGCGGCCTCCGTCGTCGCGAAGCGGATCGTCCGGCGCAAGCGTCCGCACCACCCCGCGATCAAGATCGGCGTGGGAACACCGTCGAAGATGAGCTTCCCGAGCTCGCACGCCACCTCCACGACGGCCTTCGCGCTGCTCGCAGGCAAGGCGACGGGCAACCCGCGGCTGGCATTCTGGGTGCCGGCGTCGCTGATCCCCGCGATGCTCGCGAGCCGGCTCACGCTCGGGGTGCACTACCCCTCCGACGTCATGGGCGGGGCGGTCCTCGGGGCGGCCTCGGCTGCGGCGGCGGGTCGATTCGCACCGGAAATGTTCGAACGTGCCACCGCCGCAGGTCTCCTGCCCGGCGCACTGACCACGAGTAAGGATGCGCGATGAGCGAGAACAAGGACGCTGACGCGACCGCCACGAGCGCGCCGAAGGGCGGCAAGGACATCCAATCCGACCCGGACAGCGCTGCGCCGGCCGACTACGCCTGGGCCGAGCCGCACACCGCGAACGAACGCGAGGGCGCGGCCGAGGACGCCGACGTCAAGGGCCACCCGCCGAAGAACCTCCTCGACGGGATGATCAAGGCGCTGCGCCCGAAGCAGTGGGTGAAGAATGTCCTGGTCATCGCCGCTCCCGCGGCCGCGGGCACCGAGATGCTCACCGACAGCGATGTGCTGCTCAAGGTCGCCATCGCGTTCGTCGTGTTCTGTATGGCCTCGTCGTCGATCTACCTCATCAACGACGCGATGGACGTCGAGGCCGACCGCCAGCACCCGACCAAGCGCTTTCGGCCGATCGCGGCGGGGGTGCTGCCCGTCGGGCTCGCCTACGCGATGGCGGCGGCGCTCATCATCGGCGCGATCGTCGTCTCGGTGGTGTTCGCCTCGTATTCGCTCGCGATCGTCGCGGCCGTATATATCGTGCTGCAGCTGATGTACTGCTTCGGCCTCAAGCACCAGCCCGTGCTCGACATCTGCTTCGTGTCCTCGGGCTTCCTGCTGCGCGCGATCGCTGGTGGCGCGGCGGCCGAGGTCCACATCTCGCAGTGGTTCCTGCTCGTCATGGCGTTCGGTTCGCTCTATATGGCCGCGGGCAAGCGCTACGCCGAGATGCGCTACCACATGAAGACGGGCGCGAAGATCCGCAAGGCCCTCGAGGGATACACCGCGACCTACCTGCGTTTCGTGTGGACGCTCTCGGCTACGGTGCTCGTGCTCTGCTACGCCCTGTGGGCCTACGATCGAGGTTCGGATCCGGCCACGCCGGGTGCCGCCGCGATCTGGCTGCAGGTGTCCATCGTCCCGTTCACCGTCGCAGTACTGCGCTACGCCGTGGACGTCGACGCGGGTTCGGCCGGCGAGCCGGAGCAGATCGCCTTCAGCGACCGCGTCCTGCAGATCCTCGCCGTGGGCTGGATCGCCGTGGTGGCGGTCGGCATCTACGTCATCCCCGCCTTCTTCTAGCCCGCCGGGCGAAGGAACGTTTCACCCACCTCGACCGATAAGACAACCACAGTGAGCAGCCCAACTCTGGCAGAGTCCCAGCCCGAAACCGCCCCGCCGCATCCGCCCAACGGGCGCCTCGCGGTCGCGGGCGGTTTCGCGCGCGCACACTGGGCGCCGCTGACGTTCTGGGGCTCCGTGCTCGCTGTCGTCGCCGTGTTCTTCGCCGGGGCGTGGGAGCGGCGCTGGATCGCCGACGACGGGCTCATCGTCCTGCGGACGGTCCGCAACATGCTTGCCGGCAACGGCGTCGTGTTCAACGCCGGCGAACGCGTCGAGGCGAACACCTCCACACTGTGGACGATGCTCATCTACGCCGCCCAGCGCGTGCTGAACCTGCCGCAGATCGAGGTCGTCGCACTCATCGTCGCGCTCGTCACCTCGATGTCGGCGGTCGTATTCGCGATGTGGGGCGCCCGCGTCATGTGGGCCGGAACCCGTCGCCACCCTGCGCGACACCACGGGCTCATGACGTCGAAGGTGCTCATGCTGCCCCTCGGGATCGTGGTCTACGTCGTCCTTCCCCCTGCGCGCGATTTCGCCACATCCGGCCTGGAGACCGGGTTGGTGATCGCGTGGATCGCGCTCGTGTGGCTGCTGCTCCAACGCTGGGCGCGCGCTCCGCACTCGCAGCACCCGATCGGCATTCCCACGGCCGAGACCGCGTTTCTCGCGATCGTCGCCGGGCTCGGCCCGCTCGTGCGCCCGGAGCTCGCGATCGTGTCGGTCTGTGCCCTCGCTCTCATCTTCTTCGCGCGCTCGTCGATGCTGCACCGGGCGTGGCTCGTGGTCATCGCCGGCTTCCTGCCGCTGGCCTACCAACTGTGGCGGATGAGCTACTACGGCCTGCCGTACCCGAATACCGCTGTCGCCAAGGATGCGGGCGGCTCGAAGTGGGGGCAGGGCTTTGCCTATCTACTCGACCTGGCCGGCCCCTACTGGCTCGCGTTGCCCATGCTCGTCGGACTCGGCGCGATCGTCATTTCCGCCGCGTGGGCGGCCGCCGGGCCGCGCCCGGCACGTCCGACGTCATCCAGCGGTGACGTCACCGGTCGGCGCGGGGTGACGGTGGCCGGGCGCGAGCTGCCGGCGCTGCGCTCTACACCCGTGGTGACGGCGCTCTTCGTTGCCGTCGGGGTCGTGCTCGCGCTGTACTCGGTGCGCGTGGGCGGCGACTTCATGCACGGGCGGGTGCTCCTGCCGCCGCTGTTCACGCTGCTGCTGCCGCTCGCCGTGCTCCCCATCCCGGTCGGGCGGCAGACCGGCCGCGACCGGCAGTGGCGCTTCGTGCTGCCGGTGCTCATCGGCGGCTGGCTCGTCGTGATGGGCTGGGCGGTGACGGTATCGATCGCGCAGGACCCGTTCCCCGACAAGGCCGAATCGATCACCTCGAACGGCATCGTCGACGAGCGCGCGTTCTACCTCCAGCGCACCGGGCACAAGCATCCGCTGCTCGCGCGCGACTACCTCGACTTCCCGCGCATGCAGGAACTGATCACCCAGGTGCGCGCGAACATGACGGGCGCGGTGTTCCTCCCTGTCGGCGGCGCGCAGGACCGGTGGGATGTCGTCGAGTTCGATCACCCGCTTCCCGGACTGCAGCCTTTCGAGATCCCCGACGATCCGCAGAAGACCGTAGTCTTCCTCAACCTCGGCATGACCAGCATGAACCTGCCGCTCGACGTCAAGGTGTACGACACCGTCGGACTCGCGACTCCGCTGGCGGCGCACACCGACCGGATGGTCGACGGTCGCATCGGGCACGACAAGTACCTGCCGCTCGATTGGTACCTCGCCGACGCGGGGGTGGTCGAGAACCCGAACAACTATCCCGAGTGGGTCGACCCCGATTGGATCGAACAGGCGAAGGTGGCGCTGACCTGTCCCGCCACGGTCGAACTTCGCAAGTCGTACTCAGACCCGTTAACCTTGGAACGAAGAAAAGAGAATGTGGTTAACGCATTTTCATATGCGCAATACCGGATCAACCGCATTCCGGCCTACGAAGTGCAGCGCTGCGGGCTTCCGATGCCCCCCGAGGTGGACCTCGACGCCTATCCCCGGTAGTGTGCCAAAGAGTTCGGTCTCAACTTAATAACGCTTTAAGTTCAATTGAGGCACAAAGTGTAACGCCTGCCTCAATATGCGCGACAGTAACAGAGCGACATGTGTCGGACGGTGCCGAATTCCACGCCTTCCCGCACTTCTCCATTAAGGGGCCACGTTCCCGGACCGGACGCACGAAACGAAACAAGGAGCACTTCGATGACCAAAGCCGCGTCTCCCGCAGGCCGCCTGCGCCGCAAGCTGACAGCTGGCGCGCTGGCCCTAGCCACGGCTGTAGGCGTGGTGGCCGCCTCGCCGGCATACGCGCAGGACTCCGCCGGCTCGGCCGGCGATGCGCCGGCGGCAGCGGCTCCCGCCGCAGCGCCCGCGCAGCTGCCCCCGGGCGGCGAGGATCCGATGGGACACCGCAACTGGCTGCGCGCCGGTTGCTCGTGGGACCCGGTCCAGTCGTGGGTTCAGCTCTGTGATGTCTGGTCGCCGTCGATGAACCGGATGATCAAGGTTCAGGTCCAGCCGGCTCGCCAGGCGGGTAACGCCGGTCTCTACCTCCTCGACGGTCTCCGTGCGCGCGATGACTGGAACGCGTGGACCCACGACGCCCAGGCGCAGCGCACGTTCCTCTGGGACAACCTGACTCTGGTCATGCCCGTCGGCGGGCAGGTCTCCTTCTACTCCAACTGGCAGCGTCCGGTCGACATCAACGGACAGACGTACAACTACCAGTGGGAGACGTTCCTCACCGAGGAGCTCCCGGGCTACCTGCAGAACGAGTTCGGCGTTCGCCGCGACAACAACGCCATCGCGGGTCTGTCCATGGGCGGTTCGGCCGCAGCGGCACTCGCCGCCAAGCACCGCGACCAGTTCAAGCAGGTCTCGGTATTCTCCGGCTACATGAACCCGACCGCACCGGGCATGTACTCGATGATCCCGCTCGCAATGTTCGACCAGTGCAAGTGTGATCCGTTCGCCATGTGGGGGCCTCCGGGCTCACCCGATTGGGGCGCCAACGACCCGCTGCTCCTCGCCGATCGTCTCCGCGACATCCCGATGTACCTGACGGCCGGTTCGGCGATCCCGGGTCAATACGATCAGCCGGACAGCCTCCAGGCCGTGTTCAACACGTTCAACGGTGTCGTTCTCGAGGGCCTGTCCCGCGGTTCGACGATCGCGTTCCAGAACACGATCAACGCCGAGCCGAACCAGGCGAAGTTCGAGTACCGCACGACCGGTATCCACGGCTGGCCGTACTGGAACGACGACCTCATGTCGGCCAGGCTCGAGCAGATCCTCCCGGCGCTGAAGGCTCACGCCTGGTGGTGATCGACCGGCTGAGACGAAAAGTCTCAACCACAACTTAAGAAATTTTGTGTCTGGCGCGAGTCGCCTGGACCAAAACCGGGGCCCTGCGCGTAGATTAGCTATCGCAGGGCCCCGGTTTTCTATTTGGTCGCACCCGTGGGAGGGGAACCCACGGGCAGTCCTACCGAGGGTCTCCACGAGCGTTGCACCGGTGCAGCGGCCCGCATGAGATGTGGGCGGGCACGTACCCGGGACCAGCGCCGACTGGGAAACTTCACGTCCAGCGCCGGCGGACAGCCAGGCAGGAACAGAAAGCGCCACTACACATGAACGGATCGCGCCGCGAGGCATCGGCATCACGCGGATCTTCCCCACGCAAGGCGGCACCGCGGAGCTCGGGTCGGGTCTCGAATAAGAACACATTGACCTGGAACCGTAAGCAGTTGCGCCTCGTGCCGGTCGTCGCCGTCGCGGTGGCCGCGCCGCTCGTCGTCGGCGTCGCCACGGGCCAGTCGAACAACTCCGGCGTGCCCGAGGCCAACGCGCAGACCGGCACCTCGACGTCCGCATCGCCGACGTCCAGCCGCTCCACCAGCGCGCCGACCTCCAGCGAATCCACACCCTCGTCGTCGGCGACGGCCAGCACGGAACAGCGCCCGGCCGCGAATACGGACGTGCCCGCCGGCGTCCGACTCGACCGCGTCGACTGGCTCAGCGAACGCCGCGTAGCGCTGTGGGTGCAGTCCGCCGCCATGGAGCGCCCGATCCAGGTACAGCTCCTCCTTCCCGCCTCGTGGAACTCCGAGCCCGACCGCACGTACCCGGCGCTGTACATGCTCGATGGGCTGCGCGCCGTGGACACGGAATCCGGCTGGACGCACGAAACCCAGATCGAGAAGTTCTTCGACTCCAAGGACGCAGTCATCGTGCTGCCCGTCGGCGGCGAGTCGAGTTTCTACACCGACTGGGCGAATCCGGCCAAGGACGGCGAGCCGTACCAGTGGGAAACGTTTATGACCGAAGAGCTGCCGCCGCTCATCGCGCGCGACTGGCGCCTCAACGACCGCGCGGGGATCGCCGGGCTGTCGATGGGCGGCACCGCCGCGATGAACCTGGCCGCGCACAATGAAGGCCAGTACCAGTTCGCCGCGAGCTTCTCCGGCTACCTCGACACCACGAGCTTCGGCATGCCCGAGGCGATCAAGGCCGCTCAGCTCGACGCGGGAGGCTACAACTCCGAGGACATGTGGGGGCCGCTCGGCGGCGAGACCTGGAAGCAGAACGATCCCAAGCTCCAGGCACAGCGCCTGAAGGACGTCTCGCTGTACGTCTCGGCCGGCTCGGGCAACACCGGGCCGTGGGACAAGCCCTCGCCGATCGAAGGAATCCCGGAGAACTTCGCCGGATACGGGCTCGAGCTTCTCGCGCGCATGACGACCCAGAACTTCGTCAACGCGGCCGAGAAGGCCGACGTACCGGTCACCTCCAAGTTCCGTCCGTCCGGCACCCACACCTGGCCGTACTGGCAGTTCGAGATGACCCAGGCGTGGCCGCAGGCCGCCGAGGCGCTCGGTACCGAGGTCAACGCGCCCGAGTGCAAGGCGGAAGGCGAGATCGGCAAGTTCCGCGAGGCCAACGGCTCGCTAGGCGATTGCCTCACCGGCGAGTACGCGGTCGAGGGCGGCCGTGCCCAGGACTTCCGCGAGGGACGCGTGTTCTGGTCCGAGGACACCGGCGCGCACGCCGTCACCGGTCGCATCGGTGCCACCTACCAAGCGGCGGGCGGACCCGAGGGTGAGCTCGGGCTGCCGACTTCCTCCGAGCAGAAGACCCCTGACGGCGTCGGTCGCTACACCACCTTCGAGAACGGCACGATCTACTGGTCCCCGAAGACCGGTGCGCACGCGGTGTCGGGCAAGATCCTCGACCTGTGGTCCTATAAGGGCTCCGAGCTCGGCGATCTCGGCTACCCCACCTCGGACGCGGTGCGGAACCCGAACAAGGACGGGGTCGCCCAGGGCTTCCAGAACGGCACGGTATTCCAGGCCGCCGACGGGGATCCGCGCATCGTCAAGGGCGCGATCCTTGGCAAGTACAAGGATCTCGGTTACGAAAATAGTGACCTCGGCTATCCGACCTCGGACGAGATCTCGCTGCGCGCGGGCGGCGGGGCGCTGTCCCGCTTCGAGAACGGCGGCATCTACTGGTCGCCGAACACCCAGGCACACGCAGTGCCCTACGGCCAGATCTTCGACGCCTGGGGCGAGGACGACTACGAGAACGGACGCTTCGGCTACCCGGTCTCCGACGTCCAGTCCGTCCCCGGCGGCGGCCAGGAGGTCGAGTTCGAGCACGGCAAGATCAGGCTCATCGCGGGAAGGATCGAGAAGTCATGACCCCAGCGCGCACCACGCGAGGCAAAGCCGGCACACGTATGACGGCGGGCAGCGGGATTGCCGTGGCGGCGCTCATCCTCGCGGGCTGTGGTTCGGGGGATTCCACCGTGTCCGGCAGCCCCGAGTCTCCGACCTTCGCGCCGCCGCCGAGCGCGGGGGAGCGGACGTCCGGTCCCGCGCCGGAACCGAACGGTGGGGGCTTTCCGGAGTCTCCCGAACCGGTCGAGAGCGACGCCCCCGGGCTGGAGAGCCCGGAGGTCAGCGCGCGGGAGCAGACTTATCTCGATGCGCTCGACGAACAGAAGATCAAAATCGATTCGCTCGAGCTCGAGCTGGTCGGCGCAGGCAACGGCATCTGCCGGATCCGTGCAACCGGCGGTGCCGCGGAGGAGACGACGACCCTCGCCAACGCCATGGCCGGGCAGCTCGTCGAAGGCGGATACGCCGAGGGCAACCCTGAAGACGTGGCACAGGAGATCATCGACGCCTCCGTCGAGCAGCTGTGCCCGTAGATTCTGCGGAATCCCTCGGCAATTGCCTGGGCATTCATAGAGGTCGGCACACAGCCCTCGCTTAGGCGCGGCCGATACGATCGGGCGGTTCGTACGATCGAATCGGCGCGCTCCGTGTGTTGGGCGCGCCGATTTCGGTCAAAATCGGCGACAGAAGGGAAGCGAACATGGCGGGAAAACGGAAGGGCGGCCGGCTTGGCCTGGCCCTCGGCGTCTTGGTGCTCGTCGTTCTCCTCGTCGCCGGCGTCGGCTGGTGGCTGTCGCGGGAGAATCCGACGAGCCCCATCGGGCAGCCGCCGGCCACGGAGCCGGGCGAACCCGAGCGCACCCAACCCGCCGACTGCCCCGACGTGTCGTTGATCTCGGTGCCCGGAACCTGGGAATCGGCCGCGGACGATGACCCCTACAACCCGCAGGCCAACCCGAATTCGCTTCTCACCAAGGTCACCGCGCCGCTGGCCGAGGCCAACGACCCGGCCCGGGTCGAGGTGTACACGGTGCCCTATACCGCGCAGTTCCGGAACCCACAGCTTCCGGAAGACGTGAGCTACAACGATTCGCGCGCCGAGGGCACCGAGAAGCTGCGCGACAAGATCGCCTCCACGCACGAGCGCTGCCCGTTCACCAAGTACGCGCTTCTCGGCTTCTCCCAGGGCGCCGTCATCGCCGGCGACGTCACCGGCGAGATCGGCAACGGCGACGGCGTCGTGCCCGCGGACCTCGTCCTCGGCACCGTGCTCATCGCCGATGGCCGCCGCGACCAGGGCGCCATCGGCCCGGGTCTGCAGCCGACGAATGGTCAGGGCATGGAGATCTCGCTGCAGGGCGCCTCGGGGCTCACCGAGCTCATCGCCGACGCGACAATGACGGGCCCGCGACCGGCCGGCTTCGGCGCACTCACCGAACAGACCGCCTCGCTGTGCGCGGGACCCGATCTGATCTGCAACGCGCCGATGGACGCGGCCGGCGGGGCGGCGAGGCTTTCCGAATTCCTCAACAACAACGCCGTCCACGCCGAATACGACACGAATCCGAATGTCGTCGAGGGCACCACGGCCACCGAGTGGAGCAGGCAGCATCTGCAGTCGCTCATCGACTCGGCCGAGGAAGTTCCGCACTCCTAGCCGATACGCACGCGGCCGATGCCGGTGGCGGCGGACCGCAGCGGAGAATCTCGGGGGATATCCACTCAGCCCGGCGTCATTTGCGTGTAACCGTCCACGTGAGCAGTACGATTCCCTAGGGTGACCCTGCCTGAGCGTTGCCTGCGAATGGAAACAGGGCGTGAGGTAACGGTAGAGTCTCTAGTTTTGGGGCAGATGCGGACACGTCCGCATGCCCCTTGACCGTACGAATGAGGTACTCGGGGGTTTCTCGGCAGCGAGGAATTCCCGGTTGCGGCCGCATGCCGGTGGGTCGCCTGTACTAGAGCGCCGAGAAGGATGGAGCATTAGCAACGTGGAGTTCGATGCGTACCGCAACGAGTCTGGGGCGATAGCCCTACCCGAGGACGCCACGTTGGTGGACTTCGTGGAGGAGAACGTATCGCGCGCCAATGCCGATCCCGAAGCGGATACTCTCGTCTTCCGTTTCAATGACTACTCGAAGTCGCGCCAGGGCGAGCAGCAGGACCTGTCGTGGTCGGGCTTCGGCGCCCGGCTACACGCCATCGCCGCGCGGCTCCAGCAGGTCGCCTCGCCGGGCGATCGCGTCGCGATCCTCGCGCCTCAGGGCCTCGACTACGTCGTGTCGTTCTTTGCCGCGATCCACGCCGGACTCATCTCCGTCCCGCTGTTCGATCCCGACGAGCCGGGCCACAAGGATCGCCTGCACGCGGTCCTGGGGGACTGTAAGCCCGCCGTCATCCTCACTTCTTCCCAGTCGGCCGCCGGTGTGCGCCAGCTGTTCCGCGAGGTCCCGGCCCGCGAGAGGCCGCGCGTCGTCGCCGTCGACGCGATCCCGAGCGAGCTCGGTAGCTCCTGGCAGAAGCCCGACCTGCACGGCTCCGACATCGCCTACCTGCAGTACACCTCGGGTTCCACGCGCACGCCGGCCGGCGTCGAGATCACCCACACCGGCGTGTGCACCAACGTGCTGCAGCTGATGTTCGGGCTCGGACTCACCGACCGTTCCAAGGGCGTCACCTGGCTTCCGCTGTTCCACGACATGGGCCTGCTGTGCGTGATCCTCCCGGCGATGGCCGGTGCGTTCACCTCGATCATGTCGCCGCGCGCGTTCGTGCAGCGCCCGGGACGCTGGGTGCGCGAGCTCGCCGCCTATCCCGAGGCCGAGGGCATTTTCGCAGCGGCCCCGAACTTCGCCTTCGAGCACGCCGCGCGCCGCGGACTGCCCGCCGAGGGGGAAGAGCTAGACCTGTCGCACGTCACCTCCATCATCAACGGTTCGGAACCCGTCACCCCGACGTCGATCCGCGCCTTCCAGGAGGCATTCACCCCGTACGGTCTCTCCGACACGGTGGTCAAGCCCTCGTACGGCATGGCGGAAGCGACGCTGTTCGTCTCCTCTCCGGAGCAGCACGCCGCACCAGTGATCGTGCACGTCGACCGCAACAGCCTGAACGAGGGCCGCTTCGAGATCATCGATGCCGCCGACGTCGAGGGCAATTCCGAGGCCATCCCGCAGGTGGCGTGCGGCTACATCGCGCCGTCCCAGTGGGCTGTCATCGTCGACCCCGAGCTGGATGACGACGGGGAGCACACCGGCAATGGCCGTGAGCTGCCCGACGGGTCCGTCGGCGAGATCTGGCTGCACGGCGCAAATATCGGCCAGGCCTACTGGAAGCGCCCGGACGAGTCGCGTGCCACTTTCGACAACCGTCTCGTCTCCCGGCTGAGCGAGAATTCCCATGCCGAGCGCGAGTTCGGAGACGTTCCCGCAGACGCAGGTTGGCTCCGTACTGGAGACTTCGGTGTCTATCACGACGGGCAGATCTACATCACCGGCCGCGTCAAGGACCTCGTGATCGTCGACGGGCGAAACCACTACCCGCAGGATCTCGAGGCCACGGCGCAGCTCGCCTCCGAGGCGCTGCGGCCGAACTTCGTTGCCGCCTTCTCCGTGCCCGCGAACCAGCTCCCGCCCGAGGCGCGCAACGGGCTCGACGTCGACCCCGGCGACGGCTCGGAGACGCTCGTGCTCGTCGCCGAGCGCGCACCGGGAGCAGGCAAGGCGGACCCGGCCCCGGTGGCCGACGCCGTGCGGAAGGCCATCTCCGAGGCGCACGGCGTCCACGCGCAGGACGTGCTCCTCGTGCCCGCCGGCTCCATCCCGCGTACCTCCTCGGGCAAGATCGCCCGCCGTGCAACCCGCCAGGAATACATCACGGGCACGCTGCGTGGCGGATACCAGCAAACCGCATTTCCGGACCTGGACGAGGGCTAACGGCCATCCGAGACCTTTCCCGCTCCGAACCACACAGTGCAAGGACGCTCCGGGACGACCGACCGGCGTGTCGAGGAAAACGCGGCCAGACCGGGTGCGCGTGGTTAGCTGCCGGGCAGCGCCGCATAGACTTCTGCGCATGAGCGACGACGGACCTCAAGGAGGCGAGAGAGGCGATGGCGGTGCGACCGCATCGCCATCGCCCTCGTCTCTGGCTGCCCTGGTCCGTGGGTCGGCGAGTGGTGACAGAGGTGCTTTTGCGCAGCTCTTCGACCTGACCTCGCCTCGGCTTTACGGACTGATCGTCCGGATTGTCGGCGACCGTGGCTATGCGGAGGAGATACTGCAGGAGTCGTACCTGCAGATATGGGAAAGTGCCGATCGCTACGAAGAGAAATTCGGATCGGCACTGAGCTGGATGCTCACCATCGCACATCGACGTGCAGTGGACCGGGTGCGCAGCGAACAGTCGGCACGGCGGCGAGAGGAGGCAGACGCAATGCACTCTCCGGCCGAACAGGTTGACATCGCCGAAGGCGTGGCAGAGTCGATGGCGTCGCGTGAACTTGCGACCGACGTGCGGCGTTGCGTCGACGACCTCTCCTCGGTGCAGAGGCAGGCGATCGAGCTCGCATACTTCGGTGGGCTGACATACCGCGATGTCGCCGAACGGCTCGGCGCCGCATTGCCGACGGTGAAATCCCGGATCAGAGACGGTCTGCGAAACCTGAAAAAGTGCCTGGGGGGTGAGCCGAGATGAGCGCGTTTCCGTCGATCGATGACGGCGATTTCGAGCTCTACGCCCTCGGAGCGCTCGGCACCGAGGAAAGCCGACGTGTCCGGCAAGCCTTGGAGGGCGCCGAACCCGCGCAACGGGAGGCGATGCTGCGCCGAATCGCCGAAGCGCGGGAGGCCGCGGCTGCGCTGGTGGAGGCGGCCGATCTCGACGAGGCACCGCCGGCGCGGGCCAGGGCCGAGCTACTCGAAGCGATCGATCGGGGGCAACCGGCGGATCGCTCCACGAGCGGCGGCGACGTCATAGATGCACGGTCCAGGTTCCGCCCCGCAACCCTCGCGGCCGCAGCAGCGGTAGTCCTACTCCTTGGTGCCGGAGTGGTCGCTATCGCAGTGCGTTCCGGCGACAACACGGCAGAGATCGCCGGGCCCGAGAGTTCGACGGCGCAGACGTCCGAGCCGGGTGTCGACGACGGCCCCACGGGCATGGTCGACCAGATCATGGCGGCCCCCGACGCGAATATCGTCAATGCCTCACTGGATTCCGGCGCGACGGCGAAGGTCATGGAATCGGAGCAACTCGACATGGCCGTGTTGGAGATCTCGGGCATGCCCGAAGCCTCCGAGGGGATGCACTACCAGCTCTGGCTCAACGGCTTCGGGCCCAACCCGATCGCCGGTGGAGCCATGTCGGTCGGCGCCGACGGCAGCACCCTGATGGGTGGCATCGAGGAGCTGGCGAGGACGAGTGGCGTCGCCGTGACGCAGGAGCCGAACTCCGATCCGCGTCCACCCGCCCCGACCGGGGAAGTGCTCATGGAAATGGACATGGCCTAGCGGACCGGTTCTTCGTCGGCCGAGCAAGGGAAGGCGCCCCCGAGCCCTTCGTGTGAGGAGCTCGGGGGCGCCATGCCTTGCCCGCGTGGGGCCGCTACATCTTCGGCATGAGGACGCCGTCGATCAGATACACCACGGCGTTGGCGGTTTGCACTCCGCCACAAACTACCTGTGCTTCGCCGACCGCGAGATCGTCGCCTTCTCCGGTGACCTCGATCTCGTCTCCGGCGAGCGTAGTGTGCGTGCCGGCGATGTCATCGGGGTTGATCTTGCCTTCGACGACGTGATGGCTGAGCACGTTGGTGAGGAGATCCGCATCCGTGCCAAGGGTGTCCATCGTGGCGTCGTCCACGGCATCGAATGCCTCGTCCACCGGTGCGAACACGGTGAGCTCGCCGCCGTTGAGCGTGTCCACGAGATTGACGTCGGGGTTCACTTCGCCGGACACCGCGGCCGTGAGGGTGGTGAGCATGGGGTTGCTCGAGGCGGCGGTGGCGACAGGTTCTTGTGCCATGCCGTCGACCGACGCGGGTCCGTCGGGATTCTGCTCCGCGTATGCGCTGCAGCCGCTGCCGACAAGATTAGCCATGGGATCTGCATCTTCGGCGCCGTTTGCCGGGCTGGTCATCGACATGTCGCTCGATTCGGACATCGGCGCCGAGGACGACATCTCATCTCCCGACCCCATACTGTTCATTTCCTCTGGCTCTTCGGTTCCGCAGGCTCCGACGGCCAGTGCGGCGGCCGCTGCGATCGCAAGACCGCCTCTGCGAATGGTGCTCGTCTTCATGGTGTCCTCCTTAATGGATGTGCACGTTCACCATGTGGTTCGGATCACCGGGCTACTCGGATGGGTGACCGAAGAAATTGACCGGAAACCGACGGGTTTCGCAGTCTCACACCCATCCGGAGAATGCGTTCCTACGAATTCCGTACGCAGGCGATAGCGGGAGACAGAGGGAGCGGGAATGAGTAACGAGACAGGCGGCCTGTCCTCTGGCGGCAACCGCGGTGCACGCGTGGGTCGACACGTTCGGAGGGCGAGTGTCGGACTACTTGCGGCAATGATGGTGGCTGCCCTGGGTCACCTTTTATCGTTCCTCATCGCAGCCGGTTCCTCGCCGGTCGCAGCGGTCGCCGATGCCATCGTCGCGCAGGCTCCCTCTGCCATGCGCGAGTTCGCGATCAGTACTTTCGGAACGGCCGACAAGCCCGCGCTTGTCGTCGGGATCATCGGTGCGATCACGGTGTTGGCCGTAGCTGCCGGTGTGGCAGAACGTGTGGCCCGCCCATGGGGCTCCCTCTTGCTCGGTGTCCTGGCGTTGGCCGGCGTCGTCGCAGCCGTGAGCCGGCCAACGGCCACCTGGGCGTGGGCGATTCCCTCCATCGTGGGCGGTGCGGCGGGGATCGCCGTTCTTCGTTTCGGAATCCGATTGACCGATGCTCGGTCGCCCGTCCCGAAGGGAGGAGACCCCTCCGGGCCTAGTAGGCGTACGTTTCTCGCCTTTGTCGGCGGGGTCGCCGGACTGACGGTGGCGATCGGCGGTCTCGGGGTCGGGCTCGCCAGAAAAGCGAGTGACCTCGCCGCCGAACGATTGCGCATTGCGCTTCCTTCAGTCGCCGCGAAGCTACAGGCCCCTCGCCCGGGCCCCGAGGTCGAGGCGCCCGTGTCAGACGGCACTGCGTTTATCACCCCGAACGAGGACTTCTACCGGATCGACACCGCGTTGCAGCTGCCCGCGATCAGCGTGGAGGAGTGGAGCCTGCGCATCCACGGAATGGTAGACCGCGAAATCGAACTGAGCTGGCAGGATCTCAACGACCGGATGGCGATGGAACGCATCATTACGTTGACATGCGTGTCCAACGAAATCGGCGGAAGCCTAGCGGGTAACGCGACATGGACGGGTTTTCCCATCCGCGACCTCCTGGACGAGGTCGGTGTCCGGCCGGGTGCGGACATGCTGTTGTCCACCTCCGCGGACGGGTGGACCAGCGGAACCCCGATTGCGGCGTTGACCGATGGCCGTGACGCGATGCTGGCCGTGGGCATGAATGGAGAGCCCCTTCCAATCGAGCACGGGTACCCGGTCCGGCAGGTCGTGCCCGGACTGTACGGATACGTGTCGGCGACCAAGTGGGTGGTCGACTGGGAAATCACCCGCTTCGACCAGGCGAGCGCCTACTGGACCGATAGAGGTTGGGGCGAGAAGGGGCCGATCAAGACCGCTTCGAGAATCGACCGACCGGCGCCGTTGGCCGAACTCACCGCCGGCGTCAACGTCATCGCGGGGACCGCATGGGCTCAGCACAGGGGGATCTCGAAGGTTGAGGTCAGGGTCGATCAGGGGCCATGGCGGGAAGCGCAGACCGCTGCTGCGTACTCGGTGGACACCTGGCAAATGTGGTCCTGGGAATGGGATGCGACCCCGGGAATCCACACCGTCGTCGTTCGCGCGACCGATAACGACGGCGAGCTGCAGACAGAACGCCGACAAGGCACCGTGCCCGACGGGGCGACCGGTTGGCACAGCAGGACCTTCCGAGTTGTCGGCTAGGGACGAGCTGGCAAAAGTAGACAGACTTGTCTATATTTAGACGTACACAAAACGAACACGCAGGTAGTTAGTGATGCACGTCACCACGAAAGCAAATTGAAACAAGTTTCAATTTGCTTTTCGTCGTGTTAGCTTAGCCTGCACATACTTGATAAATTGGGCTTGGGAAGCGAACCCGCTCGGCAGGTGCTCGACAAGCGTGACACGTCTGGATCGAAGGAATTAAAGGAGGCGAAGGAGTTGCAGGACATTTCTAGCTCCGAACGACCAATGCGGGTAGCCGTGATCGGCTCCGGCCCCGCCGGTATTTACGCCGCCGACGCGCTGATGAAGTCCGATGTCGCCAAGGAGCGTGGCGTCAGCATCGACGTGTTCGAGCGCCTCCCAGCACCTTTCGGTCTCATTCGATATGGCGTCGCGCCGGACCATCCCCGCATCAAGGGCATCATCAAGGCGCTGCACAAGGTCCTGGACAAGCCGCAGGTGCGGCTGTTCGGAAACGTCAACTACGGCTCCGACGTCACTCTCGAGGACCTGAAGCGGCACTACGACGCCGCCATTTTCGCCACCGGCGCGACCGACGACCGGGGCCTCAAGATTCCGGGCATCGATCTCGAAGGCAGCTACGGCGCAGGACAGTTCGTCGCCTGGTACGACGGGCATCCGGATTTCCCGCGGACGTGGCCGCTGGATGCGGAGAAGGTCGCAGTGATCGGCGTGGGCAACGTGGCGCTCGACGTCGCGCGCGTGCTCGCGAAGACGGGCGACGAGCTGCTGCCGACCGAGATTCCGGCGAACGTGTACGAGGGCCTCAAGCAGAACAAGGCCGTCGAGGTGCACGTCTTCGGGCGACGAGGCCCGGCACAGGCCAAGTTCACCCCGCTCGAGCTTCGCGAGCTCGACCACTCGCCGAATATCGAGGTCATCGTCGATCCGCGCGACATCGAATACGACGAGGGCTCGGCCACCGCCCGCCGCACGGTGAAGATGGTGGACCAGGTCTCCTCGATCATCGAGGACTACGCGATTCGCGAGGGCAAGCCCGGCGCGATCCACAAGCTCTTCCTGCACTTCTTCGAGAATCCCACCGAGATCCTCGGTGAGGACGGCAAGGTTGTCGGCCTGCGTACCGAGCGCACCGAGCTCGACGGCACCGGAAACGTGAAGCCGACCGGCGAGACCACCGACTGGGAGGTCGGAGCCGTCTACCGCGCCGTCGGCTACTACTCCGACAACCTGCCGGACGTGCCCTTTGATGACCAGGGTGGCGTGATCCCGAACGAGGCCGGCCGCGTCCTCGAGGGCGGTAACCACATTCCGGGCGTGTTTACCACCGGCTGGATCAAGCGCGGGCCGGTCGGCCTGATCGGCCACACCAAGGGCGACGCGAACGAGACCGTCGAGTGCATCGTCCAGGACCTCGCCAACGGCGCGCTCAATACGCCGTCCGCGCCGGAGGAAGGCGAAATCGAGGCCCTCCTCGAGTCGCGATCGATCGCGTACACCACGTGGGATGGCTGGTACCGACTCGATGAGCACGAGCGCAGCCTCGGAGAGGCCGAGGGGCGCGAGCGCGTCAAGGTCGTTGAGCGCGACGACATGCTCAACGCCTCGGTGAACGAGCGCGAGCACGCCTCCTGATCCTGCATGGCTCCGGACGCCGGGGTGGACCTCGTCATACCGAGGACCGCCCCGGCGTTGCCGTGTCCGCCGCCGCGAGGGTTGCCCGCACCGCGTCCTCCCAGTCGGTCGGCTCGAGCCCAAATTCGGTGGTGAGGATTCCCGGCTCCAGCGAGCAGGGCCGGTACCAGAGATCGGAGATCGCCGAGAGCTCGCGCATCGTGCGGTCGGCGAGGCCGAGGCAGCGAAGGATGACGCGGGGGATCGCGATCACCTTGTAGCGCTTGGCGTCGAGCGCGGTCGTGGCGAACTCGACCAACTCTGCGAAGGTGCGGGCGACGTCGGTGGGGGCATGCACGACACCGTCCTGTTCGTCTGCGGCCAACGCCTCGGCGTTGTCGGCCGCGACGAGCATCGCGCGGGCGAGGTCCGGGGTGAAGGTGAGCGCATGGGGGACATTCGGATCGCCCGGGATGAACGGCCGCGAGCCGGCGGCGAGGGGCTGCAAAACGGTCGCGCAGGCGACTGCCGCGCCGCCGGTCATTCCCGTCGGGCCGATGAGGTCCGAGGCGACGACGCTGACCGTGCGCGCCGGGTGCGCCCGGCGGGCCTCGATGAGCTCCTGCCGGATGCGGCCCTTGTCCTCCCGCGGGCTGAACTCCGCGCCCTCGCGTAGGTCCTGGGCCGAGCCGATGAAGCCGTACATCGACTCCGGGAACACGACGGGGATGCCCGTCCGCGCCGCCGCGTCGAGTACGGAACGCTCGCGCCGGGGAAGGTCGCGGCGCCACGCGCGGGAGTCGTATTCGGTGTGGAAGCACGCGAGGATCGCGTCGGTGCTTGCCGCGGCGCTTGCTACCGCGCTTGAGTCCGCGACGTCGCCCGCGATGCGCGTGATCGATTCCGCGCCGGCGCCGTAGCGGGCGCGGCTCGCGGATTCGTCGAAGGCCGAGCGCCGGAAGATGGTGATGGTGTCGCCGCGCTCCAGCGCGGCGGAGACGATTTCGCGGCCGATCTGGCCTTCTCCGATGACGAGGTAATGCATGATGAACGGCTCCGATCCAGTGGGAGAGAAAACGAGAGCAGTGCTCTCTAAAGTTGAGTAAACACCCGAGTCTGCTAAATTGCAAGAGCAGTGCTCTCTATTTTCGGAAGGCGGTGTCGCCAGTGGTCGAGAAGGCCGGAAAGCGCGCGGCGGCGCGCGAGGAGATGATGCGGCGCATTCTCGAGGCCGGCCGTGCTCAGCTCGACCGCGACGGCGTCGAGTCGCTGAGTCTGCGCGAGGTATCCCGGGAGATCGGGGTCGTGTCGTCTGCGGTGTACCGGTACGTGGCCAGTCGCGATGACCTGCTCACTCTGCTGGTGGTGGACTGCTATAACGACGTCGGCGATGCCGTGGACGCCGACGACCAGGCGTCGGCGGGCGAGAGCGCGAAACGGCGATATATCGAGATTGCGGCACGCATGCGCCGGTGGGCGGCTGCGCACCCAGAAAGGTGGACGCTGCTCTACGGCACTCCTGTACGTGGCTACGCCGCGCCGTCCGAGCAGACGAACGAGCCCGGGACAAGGGTGCTCTCGCGATTTATGGAGATCGCGGGCCAGGCCGCGGGGGAGCCGAGTGGCCGCGGGCTCGAGGTCGACGAGGGGCTCGAACGATTTCTCGTCACCGAACAGGAACAATTCGGCACTTCGCTATCCCCCGGCGCGATGGTGGTGGCGGCGTCGCTGTGGTCCGGGACCGTCGGCGCGATAACCGCCGAGCTGTTCGGCCAATGGGGCCCCATGGACGCCGAGATCCGTGAACCGATGTTCGCCGCTCAGGTTCGCGCGCTGTCGACCATTCTCGACGTCGGGTGAAAGTGGGGGCGAGACACTTTGCGTGACTCCGACGTCATATGTGGAAGTGCCCCGCAGGTCGGCAGAGGGTAACGTCGGGAAGGTTACGAGACGATAAACTCGAGGCCGTATCGAGGCTCGGTGCGCCGTGCCGGGCGTCACGTTTAACGCGTGCGGCTAAATTGAGACGAGTACGACGGTTCGGCCGGGTCACCGCCCGAATGCATGCACCCAACGGGGAAGTTTGGAGGCCGCCACATAATGGCAGAGCACGAGATGACCGTCGCACAGGTGCGCGACTGGCTGCGTAAATGGGTCGCCGACGCGACCGGCCAAGACGTCGCGAGCATCAACGACGATTCCGCGCTCGAAAGCTATGGCCTGTCCTCCCGCGACGCGGTGACGCTGTCCGGCGAGCTCGAGGAGCTGCTCGGGCGCACGCTCGACGCCACCGTCGCCTACAAGTACCCATCGATCTCGACGCTGGCCGAGTACCTCGTCGAGGGGCCGGGCGCCGAGGATGCCGTCGCGCCCGTTGCCGCCTCGATCTCCGTCGGTGTGACCGGTGCGCCGGAGGACCGCGAGATCGCGATCGTCGGCATCGCCGCGCGCTTCCCCGGCGGCGTGGGCGATCCGCAGTCCATGTGGGACCTGCTCGCCGCCGGCGAGGACGGCACCTCCGAGCGCCCCGCCGAGCGGTGGCAGGAGTGGTCCGCGGACGCGCACGTGCAAAAGATCCTCTCCGAGGCGCCCAGCCGGGCGGGGTGGCTCGCCGAGGACCAGGTCAAGGACTTCGACGCCGAGTTCTTCGGGATGAGCCCCCGCGAGGCTGAGATGGTCGACCCGCAGCAGCGCCTCGCGCTCGAACTCACCTGGGAGGCGCTGGAGAACGCGCACATCCCGGCGAACGAGCTCAAGGGAGAGCAGGTCGGCGTGTTCGTCGGCTCCTCCTCGGCCGACTTCCAGTCGATGATCGCCGCCGATTCCGAGGCCGCGACCCCGTACGCGGTGACGGGCTCGCAGAGCTCGATCATCTCCGGCCGCGTGTCCTACACCTACGACTTCCGCGGGCCGTCGCTCACCCTCGACACCGCGTGCTCGTCGGCGCTCGTCGCGGTGCACGAAGCCGTGCAGTCGCTGCGCGCCGGGCAGTCCGATGTCGCCGTCGCCGGTGGCGTGAACATGATGATCGCCCCCGCCGCGACGATGGGCTTCGCCAAGACCGGCGCCGCGCTGTCCCCGGACGGAAGGATCAAGGCGTTCTCCTCGGACGCCGATGGCATCTGCCGCGCCGAGGGCGGCGGCCTCCTCGTGCTCAAGCGCCGCGGCGATGCGGAGCGCGACGGGGACCCGATCCTCGCCGTCATCAACGGTTCGGCGGTCAATTCCGACGGTCGCTCCAACGGCATGACCGCCCCGAACCCAGAGGCACAGGCGCAGGTACTCGCCAACGCGTACGCCGACGCCGGCATCGATCCGACCACGGTCGACTACGTCGAGGCGCACGGCACGGGCACGATCCTCGGCGACCCGATCGAGGCGAACGCACTCGGCGCGGTCCTCGGCAACGGCCGCTCCGGCCAGGCCCCGACGCTGCTCGGCTCGGCCAAGACCAACTTCGGACACCTCGAGTCCGCCGCGGGCGCCGCCGGGCTGCTCAAGGTCGTGCTCTCGATGCAGCACGACGAGCTGCCGCCGACCATCAACTTCGCCGGCCCCAACCCCTACATCGACTTCGACGCCGCGCGCCTGTCGGTCGTGTCCGAGAAGGCGGCGTGGCCGCGCTACTCGGGCTCCGCGATCGCCGGCGTGTCCGGCTTCGGCTTCGGCGGCACCAACGCGCACGTCGTGCTCTCGGAGTACACCGCGCCCGCCGACACCGAAAGTTCTTCCGATGACGGCGGAGATGCCGAAACCGGCACGGCGACCGCTGCATCGGGCTCGATTGCCGAGTCCATGAAGGCCGACGCGGGCGCGCGTTTCGAGGACATCGCCGAGCCCGCCTCTATTTTCGTAGTGTCCGGCTCGCTGCCCTCGCGCCGCCGCAAGGCCGCGACGCGGCTCGCCGACTGGCTCGAAACCCAGGGCGACGACCTCGACCTCGCCGCGGTGTCCCGCACGCTCGCACGGCGAAACCACGCCCGCTCGCGCGGCGCGGTGCTCGCACGCACGCGCACCGAGCTCGTCGAGGGGCTGCGCGCGCTGGCCAAGGGCATCGAGGCGCCCGGGGTGCTGTCCGCGGACGCGCCGGCCTCCAGCGGCGCGGTGTGGGTGTTCTCGGGCTTCGGCGCCCAGCACCGCAAGATGGCCAAGCAGCTGTACTCGGCGAACCCGATGTTCCGCCGGCACCTCGATGAGGTCGACCAGCTCATCGACTTCGAGGCCGGCTACTCGATCGTGGAAATGGTGCTCGACGATTCGCAGACCTACGAGGTCGAGAACTCGCAGGTGGGCATCTTCGCGATCCAGGTCGCGCTGATCAACACCTTCCGCGACCTCGGTGTCGCCCCCGGCGCGGTGATCGGCCACTCGATGGGCGAGGTCGCCGCGGCGTACGCCTCGGGTGGGCTGCCGCTCGAGGAGGCCGTCCGCGTGATCTGCGTGCGCTCGCGCCTCATGGGCGAGGCCGAGTCGGCGGTGTCCGACGAGGACGCCGGCGCGATGGCGCTCGTCGAATACTCGGCGGAGGATGTCGCGAAGATCATCGACGAGCACCCCGAGTTCGCCTCGATCGAGCCCGCCGTCTACGCGGCGCCGACCCACACAACGGTCGGCGGACGCGCCAAGCCCGTCGCCGAATTCGTCGCGTGGGTCGAGGAACAGGGCAAGTTCGCCCGTCAGCTGCAGGTGCGCGGCGCCGGCCACACCTCGGACACCGACATGCTCCTCGGCGATCTCGCCGCAGAGCTCGCGGGCCTCGACGCGCGCCCGCTCGAGGTCGGCCTGTTCTCCTCGGTCGACAAGGAGACCTTCTACCCGGCCGGCCACGAGCCCGTCCACGCGACCGATTACTGGGTCAAGGGCATGCGGCACTCGGTGTGGTTCACCCAGGCCGTGCGCACCGCCGTCGAGGCGGGATACACGACATTCGCCGAGTTCAACGCGAACCCGGTGGCCGGGATGAGCGTCCTGGCGACCGTGTTCGATGCCGGCCTCACCGAGCCCGCGCTGGTGCACACCCTCAAGCGCAAAGAATCCGAGGTCGACTCGTTCCTCGCCGCGCTCGCCACGCACTACGTCCACGGCCACCCCATCGACATGGGCGCCGTCGTCGACATGATCTTCGGGCCCGCCTCTGCGGCGCCCGACGCCGCGATTCCCGCCGCACGCGGGTACGCCCCGGTCCCGGGCACCCGCTTCGAGCGCAAGCGCTTGTGGCCGAAGGTCACCATCGGCGGCGGATCGAGCGAGGGCGCGATGCCGGGTGCGCACGTCGCGCTTCCCGACGGGCGCCACGCCTGGCAGGTGCAGGCGCACGTTGTGCCCAGCGTAGATGCGCTCATCGGGCTGGCCGCGGCCGTCGTCGCGCCCGGGGCGCACATCACCGCGATCAACCGGCCCGGCGTGCTGCCGCCGTCCGGCGTCGTCACCACGACCCTGACCCCGCATCCGGGCGGCGCGAGCCTCCAGGTGCACGCGCACGGCGCGGCCGGGTTCGAGCTGCTCGCCGAGGCCGCGGTCGCGGGCCCGGTCGACGACGGCCAAGGCGCCGAGGCGCCGGAGGTCGCAGGTCTCGCCGGCGCCGAATCCACGGGCAACGACGGCACGGACGTCCTCGCCGACGACGGTGTCGTCGACATGTCGTCGAAGTGGGACCCGAATTCGGGCGAGCCCGCCTCCGAGCGCCTCGCCGCGATCATCGCGAACTCGATGGGCTACGACCCCTCGGACCTGCCGCGCGAACTCCCGCTCATCGAGCTGGGCCTCGACTCGCTCATGGCGGTGCGCATCAAGAACCGCGTCGAGCACACGTTCTCGATCCCGCCGCTTGAGCTTCAGGCGATGCGCGATGCGTCGTTCGACGACGTGAACCGGATGGTCGACTACGCGATCAACAACCGCGACGAGCTCGACAAGCTCGCAGGCGACCAGGCCACGGGCGGGGCGCCGCTCGACGTCGCCGCGCTCGACGAGGCGAGCAAGAACGAGTCCGGCGCGCCCACCGATACCTCCGGCGAGGCGGACGTCGCACCGCGCGACGACACCGAGCGCATGGCGTTCGGGGCGTGGGCGATGGTCACCGGCAAGGCCGCGCCCGGCGTTCTCGGCGCCGTGGGCGAGGTCGACCCAGGCCACGCATCGGCGCTGGCCGAGCGGCTGAGCGAGCGCACCGGCGGGGAGATCTCGGCGTCCGACGTCATGGGCGTGGGTAATGTCGCCGAACTCGCCGACCTGCTTCGCCCCTACACCGAGGCCGAGCTCGACGGATTCGTCCGGGTGCTGCGCAAGTCCGACACCACCGCCGATGACGGCGGGCAGCCGCATACGCCGGTCTTCTTGTTCCACGCGGCGGGTGGATCGTCTCTGGTGTACGAGCCGCTCGTGGCGCGACTGCCGAAGAGCACTCCGGTGTACGGCATCGAGCGCCTCGAAGGCTCGCTCGCCGAACGTGCCGCTGAGTACGTTCCGGTGCTGCGCGAGATCGCGGGCGACGGGCCCTTTGTGCTCGGCGGCTGGTCCTTCGGCGGCGCGCTTGCGCTCGAGGTCGGGCGCCAACTGCGCGAGGCAGGCGCGAGTGTCGGCCTGGTCGCGCTGCTCGACACGGTGCAGCCGTCGGAGCCGATCCCGGACACCGACGATGAGCTCGTGGCCAAGTGGCGCCGCTACGCCGAGTTCGCGCGTAAGACCTACGGCCTCGACATCGAGGTGCCCGAGGACTACCTGCGTGAGCACGGCGAGGAGGGGCTGTTCGAGATGATGCTCGGCTCGCTCGGCGGCGCGGCGAACTCGATGGGCGGCGGTGTGATCGAGCACCAGCGCGCATCCTTCGTGGACAACCAGATCCTCGCCGGCCTCGACAAAGCCGACTTCGCCGACATGGGCTCCAATGTCCCGTTCGTGCTCTACCGCGCCGAGCGGATGCACGAGGGCGCGATCGAGCTGGAGCCGCGGTACGCGAAGGTCGATCCCGACGGCGGCTGGGGCGAGTATGTTTCGGATCTGGAGGTAGTCCAGTGCCGAGGGGATCACTTGGCTATCGTGGACGAACCGGAGGTCGCCACGATCGGCAAACACCTCTCCCAGCGTCTTGCCGCGCTCGACGCGCCACAGGAGAACTAACAGGCCGCCCGTCGCCACGAGCGACGGAAGGCCCGAGGGCTCAGCACTATCAATCGAGGAGAAACCTTAAGTGACGGCAGCGAGAACCACCGCCGAAAAGCTTGCGGACCTGGGTGAGCGCACGCGCATCGCCATGGATCCGGGCAGCGAGCGCGCGAAGGCGCGCCGCGACGCCGCGGGCAAGGCGTCCCCGCGCGACCGCATCAACGCGCTGCTCGACCCTGGCTCGTTCGTTGAGATCGGGCTCATGGTCAAGTCGCCCGGTAATCCCTCGAACCCGCCGACCGACGGCGTGGTGACGGGACGCGGCACGATCTACGGCCGCCCCGTGGTCGTCTTCGCGCACGACGTCACCGTGTTCGGTGGTTCACTCGGCGAGGGCTTCGGCCGCAAGGTGTGCGCGATTATGGAGCTCGGCATCAAGACCGGCGCCCCGATCATCGGCATCAACGACTCCGGCGGCGCGCGCGTGCAGGATGCGGTCACCTCGCTCGCGTACTACTCGGAGATCGGCAAGCGGCAGTACCAGGCCTCCGGTGTGGTCCCGCAGATCTCTGTGATGCTCGGCAAATGCGCCGGTGGCGCCGTGTATTCGCCGGTGTGCTCGGACTTCGTCGTCGCCGACCGTGAGCAGGCATACATGTTCATCACCGGCCCCGACATCATCAAGGCGGTGACCGGCGAGGACATCTCCATCGAGGAGCTCGGCAACGCGATGGCGCAAGCCCACGCGGGCAACGTCACCCATGTCGCCGAGAACGAGGCGGCGGCGCTCGAGTGGACGCGCGAGCTGCTGCAGTTCCTGCCGTCGACCTCGCACGAGGAGGCGCCGCGTATCAACGCCGGGATCGAGCCCGAGCGCACCGAGTCCGATCTGTCGCTCAACGCGATCATCCCGGACTCCGATAACGCCGCCTACGACATGCACGACGTGCTGCTCGGTATGTTCGATGACGGCGACGTGTTCGAGCTGTCCTCGGACTTCGCGCCGAACATCATCACCGCGTTCGCGCGCGTCGATGGACGCCCGGTCGGCATCATCGCGAACCAGCCGATGCATCTGTCCGGCTGCCTCGATGTCGACTCCTCGGAAAAAGCCGCCCGTTTCGCGCAGATCTGCGACGCCTACAGCCTGCCGATCGTCTGCGTCGTCGACATCCCCGGCTATCTGCCGGGCGTCGAACAGGAGCGCATGGGCATCATCCACCGTGGCGCGAAGTTCCTCTACGCGATCGTCGACGCCTCGGTGCCGAAGGTCACGGTCATCGTGCGCAAGGCCTACGGCGGTGGTTATGCCGTGATGGGATCGAAGAACCTCGGTGGCGGCGACATCAACTTCGCCTGGCCGACCGCACGCATCGCCGTCATGGGTGCAGAAGGTGCGGTGGACTTGCTCCAGCGCCGCCAGATCGAGGAGGCAGGCGAGGACGGGCCCAAGCTGCGCCAGGACCTGATCAACATGTACAACGAGTTCGTCGCGACCCCGTACACGGCCGCCGAGCGCGGGTACATCGATGCCGTAATCGAGCCCGCCGATACTCGCCTCCACCTGCGGAAGGCGCTCGCGCAGCTCAAGGACAAGGAGCGCCTCGACATGCCGCGCAAGCATCCGGTCATGCCGCTGTAATCCTCGGTGCCTCCTCGCGGGCCGAGGCCGCCGAATTGACCTCAAGCGCGCTTGAAGTCCTAGTGTCGGGGTGTCGGAAGTAGCCAGCGAGCACACCGTCGCACCACGCGGCGGCGGAGCCACAATGTGCGAAGGATCTGTGTATGTCAGCCACGATGGAAGATTTCCGCGCCGCCTTCAGGACCCACCCGGCGGGGGTCGCCCTGATCACCGCCACGGTGGACGGAGAGCCCGTGGGATTAACGCTGTCGAGTCTGACGTCGCTCTCCCTTGATCCGCTCGCCGTCGCGTTCTCGTTCAGTCGCACGACGGGATCGGCGGGAAAGGTGATCTCCGCGCCGAGCTACGTCATCCACCTACTCGGCGAATCACATGCCGAGTTGGCGAAGGCATTCGCGCACTCGGACGGTCGGCGGTTCACCGAGGACCAGGAATGGGACCGACTTCCGTCGGGCGAGCCGTACCTGCGTTCGGCCCCGCACGCGTTCCGCGCACGGACTCTCGAGTCCGTGGCGGTCGGGGATTCGCGGATGATCGCCGCCGAGATACTGGACTCCATTCCCGGCCCCGCCGAGGGGCGGCTCGTCTATCAGGACCGCACGTTCTTCAGCACCGCGGGCGCGCGCATTCTCTGAGCCACCCCGGACGGCATAAGTGATATAACTCACAATTCCTTTGACTTCAAGCGTGGTTGAAGTCCTACCTTGGGGGATGTCGGCCGAGGGATTCGGCCACCACGCGGAACCTCCTTCGGCTCCCGCGACATCGACGAAAGGATTAGATTATGGCTGAGTACACGCTTCCGGATCTTGATTACGATTACGGCGCTCTGGAGCCGGCTATTTCCGGTGAGATCATGGAGTTGCACCACTCCAAGCACCACGCGACCTATGTCAAGGGCGCTAATGATGCTCTCGCGCAGCTCGAGGAGGCCCGTGAGGATGGGTCGATCTCGTCGAAGGCCCCGCTGCTGTCGAAGAACCTCGCGTTCCACCTCGGTGGGCACACGAACCACTCGATCTTCTGGAAGAACCTGTCCCCCAATGGTGGCGGAGAGCCGACCGGCGAGCTCGCCGAGGCGATCGGCCGGGACTTCGGGTCGTTCGAGAAGTTCAAGTCCCACTTCAACGCTGCCGCGCTGACGCTGCAGGGCTCGGGCTGGGCCGTGCTGGGCTACGATCACATCGGTGGCCGCCTGGTCATCCAGCAGCTCACCGATCAGCAGGGCAACATCTCGGTCAACCTGACCCCGCTGCTCATGCTCGATATGTGGGAGCACGCGTTCTACCTGCAGTACAAGAACGTCAAGGCCGACTACGTCAACGCCGTGTGGGACGTATTCAACTGGGACGACGTCGCTGCCCGCTACGCCGCGGCCAAGGCATAACCACACCCCGCCCCGCTCGCCCTGGTCAGGGCAAGCACACAGCGGAACACGCTGCGCCCTCCAGCACCACAGGTGCCGGAGGGCGCAGCCGTGTCTGCGGGTTGGAGCTACGCGTCCTGCACCAGGGATACGCGGTTGCCGTCCGGGTCGGAAAGGTCGAGAACCCGAACGAATCCGTAGTCGGCGATCTCCCCGGTCGTGATCCCCTTCTCATCGACCTCCCGGCGCGCCGCCTCGATATCGTCGACCTGGAGGATGACGTTGGATCCGCCCGCTCGTTCGAGTTCTTCCGACACCTGCACCCAGGCATTGTCCGCGATCTTCCATTCGGCCACCCCTTCCATCGGGGTGAGATCCGGATCCCCCAGAAGCGACCGGTACCACGGCAGCGCGGTGTTTAGCTCGCGGACGATCATGACGGCGACAACGCTCGAAAAAGCACTCATGCGTACGAGACTACGGATCGAAAGTGACGCCGATCACGAATCGGGGTGAGGTGCGCCTGACGCGCACCTCACCCCCGGGATGAACTTCGGCGACCGCTACTGCGGGTCCGTCACGAAGATCTTCGCCTCGGGCTCCCACCAGCCCCAGCGCTGTTGCGTGGTGGTGTCGACCTCGGCAGGCACCGGCTGTCCGGCGTAGGTGCCGTACGGGGTGTACCGCTCTAGCGATCCCCAATCGCGGTCCCAATTATGATTGAGATATGTCGGGACCGACTCGGCCTCGAGCCCCATCGTCGCCCAACCCAGCGGGCCGCCGGCCTTGTAGTCCTGCCAGGTGCCCGTCGCGGTCACCGCGAGCGGACGGTCGGGCAGGATGCGGAACTTCGGCACCTCGGCGACGCCCGCAGAATGGCCGAACGGGCGCTGGCACGGGAACTGCAGCCCGACTGCCCAGTCGAGGAGCACCGGGTCCTCGGATCCGACGTAGTTCTGCAACGTGTCGAGCTGCGCCATGCGCGGCGGTGTGATGGCGACCCACTGGTCCGGGTTGAGATCGCCGTCGCGGATCGAGATCCGCACGCTGTCGGCGCCCTCGGGGAACTCCGAACGCGGGACGCGTAGGTTGCGCCACGACGGGTTCGGCCCGATGTCCTTGGGAAGGACGTTCTCGCCGACCTGGGCTACCGATCCATCAGGCTGGGTCTGCCCGAACTGGAAGACCATGTCCTGGCCGTAGGTGAAGGAACCGACGACGTCGAGGTGTGCCACGCGCCCCGCGGCAGTGACGACGAGGAGCGGCGAATCGTCATCGTCCGGGATCGAGTACCAGCCGGTCTCGAGGTTCGCCTCCTGCTGTGGGCCGCTGCGGTACGAACCGAGCACGGGAGTGGCGGCCGGGTCGAGGCCGAAGGGGAGCGCGACCGTGGAGCCGTTGATGCCCTCGGAGCCCTCGCCGCCGCTCGTCCCTGCGCCCTGGCCCTCGTGCTCCTCGGGCCCGGAATCGGGGTCCTCGGTGGATCCGGCCGTGCCGACGCTGCCGGTGATCGAGTCCGCCGTGAGGTCGGGAGCCACGCCGTCAGGGTCGAAGCCGTTCGAGGTGCGGCCCTCGAGCGCCTCCGACGCCGACATGTCCGGGTCGACCGGGGCGAGCATTCCTGCGTTCGAATCGGGCTCGACGAGAACCTGCTCGGCGAGCATGCACGGCTCGCCCGCCAGCGATTTCGCATTGCCGAGGCCCACAGAGTAACCCGGGTACTGTGCCTGTGCGCCCTTGGCCAGCGAGGCGACATTGAATACCACGAGCAATCCGGCGATGACGGCGACGGGCGCAGCCGCGAAGGAACGCATGCGGTTACGGCCGGCGCTGGTCTGCGGGGTCGTCTGCCTGGTGTAGTCCGCCCGCAGGTGCTGGAACGCGGCGAGCGCGAACGTCGCGACGGACAGGACCAGGAGCACCGTCGAGGCCTGGATCCCGCGGAATGACGGCGGGCGGTCCCACCACGGGATACCGAAGCTCGAGACGTACCACCAGCCGTTGGTGCCGGCGGCGGCGACCGCGAGCACGAGCAGCGACACCGCAAGGAAGAGCGTCCGGTTGCGGGAGGAATTGAGCGCGACCCTGTAGATCGCCAGCGACGCGAGGGCGGCGATCGCGGCGCCGATGGACGCGTACACGCCGAAGTGGTGCGTCCACTTGGTCGGCGAGAACATCATGAAGAACATCGTTCCCACGACGACGATGACCAGGCGCGTGGTCGGGCCCTTGGCGGCGCCCGGAATTCGGCCGCGGCTGAGGACGAGACCGATGACCACCGCGAGGCACAGCAACGCGAGCAGCATCGGCAACCGGCGCGGCAACGACCCGTCGACCGTCTGGATGAGCAGGTAGTAATACCGGATGAATTCCTGGTACCAGTGCAGGTTCGGGCCGATCTCGCCGCGGACGCGGATGGCTTCGCGCACCGAGGCGGCGGTCTGGTCGCCGAACACGGCGACGAGCACCATCGTTCCGGCCGCGAGGATCGGCAACACCAGCGGCAGCACGCCGCGGACGATCCCGCCGCCGAGGATGCGGGCGCGCACGACGATCGCGGCGATGACCGGGCGCGTGCCCGCGAGCAGCGCGGCGACGGCCATCAGTCCCGTCGGCCCGGCGGCCAGCGAGAATGCGGCGATAATGCAGGCGATCGCCGCCGGGAGAAGGCGCCTGGTCGCCACCGCCCGCTCGATCGAGCACCAGGTGAGCAGAGCGCCGAACGCGATGATCGGCTCCGGGCGCAGTCCGTTGTTGAAGGCGGTCCAGAAGGCGAGGAACACCGCTGCCGCCGTCCAGTGCACGACGGGTGTCGTGCGTGCGGCCCGGCCGAGGCGCGGGATCACTTCCTTCGACAGCAGCAGCCAGCACAGAATTCCCGCGATGAGGGCGGGCAGGCGCATCCACAGGGAGTTGGTCGACACGTGCGAGATCAACGCGAGCATGTCGTAATAGGGCGAGCCGAATGGGGACTCGGGGACCCCGTACCAGCGGTAGTAATTCGCCATGTAGTCGGCGTCCGAGGCCACCCGCGCCATCGACAGGATGTAGCCGTCGTCGGAGGTGTTCGCGCCGATGAAGTGCCACACCACGAGGACACCCGCGACCACGCCGTCGACAAGCCGGAAACGGAACAGGCGGGAGGGCAGGAACCGGCGGCTCGAGCGGCCGTCGAGTTTATCGAGTTGGTGCAGTGCCCACAGGGCGATGAGCGTGGCGAGAACGCCGACCGCCATGACCGTCCACTTGATGATCGACGGGTTCGAGGTGAAGCGGGAATCGACGTCGACATGCACCGACATGCCCTCGGGGGAGGTGGTCGTGGGCAGATCTGTGTAGATGCCCACGAGCGTCGGGCGCAGGCCGAACGCATCGTCGACGGTGCGCGACGCGTTCGGCGCGTCGGTCATCCCGACGAACTCGCCGGTGATCGTGTCGGCGCGCACGGCGACCGTGATCTCCGAGCAGTCCCCGGCCTCCACGCGGTCGCGCTCGGCGTTCGCGATGATGCGGCCGCGCGAGGCGATCTCGACGTTGTCCTCCGTCGCGCGGACGAACAGTGCGCGCAGTGAGGTGTCCTCGCCCTGGCCCGGCGCGGTGGACACGAGGATCCCGCCGTCGTCCGGCAGGTCGGCGACGAGCCCGCAGGGCATCGCGATGTCGATGGACTGCGGCGTGTAGCTCATCTGCGGTGCGATCACCGAGTTGACCTCGCCGTCCTGCGGCCAGTTGAGGGAACTCTCGGTCTGCTCGACTGGAAGGAACGGGGTCACCAAGAAGCACAGGACGCCGAGGAGGCCTGCCACCGCGGCAATGACGGCATGACGTCGGGCGCGCGAGTGGCGCTCGGCCGTGCCGGGAGCGCCCTGCGGCGCGGGCTTCTCGCCCGACCGGTCGTTCTTCTTAGGCGAGGGCTCTGGAGAGGGGTTCTGCACGAGAAGTCATTTTAGGCCACGTGCGCACCGCACATGTGCTTTGCCATGTACTTCACCTGTAGCCGAAATCGCTTGTCGCCACTAAGTAACCATGATAAACAAAAGTAGATTCCCGATCTCACATTCTTCAAGGAACGAGGCTCGGCCATGGCCCGACTCACATCCGCAGGGGCTCTCGCGGCCGCCGTTGCCCTTCTCGCCTCCACAGCCTTCTCCTCGGCACCGATTGCCTCGGCGCAATCGGAGCTGCCGACCCCGGCGCAGGGAAATAACCAGCCGTGGCTCGGCGACCAGGCGCACATCGTCAAGTCCGAGAACCTCGGCGGAAACTTCCACCGCGTCCACGTGTGGTCGCCGGCTAACCGCGAGGTCGTGGTCAACGAGGTGATCTCGGCGCCCGGCGGGCAGGCCCGCCCGACCTTCTACCTGTTGCCGGGAATCAAGGGCAGCGCGATCCCCTCGGACTTCTCGTGGTCCAAGCACACGGACGTGCGCTCGTTCTTCGCTGATAAGAACGTCAACGTCGTCATGCCTATCGGTGGGCCGCACTCTGCGTGGACCGACTGGGACTTTCCCGATCCGGTGCTGGGCGTGAACAAGTGGAATACCTACATGGAGTCCGAGCTTCCCGGGCTCATCGACGGCGCCTTCAACGGCACGGGGCGTGACGCCATCGGCGGCCTGTCCTCGACCGGCGGCGCGGCACTCGATATCGCGGCCCATGCGCCCCAGCGTTTCCGCGCGGCCGCGTCGTATTCGGGCTGCCCGATCCGTTCCGGCGCCGCCGGGATCTTCTCGTCCGGGGCGATTATGGCGTCGGGCGGGGGGAACCCGTTCAATGCGTGGGGTCAGCCGTTCTCCCAGTCCTGGCCCGATCACGATCCGAACGCCAATCCGGGTCGGCTGCGCGACGTCAAGGTGTTCGTCTCCTCGGGGTCCGGGGTGCCCGGCCCGATCGACGAGCCGCAGAACCAGCCGTATGGCGGGCTCAACCTGTGGACCGGTCCTGCCGTGGTCGAGGCCGGTGTCAACGGGTGCACCGAGGTGTTCGCGAACAACGCACGTGCGGCGGGCGTGGACGTCAACCGCTACTACATGCCGCAGGGTTCGCACTCGTTCCCGCTGTTCGGGCATTCGATGCGCACGAGCTGGAACCAGACGATCGCCGGGGCCATCGGCGCCTGATCTTCGTTCGCCCCTCCGCCGTCATGGGCGGATTGAACGGTGGGGTCAGCCGACCATTTCGCCCGGCGACCACAGGCCGGAACGCAGGCTCTGGCTGCGGTCGATCTGCGCGGGCACGGCATTCGGATCGAGTGGGTCGAGCCGTTGCAACGAGCCCCAGTCCCGTCCCCAATCGTGGTTGAGATACGTGGGGATGGTGACCGGCTTGGTGGTCTGCTCGATCCACAGCAGCGGGCCGCCGGCTTTCGCCGACTGCCACCAGTTCGCCATGGTCGAGGACTCGCGATCGGCGAGAATGCGGTAGCGCGGGATCTCGGCGATGCCGTCGTTGTGTACGAACGGGCGCTGGCACGGGAAGGCGAGCGCCACGATCCAGTCGGCGAGCACCGGGGTATCGCTGCCGACGATGTCCTGCAGGGTGCGCAGCGTCGGGTTTCGTGGCGGCGTGACCGCCATCCACCAATCGGGAGCGAGGTTGTTGTCGCGGGCGACGATGCGCACGACCTCGGCGTCGTCGGGAATCGACTCGAGAGGTACGCGCAGGTTGCGCCACGTCGGAGCCGGTCCGACGTCGATGAGCGGTAGCGAACCCTCGACTTCGAAGTTGGTCGGTCCCTCCGTTCCGACCTGCCCGGCGCGGCCGTACTGCACCTCGAGGTCACCTGCGGAGATCCAGCCGGCTGCCGCGACGACGAGAAGCGGGCGCAGGGGCGTGCGGCCGGGGAGTTCGTACCAGCCCGATTGGAGCCTTGCCTGCGACTGCGGACCGCGACGGTAGGAGCCGAGGACGGGAGTCTCGTCCGGATCGAGGTCGAAAGGCAGCGAGGCGGTGGAACCGTTGATCGTTTCCTCGCCCTGGCCGCCGGTCGTGCCCGCATCGACCCCGGGATCGCCGGTGGCGTCGGCTTCGAATCCACCAAGCGTAGAGCCCGAGTCGGTGTCGGTGGTGTCCACGGGGATCTCCTCGGGGATGCCGTTCGGGGCGAAGCCCGTCCGCTCGCCGGCGCCGAGGGAATTCGCCACCGAGGTGCCGACGGGCTGCAACACGCCGTCGTTCGAGTTCTCTTCGACGAGCACGGCGTCTGCGAGGGAGCACGGATTGCCCACGAGTGCCCGTGCATTGGAGCGGCCGACGGTGTAGCCGGGCGAGCGGTCGAACACGGCGACGAGCGCGGAGGCGAGGTTGGTGGCGACGAGGAGGAACGCGATCGCGGTGAACGCCGTCGCGGGGATGCCCATCCGCCGCGGGTGCGCGCGGTCGAGTGCGTTCTTCTCCGCGCCTTCGTCGGGCTGCGCGTCCGTCTTCGCGGCGGTGGAGCCGTCCGGCATGGCGACGCCGAACCACGCGGCGATCCGGCGTGCGAACCCGGGCAGGTGCAGCCACGTCGGCTTCTTCGTCGGGCGCATCCATGCGGGCCATGACTCCCGCGGCGGCAGGATCCCTGTGTGCGTGAGCAGCGCCATGATCAGGCAGATCAGCGTGATACCGAATGCGAGATAGTTGATCTGCACTCCGCCGATCGCGGGGAAGGACTCGCCGAACGGCATGCCGTAATTCGAGACGTACCACCACACGTTGTCCGTCGCGGTCGCAAGAGCTGTGACGGCGGAGATCGCGGCACCCACGAGCCATGCGTTGCGCGCCCCTCCGACGACCTTCGGCCGCAGCGACAGTACGGCGGCGACGGCCACGGCCGCGCCGATGCCCGCGAAGATGCCGAAATGGTGCGTCCACTTGGTCGGGGTGAACGCGAGCATGCCGAGCGAGCCGAGGACGATGCCGACGAGGCGGCGCGCAGGTCCCGCGGCGACTTCGGGGATCCGGCGGTGGCGCAGGAGTGCGAGCCCGACGATGCCGACCGACAGCAGCATGAGCAGCATGGGGAAGCGCCGCGACATGCCGCCGTCCTCGCCCACCGAGAGCAGCGACACCCAGCGTTCCTTCTCGCCGTACCAGGGCAGCGAGGGGCCGAGCTCGGTGCGGATCCGCGAGGCGGTCGCGACCGAGGCGAGGGTCTGGTCCGCGAACACCGTGAACAGGAGTAGGAACCCGGCGGCGAAGAACGGGCCGAGGACGGGCGCCCAGCCGAACGTCGCGGCGCGCTCGCGCATCGTCTTGAACACGATGCGGGTGCCGGCGAGGAGGATGGCGACACAGATGAGCGCCGTGGGCCCGGTGCCGATGGAGAACGCGGCGACGACCACCGCGAGATAGGCGGGTAATAGGCGTCTGGTCGCGATCGACCGCTCGATGAGGATGAACGTGACGAGCGCGCCGAGCGCGATGACGGGCTCGGGGCGCAGACCGTTGTTGAACGCCATCCAGAATGCGAGGAACACCGCCGCGCCCGCCCACTCGGGCACAGGCCACGTGCGGGCAAGGCGGCCGAAACGCGGGATCACCTCGCGGGTGAGGATCCACCATGTCGCCAGCCCGCACAGCAGCGTGGGCAGCCGCATCCACACGCTCGCGGTGGACACGTGTGTCATCAGCTTGAGGATTTCGTAGTACCAGCCGACCGGGGATTCGGGCGAGCCGAGCCAGCGGAAATAGTTCGCCATGTAGCCGCTCGGCCCGGCGCTTCGCGCCATGGTGAGCAGATAGCCGTCGTCCGAGGTATTCGCGCCGACGAGATGCCAGATACCTAGCACGCCGGCGACGATTCCGTCGAGCGGGGTGATGCCACGCCGCTGTCGCGGCATGATGCGCACGTGGTGGCGGCCGTCCTGGAGATCCAATTGGCGCAGGTAGTAGAGGGAACCGATCGTTGCGGCGACGCCCACGATCATCGCCAGCAGCTTGATGAAGGTGGGGGAGGACGAGTACCTCGAGTCGACGGTGACGTGCGCCGTCATGCTCGATAAGCCTTCGGGAGCGGTCGAGGGCGTCAGGTCGGTGAACAGGCCGACGACCTGCGGTCGCATGTCCCCGCCGAAGCGGCCCGTGATCGGCTCGCCCGCCGATTCCCCGGAGGTGGACGTGGCCTCGCCCGCATCGCCGACGACGCCGTCGGGGGTTGCGGATATGTGTACGGTGTCGCAGGACTCGGAGCGCAGCGCGTCGACGGGCACCGAGAGAAGTGTGAGGTTGCGGACGATGACCTCGAGACTCGATTGGCCGTCCGCATTGCGGCCGCGCACGACCATGAGTCCGTCCGCGGAGCGGCCCGGGGAGGACTCGGGCAATGTCGAGAGCAGGACCGTGTCCTCATCGGCCTCCGCGGCCGCGGCGCAGGGAATGTGGATGTCGAGATCGAGCGCGCGACCGGAGACCAGCGGCGCGGTGACTGAAGTGAAGTCCTCGCCTGGCGCCCAGTTGATCTCCGCGTTGTTCTGGTGCACCGGCAGCAGGCCGGAGATGAGCGCGAGGCCGGCGCCGAGGAAACCGAGCACTGCCGCGAGGACGCGCGCGTTGTACCAGCGCCCGCGTGGTGCGGTGCTGGTGGAGCGGGTTTCCGAGTCCTCGGAGCTGGCGGTGGAGCTCATTGGCAAAATCTATCTCACTTTGCTGCGCGGCCTGCCGTTTTGGGCAGCTAGTTCACTTCGATCACCGTAAATGGGCCGATATCGGTCGTGGTGAACTGGTCGCCGTCGACAGCCTCGGCTTCGATGGTCACCGTAAAGAACTCTACGTTCGGATCGCTCGGGAAGACATCGCGCGAGAGTCGCAGGGTGTAATCGTTGCCCTTGCGTTCGGCGACGAGCGCGTCCGGCGCGCGCCACTCGGTGTCGGTGATCGCCGCGTGGAGCTCTTCCGGCGTCTCGGCATCCGCCCACGATTCGATGACGGCAGAGCGCTCGCCGAAGTGGGCGAGAGGGTTCGCGTAGTGCGTCGTCACCGCCTGGTAGGCGAGGTAGTCGGTGACGGCGAAGAAGCCGGGCGCCCCCGATTCGACGACGATGTCCTCGGGCGCTTGGCCGAGCTCGCTCTGCAGGAATTCGTCGATCTCGGGGTAGTAGCGGGCCTTGTCGGCATCTTGGCGGTCGCCGCGCTCGCCATTTCCGTCGGTGTCCTCGTAGGCGTGGGTGAGCTCGGGTTCGAGCTGGGTGGGGATGTGTTGGGCGTAGGCGACGGCGCCGATCGCGGAGACGGCCGCGAGCGCCGCGACGGCGCGGACTCCGGGGGTGGAACCGATGCGGAGCTTCGAAAGCGCGCCGGCCAGCTCGAACGCGCCGAAGACGCCGGCCACCGCAAGCAGCATCGAGATGATCAGGTCCATGCGGAAGCTGAGCAGTGTGGTGCCGACGACGGAGGCGAGCAGCGAGAGGCCGACCCACGCATAGGCGCCGGCGAGGCCGAGCCCGAGGGCTGCGGCGCGGCGGGAGGTGCCCGCGCGCAGCGCAAGCCACACGACCCCCGCGAGGCACAGCAGGCCGGCGGGATCGGTGTCGAGCATGGGCAGCGGGAATTGTGCGCCCTCGGGCGGCAGGTAGTGGTTCGCCAGGCCGGAAGCGGCCGTCGATCCGGTGAGTGCGGCCCACAGATACGGCGCCCACGCGAGTAGCGCGACGATCATCGAGCCGACTCCGATGATGACGAGGCGCACGATGGGAAGGCCGGCGCCGTAGCCGCGAGGGGTGCGCCCCCAGCGCGCGAGACCAGCGCTGACGAGCGCCATGAGCACCACCGTGAGCGCGGCCCAACCGGTGTAGAGGGTGTAGAAGCACGCGGAGATGCCGAGGAACACCAGCGTTGCGGCGACGGCGAAGCGCCCCGCGCCTCCGGCGTCATGGGTGGGGGCTTGTGCGCCGGAGGCGCTGCGCGCTCCCTGTGTAGGAGCGACGGCGTGCCAGGCGAGCAGAAGCATCGGCGGCGCGAGCAGCGCGACGACGGCGCCGTACGGCTCGTGGGAGCCGTGCGTGAGCATGATCAGCGTGGTGACGGTTGCCGCGGCCGCGCCGATGTCGGTGCGCAACAGCCGCGTCCACAGGACCATCGCGAGCGCCGCGGCCACCGCGAGCGAGACGATCGCCCACGGCTTGTACGCCTCCCAGCCGTCCATGCCGAGCACGTTCGCGAAGCGCCCGCCGAGCCAGAACCAGCCCGAGGGGTAGAACGACGGCATGTCCGCATACGCCATGTCGGGCAGGCCGGCGCTCGTCGCCGAGCGGCCGAGGAATTGCGAGCGAAACTCCTGGTCGACGCTCACGCCCATGAGGTAGAGGCGCGTCGCGGACAGCGGGATCGCGAGCGTCGCGGCCACCAGGAGCGCATTGGCGGCGGGCAGGAGCAGCTTGCCCACTCGTGTTGACGCCGCCGGTCCCATTTTTCCCAGCGCCGTGCCGCTCTCGCCCCTGCGCGCGAGCCATGCGCCGGCCACGATCGCCGCGAGGGCCGCTACCTGCGCGACGACGGTGATCGCGAACAAGACGTTGGAGCTCGTGAACGCGGGGAAATCGACTCGGCCGAACACGAAGATCACGGCGAGTGCGATGATCGCCGCTACGACGACAGAGGCGACGGCGAGGGCCGCGGGCGCGAGGAGGCGGCTTCGCACGGCGGGCGTGCTCGCGGGCGTGGGGGTGGGAGTCTTGCGGGAAGTCACACAGTAGAACCTATCGGTTGAGGTGTCGGACACGCGCGAAGCGACGGTATTACGAGCAATTTGGCGGGCCGCAGCAGTGTGCCGGGCCGTTCCACGCAGAGGTCTACGCCTGCTCGTTCGCAGCGCGTGTGGGCTCGGACGCCGCCGCGTCGAGGAGGATGGCCGCCGCGGTCCGGGACTGGGCGACCGCCTCGGTGATATCGGAAATCGAGCGGAGGACCGTGGCTCCCTCGAGGAGGCACACAAGTTGAGTGGCAACGGCATCGGGCTGGGCGTACCCCTGCGCTTCTGCGAGTTCGACGAACAGTCGCAGAATCCAACGCTTTTCCGCCCGGATCACGGCGTGTGCCGGATGGTCGGGGACGGCGAGTAGCTCCCCGTGAGCGTGGACGAATGCGCAGCCTTTGGGACTGCGCTTTCGCATCCACGTATCGAGCGCGTCGAACACCGCGAGGATTCTGTCCGTGCCCGTGTGTTTTTCGATTTCCTTGCGCAACCACGCGTAGTAATCGTGGTCCCGTTCGGTCAGGTATTCGGCGACGAGGTTCGCCTTGGAGCCGTACTGGTCGTAGAGCGTTTTCTTCGTGACGCCGGCGCGTTCGGCGATGGCATCGACGCCCACGGCGTTGATGCCCTTCTCGTAGAACAACCACGCAGCGGACTCGAGAACGGCCTGCGCGGCCGGAGTTCTGGAAGGGTCTTGCTTTTTCCTAACCATACAGGTCAGTATAGAGGTGTAAACCGATCGGTTTACAAAGCTGTTCATCAGTTGTCCGAACTGGCTCGTCACGAGCATGTTCGGCCGGACCGCATCGCCGAAGCCGCGGCGGTGCGCAGGCGGACAACCGGAGCGTCCCGGTTGTCATTCGGTGGGGCGTGGACTATCCGTCCCGCCGGCGTTCAGAAAGGGAGATCACGATGCTCAAGGCAACGTGGAACGTCATCATGGAAGCTGTCCGGGGAATCGACATGGCTCACGCGATCTTCCATCGCGCCGAGGCCAGCCCACGCACCTCCGCAGCGGTGCGGACGTCCGAAGAAGGTGGAGCACGGCCTGCGGCGATCGCCTAATTCCGCTTCCGAGGGGCGCGAAGAGGTCACGCCCCTAGGGGGTCATTAGGTCCGAGTTCGATCCGGGTACGACACCGGTGTGGGCCGGGGCCTTCTGCGGTGATTGCAATTCACTGCGCTTGGGCGGAAAACCATAGGCAGGCCTACGTGTTTCCCGCCGCGCGCGGTGTTTCGTCGGGCGGACTGCACATTTCCGGCGGATGTCATAGGAATTAGGCAGGATCGGACAAAAGCGTACATCCCGGAGGCCCGAGAATGGTGCCAGATCGACTTGTCGAAATTCGCACCAGAAAGGCCCCGTGATGATCATCGTTGCCGGCCACATCACCGTCGACCCCGCAGGCCGCGAGTCCTACCTCGCCGGCTGCGTCACCATCGTCGAGCAGGGCCGCGCCGCAGCGGGCTGCCTCGACTTCGCGCTCTCCGCCGACATCGTCGACCCTGCGCGTATCAACATCTACGAGCGCTGGGACAACTGGGACAACCTGCAGGCCTTCCGCGGCTCGGGCCCCGAAGACGACCAAAGCCAACACATTCTGACGGCGGACGTCGCCGAATTCGAGACCGCCTAGGAGCGAGTCCGGCGTCGACGAAATGCCGACCGAAAGCCGCCGGACACCGCGAATCCGAGCAGCATGAAGATCGGGATTCCGACAATGCCCGCCACGGTTCCGTACATGGCTCCCCAGAATGCGGCCGAGGGGAGACTGACGGCCAGTTCGAGCAGAGCCTCTTCACCTATCAGGCCGTTGGCGAACACCGCTACAAAGCCGTAGATGCAGAGGTAGTACCAGGTGAGCGGGCCGACGACCAAGGTCCACACGAGGGTCCGCGTTGAACTTGAGCGCTTCGGCCGTGCCGATTCCACCGCAGTCCGCCCCGCGAAACGCGCCCGCAACTTCGACAGCACCAGACTCAACAGCGCGGCCGGTGGGCCGTAGAAAATGGCGAACATCGTGCCATTCATCAGCGCCGACTGGGAATCACCCAAGCGCTCCCAGAACGAGATCGTATCCGGAAGTGATGTGAGGAGCAGAGCGTCTAGGAGTACGGACACGATCCACCACGCGCCGAGCCAGAAGATCATGCCGATCCCGGCGTGCGCGGGGGCTTCGCGGCCTCCTGCGGAAGGCGAACTCTGGGGTGCGACTACAAAATTCTCATCCGGGCCGTTCGCCATTGGTGTCTCCATGCCTACTTCGCGTTTCCCATTGGGATTGCACCCCTGGGAGACGACAACACCCACCGAAGTTCCCGGAGCGGGGAAATACGGTGGGCGCGGTGGTACGCGAGATGCTTAGATCGGCAGCTTGTCGAAGATGGGGCGGGGGATCGAACGCAGCGCCATCATCACCAGCTGGAAGGCCGGCGGCGCCCAGATCAGGTCCTTGCCCTTGTCGACGGCCTGCACGACGAGGCGCCCGACGTCTTCCTTGTTCACCGTCAGCGGGGCCTCGTCGACGCCGGCGGACATGCGCGTGCGCACCTGCCCCGGCCGAACGACGAGCACCTTCGCGCCGTACTCCTTGAGCGCCACACCGAGCTTGAGGTAGAAGCCGTCGAGCCCGGCCTTCGTCGAGCCGTAGACGAAGTTCGAGCGCCGCACGCGCTCACCGGCCGCCGAGGACATGGCCACGATCTGGCCGTACCCCTGCGCCTTGAACTTCTGCCCGAGCAGCACGCCGACGGACACTGCCGCCGTGTAGTTGAGCTCGGCCGCCGTCACCGCGAGCTTCTGGTCCTGCCACAGCGTCTCGGCGTCCCCGAGCATGCCGAACGCGACGATCGCGACATCGATATCGCCTCCCACGCCCGCCGCGAAGCACTTATCGATGACGTCGGAGTGGCTGTCGAAATCCAGGGCGTCGAAGTCGACGAGCTCGACATCGGTGGCGCCGGCCGCCTTCATCTGGGCGACGGCGTCCTCACGCAGCGGGTCGTTCGGCAGAGCGGCGAGCACGATCTTCATCGGGCCCTTCTGCAGGAATTCCTCGCAGATGGCGAGACCGATCTCGGAGGTACCACCGAGGACGAGGAGGGTTTGCGGGTTTCCGACGGCGTTGATCACGAAGCTTCACGTGCCTTTCGAATGGGGTGACGGCGTGGGTGCGGGCGGTGCGGGACGGGGCGAGCCGGTCAGACGAGTTCGAGGCGGCGACCCATGTCGGACATGAACACGCCGTTCGGGTCGACGCGGCGGCGGACAGAGATCCAGTTGTCGACCTCGGGGTACATCTTGTGGAAAGTGGCGGCGGGCACGCGCGAATCCTTCGCGGTGTAAAGGCGCCCGCCCATGTCCATGACGCGACGGTCGAGGTGCGTGACGAACTCGTTGAGCCGGGAGTTGATGGGGAAGTCCACGCACACGTTCCAGCCCTCCATCGGGAACGACAGCGGCGCCTTGTTTCCCTTGCCGAAGAGCTTGAACACGTTGAGGAACGAGTAGTGCCCCGAGGACTGGATGTCGCGGATGATGTCCTTGAACCCGTCGACCTCGCCCGGCGGGACGATGAACTGGTATTGCAGGAAACCGTTGGATCCGTATGCCCTGTTCCACTCGGAGAACAAGTCGAGCATGTGGTAGAACTGCTGCAACGTTTTGATCTTGTTTCTGCTGGTCCCGCCCATGCGGTAGTAGACCTCGCCGATCGGCCCGAAGGTGTACTTGTTCGCCAGGCCGTTGGGGAAGATGTCGGGGAAGGTGATGAGCGGCTTCGCGTTCATCGCCAGCGGATCCTTCGCGAGTTTCGGCGCGAACTCCTCGAGCTGCGCGAGCGTGGCGAGGTTGCCACGCGAGATCGCCGCGCGACCGAGCTTCGGCGGGGCTGAGATCGCGTCGAACCACGCCGAGGAGTAGGTGTAGCGGTCCTCGGAGCCGTCGGTGTGCAGCGCGATCGTCTCATCGAGCGTGCTCGTCTGATCGTCGTCGGCGAGGAAGAACGCCGTCTCCGTGCGCGTCATCGCGATGGTCGCCTTGAGCACGATGCCGGTGAGTCCGTTACCGCCGACCGTCGCCCAGAAGATCGAACCGTCCGGATCGTCCGAGGTGCCCTCCGGCTCGAGCGTGAGCACCTTGCCCGAGGCGGTGAGCAGCTCCATGCGGGTGACGTGATTGCCGAAGGAGCCCGCCGAGTGATGGTTCTTGCCGTGGATGTCGTGGCCGATGGCGCCGCCGACCGTCACCTGCCGGGTGCCCGGCAGGACCGGAACCCACAGGCCGGACGGTAGCGCGGCGCGCATGAGCTGGTCGAGGTTCACGCCCGCGTCCACGACGACCTCGGCGCGCTCGGCGTCAATGAGATGAATCTTGTTGAAACGGCTGAGGTCGAGCACGACGCCGCCGGAGTTCTGGGCGCTGTCGCCGTAGGAGCGCCCCAGTCCGCGTGCGAGCACGCCGCGCGGTGCGTGGCTCAGCCCCGTCTCGCCGCCCGAGACCGCATCGGCGACCTTCTCGACGACTGCGGCGATCTCTTCGGTGCTGCGCGGAGTGAGCACGTCGCTGCGCGCCGGCGAGGTGCGCCCCCAGCCGGTAAGCCTGCGGAGTTCGCCGAGTAGAACTCCGTCGGAAGGGCCCTGCGGAGCCTGGGCGTTCGAGTGGTGGGGCGTGTTCGTAGTCATCGCTGAGCGATTTTACGCGCAAAAGCCCCGCCGGTCGTGGATCCCTCGCTAGTTACAGCTCGCCTCGAGAGGCAGATCACGCATCCGTGCGTCGATCCACTCGTACGCGGGGTCTGCTCCGGTGCCTGCCGAGACCAGGTGCTCGCCGGGCACTGGCTGATACTGCGTCTGCACCCCGGCCTCGCACCAGTTCGACACCATGCGCTTGACCGCCCAGGTCGGCACCCAGTAGTCGCCGATCGCGATCGAGGTGTTCGGCACTATCGGGGCATCGGTATCGCCCTGCCACACCTGCATCGGCTGGGTCGGGATTTCCTCAGGACGCTCCGGATTCGGACCCATGGCGTTATCGACGAGGATCTGGCGCACGTCCGCATCGCCGAGCACGTGCTTATCCATCGTCAGGTCGTCGATGGGCAGCGGGATCGCGCCCTGCCAGTGCAGCTCCTCCGAGCATGCGTTGCGCGAGGTGTAGGCGAACACGTCGCCGGCCGGGTTGAGCAGTCGGTAGAGCGCCGGGTATTCGCGGGCGACGCCGAGCACGGCGGCGCGGAAGATGCCGGCCGGTCCGAGGTAGCCGTTCATCGTCGTCATGAGCGCGCCGAAGTCGGCGGGAACGCCGCCGATCGAAGTGCCGACGAAGACGTCCTCGAGCTCCGGGGCGTAGGTTGGCTGGATTTGCGCGGCCCAGCCGGCCGCGATGGCGCCGCCGGAGAAGCCCAGCTGCGCGACCTTCGAGTCCTTCAGCGGCGCCTCATCGCCGTTCGGCGGCACGAAGGAGCGGGCGGCGCGGATCGAATCGAGCACGACGTGTCCGGCCTGCCGCCCCGCAGCGTAGGCGGCCTTCGGGCCCTGGTGGTCGGGTATGACCAAGGCGTAGCCCTGATCGAGGAATCGGGGGTCGAGCTGGGCATTCGGTGCCGTCGGCGCGATGCCCTTCGGCAGGGTCCGGCTCGGCTGGCAGGCCAGTCCGAGCGAGTCTGTTGCATAGTTGCTCGCGACGAGCGGACGCGGACCCTCGCCCTTCCATTCGGCCTTCGGTAGAACGATCGTCGCCACGGCGACCTGTGCATCCCCGTTGGTGTCGTTGCTACGGATGAGCACCTGCCACGAGGACGCGATGCGATGCAGGCCCATCGACGGAAGCTCGACCGGCCGCACATCGAGGATCGTGCCTGGCTCAGCGTCTTCATCGAATTCCAGGTCGCGGTCGTACCAGGGGTCGCCCGAGGGGTCGGGCAGGTAGCGTTCCGGGACACGTTCGGGGGCGCCGGCCGGCGTCCATGCCTCGATCGATCCCTCGTTGGCCGACCCATGCCCGACGGAACCCTCTTCGCCGGACATCGTGTTGATCGCCGACTGTGCATTCGCCGTAGCGGGAACCGCGAGCGTTCCGACAGCCACGACGGCCGCGGCACCTATCGAGAACGCGGAGCGTGTCCACCTCCTGCTGCGCGCGGATGTGTTCACGAACCGATCAGACATAGATGCCCCTAGAACCCTGGCGACGGAAAACGACGAATCTCTGGGAACAAGGCTAACCCAGCTGTGCTAAAGCTGAAAAGCATGTATGTGCGAACTCACGTACCCATTGAATTCGCCGAGCCGAGCCCCGAAGCGGCCCGGCCGAGGCGAACCGCGCGTCGAGCTGTGGCACTGTATTCAGCGTGAGTAGTACCAACGACAAGCCTGCGGACGACCGAGTCCGCGACTCGAAGATCCGCGAGATCTCGGTGCGCGAGGGCGAGCACATCAGCGTCGACGACCTTCCCGCGCCGCTCGGTCTGGGGGACCAGCTCATCCGGTTCGTGCTCGTCGGCGGTGTCTCGGCGGTCGTCGACTTCGGTATCTACCAGTTGCTCATGCATCTGTTCGGGGTGTCGTATCCGGTGGCCAAGGCGATATCCTTCGTTTTCGGCACACTCACCGCCTACGCCCTCAACAGGCGGTACACATTCCGCGCCGAACCCTCGTGGCGCAAGTTCGCGATCACCATGTCGGTGTACGGGATCATGTTCATCGTGCAGTGGGGCCTGGCCACGCTCGTCACCAAGGTGCTCCTCGACCAGGATTTGTCCTTGTGGCTCGCCACGTCCATCGGCTTCGTCATCGGCCAGGGCGTCGCGACGATCACGAACTTTATCGTGCAGCGCGCGTTCATCTTCCGTAGCTAGATCGGCGCTGCGTAGTAGCCTGTTCGTGCACGTAGACCATGAGCTTCGCGTGCCGCGGTGCCACTTTTAGGCCCCCGTGGCGTGGCACGGGCGGGCGCGGAACGAGGAGTAACGACTCAAGGTGCAGGACACACAGTCGCAGAACGAGACCGGCACGGCGGAAGGCGCCGAGCGTGGCCCCCGAGACGTGCTCATCCAGCGCACGTTCTTCGCCGGCACCCGCTCCTGGGTCAACGACCAGCTCTACACCCGCGAACACGCCGGCCGCGTCCGCCGCACCCGAGACACTCTGCACCTGGGCGCCGGCGCGCGCGTCGACACGAACACCTACTTCGGCCGTTTCGAGGCGAGCTACTGGCAGCGCTGGACCGAGCTCGATTCCGTTCGCGTCGAGGTCGCCATCGAGACCGAATCCGGCGGCGAGGTCGACGTTCTCGTGCGCGCCTCCGACATCGGCTCCCACGTCCGCACCGTCGACTTCACCCGTCACCTCGGCCCGGGCACCGCTTCGCTCACCGTTCCCGTCCCCTCGTTCTATGACGGCGGAGGCATGTGGCTCGACCTGCGCGCCTTCGACCACGACGCACGGATCACGAGCATTCGCTGGTACGCCACCACCACCCGGCCCCGCCGCCAGACCGCGATCGCCATCTGCACCTTCAACCGTGCCGACGATTGCGCCGCCACGGTCGCCGCGCTCGCCGAGGACCCAGAGGTCGTGGACCTCGTCGGCACCGTCTACCTCACCGATCAGGGCACCGATCTCGTCGAGACACGGGAGAATTTCCACCAGGCGAAAACCATCTTCGGCGACAAGCTGCGCTACATCCGCCAGGCCAACCTCGGAGGCGCGGGCGGATTCTCGCGCGGCCTGTTCGAGGCCACCAGCGCCGATTCCCTCGCCCGTGGCCCCGTCGACACGCTGCTCATGGACGACGACGTTCGCGTCGAGCCCGAATCCGTCCTTCGCCTGTTCGCCTTTGCCCAGCTCACCCGCTCGCCGATCCTCGTCGGCGCGCAGATGCTCTACCTGTTCAATCCGGACTACCTCCTCGTCTCCGGCGAGCGTTCGGACCTGTCGCAGCTCAAGGCGGGCCTCGATTCGGATGAGTGGGCGGTCCGTGACGAATCGGTCATCGACAACATCCAGGAGCGCCGCATCGATGCGGAGTACAACGCCTGGTGGTCGTGCCTCGTGCCCAGCGAGGTCACTGGCGATATCGGCCTGCCCATGCCGTATTTCTTCCAGTGGGACGACATCGAGTACGGCATCCGCGCGCGCCAGGCCGGGTATCCGACAGCGACACTCCAGGGTGCCGCGGTATGGCATGCGGACTTCTACTGGAAGGACGCCGACGACTTCGGCCAGTTCTTCTACCAGCGCAATTCGCTCATCACCGCGACGATCCGTCGCGGCATCACCCGCAAGCAGGCCATCGCCCGCCTGCGTCGCACCATCGGCCAAACCATCGCGTCGATGAGCTACGGCCTCGCCATCACGCGGATCCGCGGCATCGAGGCGTTCCTCGAAGGGCCAAGCACGCTGGATGACGGCGGGCAGCGCGCCCTCCAAGCCGTCCGCGCCGAGCGCGAGAATTATCCCGAAACCAAGAAGTTGCCGGTCGACGCCATGCCTGCCGGGGTCACCGTCGCCCGCCGTGAGGGCACTCCCGAGGACAGCGCGGAAGACAAGATCCTCGGTAAGCGGGCGGTGCAGGCGCTGCTCGGGCGCAAGCGCCCGGGGCCGGTGTCGATCCCGTTCGAGGACGCCAAATGGTGGCATGTCTCGCTGTTCGCGGACGCCTACGTCACCGACGCCTCCCAGACCGGCGTGCGACACCGCACCTTCGACAAGCAGCGTGCGATCGCGATCACCAAGGAACTCGAGGCGGTGCTGCGCCGCCTGAATTCGGAATTCGACGAGGTTGCCGACAGCTGGCGCGCCGCGCAGCCCGAACTTGCCGGACGCGAGAATTGGGAGCGCCTCTACAACAGCTGAGCGCCGTAGGAGTTCAGCTCGGCCAGGGCGCCAGGAAAGGGCGAAGGATGGGTACGAACCAGAGATCCGAGATCGAGATGAGCGCGCCGGAGATCGACGAGTTCGTCGGCTCCCAGCGCACCGCCACACTCGCCACCCTAGGCCCCGGCGGCCAGCCGCACCTGGTCGCCATGTGGTTCGGCTACCTCGACGGATACCTGTGGTTCGAAACGAAATCGAAGTCGCAGAAGGCCGTCAATATGCGCCGCGATCCGCGCGTCAGCGTGCTCATCGAGGATGGGCTCACCTACGACACCCTGCGCGGCGTCGCCTTCGAGGGGCGCGCGGAAATCACCACCGACGCCGGCGCGCTCCAGCGGCTCGGCGTCAACATCTGGGAGCGCTACTACGGCGAGTACACCGCCGAAGCGGAACCCATGGTCGCCGCGATGCTCCACAAACGCATAGCCGTGCGGGTTGACGTCGAGCGGGCGCGTTCGTGGGACCACCGCAAGCTCGGCCTGCCGCCGATGGAACCCGGCGGCAGCACCGCAGTCGGATAGCCGCGGGTAGGGCCTTACTTCCTGCGCGGGGTGATCGTGCCGTAGTCGATACCGCCGTGGCAGTACGTGGGCACGACCGGCCAGAAACGCTTCCACGGTGCGAGTTCGGTGGAGGGGAGGATCTGCAGCCAGCGCGGGTCATCCTTGCACGGGTCCGCCATGGTCTTTTCCTTGATCATCGAGTCGTACTGATCGAGCGAGTCCTCGAGCGTGTTGGCGTTGGGGCAGATCTCGCGGCCGTAGTCCTCGTGGTACTTGCGAACCCCGGGGATCTTCGAGAGCTCGGGCTGCCAATTGTCCAGGGAAATGCCGTTTTCGGAGGAGACCCACACCCCGTCCTCGGTGTTGATCACGAGAGAGTGATTGCCGTCGGTGTGGCCCGGGGTCCACAGCAGAGCGATGCCGGGGCCGAGTTCGATATCACCATCGAACAGCGCGAACTTGGACATGTCGACGCCTTCGAGGCTGCCCTCGACGTACCATGCCCACTGCATGGGGTGCAGCGACTGGAGGGTGGCCAGCTCCTTGCGGTGCACGAGCATCTTCGCGTTGCCGAACAGCGCCTCGCGTGGTTCGCTCTCGCCCTCGATCGGCGTGGATGAGCCGAGGATCATCCGCGGATCCTGCACGTGAAGGTGGTCAAATGTACAGAAATCGACGTCGTCGGGAGTCAGGCCGACCTTCGACAGCGCCTCGTCGGGCTCGTAGTAGTACTTGAGCACGAAGTTCTCTATAAGCTTTCCGCCGGGGATCCTGTCGATCATCTTTTGCAAGTTGTCGTAGAACGGCGCCTCGGCGGACCCCTCGGGCATCGTCGGCTCGAAGATGAGGGTGCGCGGTTCACCGTTCCAATCCTCGTACTGGACGACGACCATGCGGTTGATCATCGTGATGAGCGGAATGTACGGCGGACGCACGGCATCGTTGAAGGCGTAATTCACCGGGTACGGGGCGCCGGCGACGTCCACCGACTTCACCGCCGTGACGGTGCCCTGTTCCTTGAAACGCTTCTTGTACTTCTCCGCGGCGTCGCGCACAGCCGTCAGTCGATCGCCGCGCGGCCAGATGTCGTGGACCCCGTCGAATTCGGGAATGGTGCGGGCGCCGATAGCCTCGAGCGTTCCGTCGGCGCTCGTGGTGGTGGTCGCATTGGTGGCGGTCGTGGCGTGTTCAGTTGCTTGGGGCACGTGGTGACTCCTTCGTGGGCAGGACGTTATTTACCTCAACCATGCTCCCGGGATAGCCGAAAAACTTGTTCGGTGACGACAAGTTCATGTGGCGATCCCGCGGAGACGGCTTCGTTCTTACCCTGGGCCGATGCTGGTTCCCGCACCCGTGACGCCGCCGCGCAGCTCTCGCGGGGAGATGCCGTACCAGCGACGAACGGCATGGCTGAGCGCAGACTGCTCGCGGAAGCCGACGAGCGAGGCGACCTGACCGAGCGGAAGGTCGGTGGTCGTGAGGTAGCGGTAGGCGGTGTCTCTGCGCACCTCATCGAGGATGACGGCGTAGCTTGTGTCCTCCCCGGCGAGCTGGCGCTGCAGGGTTCTCGGGTGTTGCGCGAGGAGCGAGGCAACCGTGGACAGGGCGGGAGCACCCGCGTGGAGATGTTCGGCGATCGCCAGGCGGGTGCGGTGGGCAGCCGAGTGGTTCGGGTTTGAGTAGCGCGCGGAAAGGTAGTCGACCGCGGCGCTGCGGACGGAGTCGTCGGCGGTGGCAAAGGAGGTCTCGAGTACCCGGCGATCGACGCGCAGCGCAGCCGTCGGCCGGTTGAATTTGACGTCGGTGCCGAAGAACTCGGTGTAGCGGGAGACCGGAGCCATCGGTGAATGCGGGATCTCCACGGAGTGGAAGCCGGGCGCGCCCGCGAGCAACGACTCCCCGACGTGGAAGAAAACGCCGAGGCCGAGCTCGATGGCCTGTGGGGAGTACGGCGACTGCAGAACGTCCTTGCGATAGGTCAGCGCGACGACACCGCGCTGGTGCCACGGGTCCGGAGAGATCTCGACCGCGAGCACCGGGCTGTGGACGAACATGAACTCCGCCGCGTGGCGAAGCGCTTCGGCGCCGTTGGACGATGCGGCGACGGCGACGGCGATGGGGCCGAGGATGTCCAGATCCTGGTGTTCGGCGAGCCGCAGCCCGAGGTCCGGGCACTCGAGCTCTGCCGCAGCCGCATCGAGCATGAGGTCGTGTGCGGTGATGGACACGAGCCCGTCGTCGCGATCCAGCGCACCCCGGGGGATGCCGAAGCGATCGAGAAACGAACCCGGGTCCCCGCCGAGAGCGGTGATGAGTGGAGCGAACCCGCGCAGGCTGGCGGAGCGAATCAGGGGTTCCAAGGCGACGACCGTTCTCGCGGCATTTCTGACAACTGCTGCCAACGATTTTACCGGCGCCGCGACAGGGTGGCGGACAGGAAAGAGGAATGTAGCGGTCCCACGACGGTCCCCGGGCGGGTGATGATCAGGGTATGGGTAACGAGTATCCGCGGGGTCCGGTGCTGGGCACGGAGCTCCGACGTCATTTCTCCAGGTCCACGGTCGATAAGTACTACCGGCAGATATGGCCGGGCATGCACCTGCGCCGCGATGTGCGGCCGACCTTCGCCGTGCGCACGCGGGCGCTCGCGGTGCAGTATCCGGGGGCGGTGCTCGTCGGCTGGTCGGCGGCGTTGTTGTGGCGGCATCCGTGGATACCCGCCGGCGTGGTGCCGCACGCCGCTTCGGCGATGGCGCGGCGCTCGCTTCCTGGGCGCAGACATACGCGCCTGGTGCCCGCGGACTCGCGCATCCGTGAGGAGGGCGGGATGCGGATCGCCGATCCGGTGGCGACGGCCGCGGAGCTGTGCCGGACGGAGTCGTTCGTGGAGTCGATCATCGCGCTGGACGGTCTCGAGCGGGCGCAACCGGGCACGTGCACGGAGCTTGTCGGGTGCGCCGAGGAGTTCCCTCGAGCGAGATTCATCCGGCGCGTCGTCGAGGTCGTTGATGCCGCGAGCCCCTCGAGGGACGCGTCGTGGCTGCGGGCGCAGTTGCTGCAGGCCGGGATCTGCGGATTCAGGCCCGGCGAGGTGGTCAAGCTATCGCCGCCCGGTGGGAAACAGGTCGAGTGGTCGCCGTTGCTGCTGCACCGGGCATTGCGCGCGGCGATCGTCGAGGGCACCGCGCCCCGCGTGCCCGGCTGGCGGATTATTTCGGTGCCCCCGGGTTATGCGCGATGCGAGGCCGCAGCGGTCGTCGCCCGCGTGGACGAGGTGCTCTGTTCGGAGGCGCGTCCTCCGCTCAGGGCCGCCGCGGCAGTCGGGGCGATGGCGGGAAAAGACCCGCGCATCGCGCCCGCCACCGGCAGCCGTGCTGCGACGCTCGAGTCGAGCTTCTGGCTCGACTAGGCCTACTGGGCTTACTAGGCCTCGGCTTCCTTCGGGTTCTCGCCGTACTTCATCCGGTAGGCGACGTGATCCATGTAGGTGCGGATCTCCTCGGTCTCCTCGCCCTCGTGGAGCTTTTCGTGAGCCTCCCGCATGAGCTTCTCGTGCGTGTGCGCGGCCTCTTCGTCGCCCTCGTCGTGGAGCACTTCCTTGGCGTGCTTGAGCACCGAGTTCTGGCGCGTCTTGCGCTGCCCGACAGGGGTGTACAGCGAGGTCACCACGACGATGACGATGACGAGAACGATGACTGCGAGCGACAGCTCCGTCGGGATCTCCCATACGTCCACGTGCTCGCCGCCGTTGATGAACGGCAGGTTGTTCTCGTGCAGAGCGTGGATGATGAGCTTGACGCCGATGAACGCGAGGATGACCGAGAGCCCGTAGGACAGGAACACGAGGCGGTCGAGGAGGCCGTCGAGAAGGAAGTACAGCTGGCGAAGGCCGAGAAGCGAGAAGGTGACGGCGGTGAAGACGATGAACACGTCCTGGGTGATGCCGAAGATCGCCGGGATCGAGTCAAAGGCGAACATGATGTCCGTACCGCCGATGGCCACCATGACGAGTAGCATCGGAGTCATGACCCGCTTGCCATTTTCGACGGTGAACAGCCTGTCGCCGTCGTAATGGTCCGTCGAGGGGATGACCTTCTTGGCCACGCGCACGGCGATATTGTCCGCATCGTCGTCGCTGTCATCGGTGATGAGCCGGCCCGCGGTCCAGATGAGGAACAGGCCGAAGATGTAGAACAGCACGGCGAAGCGTTCGAGCGCTGCGGCGCCGATGAAGATGAAGGCCGTGCGCGCGATGAGGGAGAAGACGATGCCGAACAGCAGCACTTTCTGCTGATCCGCGCGCGGAACCTTGAAGCTGGCGATGACCAGTAGGAAGACGAAGAGATTATCGACGCTCAGCGCCTTCTCGGTGAGGTAGCCCGCGAAGTATTCGACGCCCATCTGCTGGCCGCCGAAGATCCACACGACCACGCCGAACAAAATGGCGATTCCCACGTAGATCGACGACCACACCGCCGCTTCCTTGAGCGTGGGAATGTGGGCCTTCCGGACATGGAAGAAATAGTCGAACAAGAGTAGGCCCACGATCAGGGCTACCGTCAGAATCCAAACAGTGGTGGACATCGAATCCTCTCAAACACGTGAGAGCACATTTTATCGGACGCAACAGAATTGGTGTGTTTGCCCAGCGTCGGTTCGCCAAACGCGGTTTCGGAGGCGGTTCCCGTGCATCGGCGCGGCGTGAACTTCACGCCGGGAAAACCCGACGTGCCATAATGAACCGAATACGAAGAACGCCCCGGACCATGCGTTCACATTGATCCGCCACGGGGGAGAGGACGTGGAATGAGCGAAGTTCAGCTGAGCGCTGCTCGTTCCCGCGCCGCCTCCGTCGGCGACGGGGGTAGCTCGCCGGAGACCGACTACGCCGGATCCGGATACGCCCATTCGAAGGCGATCCTGCTGGGGGAACATTCTGTCGTCTACGGCGCCCCCGCGATCGCGATCCCGGTCGAGGCTCTCGGCGTGCAGGCGTGGGTCAACCCGCGCGCTGAGGGGCTGTACCTCGAAAGCGATCTGTACACCGGCGACCAGTGCGACACCGAGCACCAGACCGGCCCCGTTCGCGCGGCGGTCGCCGCGGCGCTCGAGGCGACCGGACAGCCCGGCGCGGGCCTGAGCGTGCGTCTGCACTCCACGATCCCGTTCGCCCGCGGGCTCGGTTCCAGCGCGGCGGTCGGCGCGGCGATCGGGCGCGCGATCGGCTCGATGGCCGGGCGCACACTAGACCCGGAACAGCTCAATACGATCATCCAGGCGGCCGAGACAGTGGCGCACGGCAAACCGAGTGGGCTCGACGCGCGCACCGTGGTCGCCGATAGCCCGATCCGCTTCCAGAGTGGGGAGGTTTCGGCGATCTCCGTCGGCGGCGAGTTCGACTTCGTCATCGCCGATACCGGGGTCACCGGCAGCACCGCGGAGGCCGTGGATTCGGTGCGCGTGCAGCGCGAGGCGGAACGCGGTCGGGTCGAGGGCATCCTCGCGCAGCTCGCCGAGCACGCCGATGCCGCGGTCGCGGACCTCGCCTCCGGCGCGAAAAGCGCGCTGGGGGAGAAAATGTCCACCGTGCACGGGCTCCTCGCGTCGATCCGGGTGAGCTCCCCGCTACTCGATTCCCTCGTCGCAGAAGCCAACGCTGCCGGCGCGCTGGGGGCGAAGCTCACCGGTGGCGGGCTCGGCGGGTGCATCATGGCGCTCGCGTCGTCCGGAGCCCACGCGCAGCAGATCCGCGACGCCCTGTACCGTGCGGGCGCCGTACACACGTGGCATACGAAGGTGGTTCCGTAGATGAGTAACGGCGTCGGCATCGCTCGCGCATATCCGAACATGGCCCTGGTCAAGTACTGGGGCAAGCGCGACGAGGCGATGATGCTGCCCGCCGCGGGCAGTATCTCGATGACCTTCGACACCTACGCCACCACGACGCGCGTAGAACTCGACCCAACCGCGCAATCGGACACCGTGGAGCTCAACGGGCAGGTCGCCGGCGGCGACGCCGCGGCGCGAGTGGTCGCTTTTCTCGACATCGTGCGTGAGATGGCCGGCTCGCAGTCCCGGGCGCACACCGTCACGGTCAACGAGGCGCCTACCGCTGCGGGGCTCGCGTCCTCCGCGTCCGGGTTCTCCGCGCTGGCCGTTGCCGCCTCGCGTGCCTACGGACTCGATCTCGACCAGGCCGCGCTGAGCCGGCTTGCGCGGCGCGGTTCGGGCTCCGCCGCCCGTTCGGTGGTCGATGGCATGGCCATCTGGCACGCCGGTGACACCGACGTCGAGTCCTTCGCCGAGCCCATCGACGCCCCCGATATGCGGCTCGTCATCGTCACCGTAAACGCAGCGCAGAAGGCGGTCTCGAGCCGCGAGGCGATGCGTCGCACCGCCGCGACCTCCCCGTTCTACGGCGAATGGGTCACGTGCACCGAGGAAACCCTCGAACGCATGGTCGCCGCGTGCGCCTCGGGCGGGGTCGACGAGATCGGCCGCATCGCCGAGACCCACGCCCTGCGTATGCACGCCGTGATCCAGTCGTGCGACCCGCCGATCCGCTACCTGTCCCCGCGCAGCCACGAGATCTTCGACGCCGTCGCCGCGCTCCGCGACGCCGGGACCACCGCGTGGGCGACCGCCGATGCCGGCCCCAACGTCGCCGTGCTCACGACCCCGGCCGAGGCCGACGCGGTCGCGGGCGCGCTCGCCGATCTCGGGACGGTCCGCGTCGTCGGGCCCGGCCACGGCGCCCGTGCCATCGACGAAGAGACGGCGCGCGCCGCCTTCGACGCCGCCCGCAGCGGGACATGAGCCAGGTCGCAGCCTCTGCGCCCGGCAAGCTCTACATCGCCGGCGAGTACGCCGTGGTCGAGCCCGGCCATCCGGCGATCCTCGTCGCCGTCGACCGCTTCGTCACCGTCTCCGTCGACTTCGCACCCCAACTACACCCCGCCGATGACGCCGGAGGCCGCATCTTCTCGGACCGCTACCCCTCGGGTTCCAGGGACTATGCGCGAGCATCGGGCCGTATCGTCCCGGAGAATGGCGAGCTCGACTACGTGATCAGTGCGCTGGCCACAGTCGACGAGCTCCGCGCGGCCGAAGGCATAGATCCGCGCGCGTTCGACCTCCACATCACCAGCACGCTCGACGAGGCCGACGGTCGCAAGTACGGCCTCGGGTCCTCGGGTGCCGTCGCCGTAGCGACGGTCGACGCGGCGGCGCAGGCCTGCGGGCTGGAGCTGGACCGCCGCGACATTTTCCAGGCCGCTCTGCTCGCGACGATCGCGGTGTCCCCGAACGCCTCGGGCGGCGATATCGCCGCGTCGACGTACGGCGGCTGGGTGCGGTACGTCTCGCCGGATCGCGCGGTCCTCCGTCAGCAAGCGGCCGAACACGGGGCGGCGTGGACGCTGCGACATGGCGAGTGGGGGAGCTGCGAGGTGCTCCCGCTCGGGGCGCCCGCGGGACTGGACTTGCACGTCGGCTGGACGGGCGCGCCCGCATCGACGAACGCGCTGGTCGCGCACGTGCGGCGCGGTGATTCGCGGGCGGCGGACGAGTACGCGCGGTTCCTGGCGGCGAACTCTACGTCGGTCGAAGCGCTCACCGCCGCGTGGACCCGGGACCCCGGCCGCGTGTGCGAGGGGATCGGCGAGGTGCGGCGGCAGCTCCGGCGCCTCGGAGAGGCGGCCGGCGCGGAACTGGAGACCCCGTTGCTGGCGACGCTGTGCGAGGTCGCCGAGGAGCACGGCGCGGCTGCCAAGTTCGCGGGCGCGGGCGGCGGCGACTGCGGGGTCGCGCTCGCCGGCCCGGGCGTAGACGCCGCGGCGATGCGCTCCGCGTGGGAACGTGCCGGCGTGCGCGCGCTGGACCTCCGGCCGACAGAACCGACGACGACAGGTGGTGTGTAGGCGATGGCGGATCAACACTCCGGCAAGCATCAGGTAGACGGGCCCGAGCCGCGGCGCGAGCGCAAGGACGACCACCTGCGCCTCGCCGCCGAGCAGTGGACCGGACCGGGCGCAGGCGGCGCACGGCGCAACGAGTTCGACGACCTCGAATTCGTCCACGACGCCCTCGGCGGCGTCTCCACCTCGGACGTGAACCTCGCCGCTCGCGTCGGAGAGTGGACGTGGGCCACGCCGTTCTACATCAACGGGATGACAGGCGGCACCGACCGCTCGACGGAGATCAACACCCAACTCGCCATCGCGGCGCGCGAGACGGGGCTCACCATGGCGTGCGGATCGATGTCGATCGCGCTCGAAGACGAGGAGGCGGCGCGCGGCTTCGCCGTGCTGCGCCGCGAGAACCCGGACGGCTTCCTGCTCGCCAACATCGGCGCCGGGCGGAGCGCGGACGACGCCGCGCGCGTTGTCGACCTGATCTCCGCCGACGCGCTTCAGCTGCACGTCAACGCCGTGCAGGAGACCGTGATGCCCGAAGGTTCGCGCGATTTCTCGACGTGGCTGAGCGGTGTCGCCGAGATCGTGCGGCGCAGCGAGGTACCTGTCGTGGTCAAGGAGGTCGGGTTCGGGCTGTCGCGCCGGGCGTTGGCGCGGCTCGCCGAGGTCGGCGTGGAGATCGCTGACGTCGGAGGCCGCGGCGGCACCGACTTCCTCGCCATCGAGAACGCCAGACGATCCGCCCGCGACTACGCCTTCCTCACCGGGTTCGGGCAGTCGGCGGCAGCCTGTCTGCTCGACGCCGGGGTGGCCGGCGCCGCTACGGGCGTAGAGTCCGCGCGGCCGGCGACGATCCTGGCGTCCGGGGGCGTGCGTAACCCGCTGGACGTCGCGAAGGCGTTGGCGCTGGGAGCGAGCGCGGTGGGCGTTGCCGGGGTCTTCCTCGACGCGATCCTCGAGGGCGGCGAAGACGCGCTCTCCGACGTCATAAAGCGGTGGCAGGCGCAGTTGCGGGAGCTGTGTGGGCTACTGGGTGCCGCAGACATCGGCGCGCTGCGCGATGCGGACGTTCTCGTGCGCGGGCGGCTGCGAGAGCACTGCGAGCTTCGCGGCGTAGACGCCGCCGCGCTGGCCAGACGTAGCGGTTAACGTCGGCGCGCGACGCGGCGCGGGCGGCGGTGGGTCGGGCAAACCCCGGGCGAGGTCGGTCCGCATGAGGGAAAATGAGTTACCTGAATTTTCATTGGCTAACCGCAGTGGGACTATGGATCGAAGCGACAACCGAGCAGGAGTAGTTAGTGAGCACTGAGCGAGAAGTGTCTGTCACCGGCGTGCCCACCCAATGGGTCGGGCCGATCCGCGTGAGCGGCAACGCTGTGACGGGCGAAATCGAGGTGCCCTTGGCGACCTACGAGTCGCCGCTCTGGCCGTCGGTCGGTCGCGGGGCGAAGATCTCCCGCATGGTCGAAGGCGGCATCCGGGCGACCGTGGTCGGCGAACGAATGTCGCGCTCGGTACTGTTCGTCGCGCGCGATGGCGCGGCCGCGTTTACCGCCTCGCAGCAGATTCTCGCACGTTTGGACGAGCTGCATGCGGTCGTCGGTTCCGGCAGTCGGCACGCGAAGCTGGTCGATGTGCACCCGGAGATCGTCGGCAATCTCCTCTACCTCCGCTTCGCCCTGCAGACCGGCGACGCCTCGGGCCACAACATGGTGACCCACGCTGCCGACCAGCTGATGACCGAGATCCTCGGCTGGAACCTCGGCCTCGAGTACGGCTCGATCTCGGGCAACTTCTGTACGGACAAGAAAGCCACCGGGGTCAACGGGATCCTCGGGCGCGGCCGCAACGTCGTCGCCGACATCGTCATCCCGCACGAGATCGTCCGCGACAACCTGCGCACCGACGCCGACGAGTTCGTCGACCTGGTGATGCGGAAGAACTACGTCGGCTCCACGATCGCCGGGGCGCTGCGCTCGGCGAACGCGCACTTTGCGAACATGTTGCTCGCCATCTACCTGGCCACCGGGCAGGACGCGGCCAATATCGTCGAGGGCTCCCAGGGATTTGCCTACGCGGAGTCCCGGGACGAAGGACTATACTTCTCCTGTACGCTCCCGCATCTGATCGTCGGTACCGTTGGCAATGGCAAGGACCTTCCGGATGTGGAGAACGCGCTCCAGCGGCTCGGTTGCCGAGAGGAGCGCGAGCCCGGAGGCAATGCGCGTCGTTTGGCGTCGTTGGTGGCTGCCACGGTTCTTTGCGGTGAGCTTTCGCTGTTGGCCGCCCAGACGAATCAGGGCGAGCTGATGGCCACACACAGACAATTCGAACGCGCTAAGGGGCAGAACTGATGACGGCGATTGGCATTCACGACATCGAGTTGGCCACGGCCCATCACGTCGTCGACCTCGCGGATCTCGCCGAGGCGCGCGGCGTGGATCCGGCCAAGTTCCAGAAGGGCCTTGGGCAGGACGAGTTCAGCTTCCCGGCTCCCGACGAGGATGTGGTGACGATGGGCGCGACTGCCGCGCATCGCCTCCTCGAGCGCACCGGCACCGAGGGCGTCCGCACGCTGATGTTCGCGACCGAGACCGGTGTGGACCAGTCGAAGTCGACCGCCGTGTACGTGCACAAGCTTCTCGATCTTCCCGGCGAGGTGCGCTCCTTCGAACTCAAGCAGGCCTGCTATTCGGGGACCGGCGCGCTGCAGGCCGCGATCGGCATCGTCGCCCGCAACCCCGAGGAGCGGGTGCTCGTTATTTCCGCCGATGTCGCGCGGTACGAGATGAACTCCCCGGGCGAACCGACACAGGGCGCGGGCGCTGTGGCGATGCTCGTCGCCGCAGATCCGGCGCTCGTCGAGATCGATCCGGCCTCCGGGGTGTACTCGGAGGACGTGGACGATTTCTGGCGACCGAACGATTCCACTACCGCCGTCGTCGACGGCGGTCTGTCGATCACCGCGTACCTCAAGTCGGTCGAGAAGGCGTGGAAGGATCTCGAGCAGCACGGCGGCCCGTCGATCTCGGACATCAAGGCGTTCGTCTACCACCAGCCGTTCACGAAGATGGCGCGCAAGGCGCAGGCACACCTCGCGCAGGTCACCGGCGCCGAACTCAACGACGGCGCGCTCGACACCGGTTCGGTGTACAACCGGCGCATGGGCAACTCGTACACGGCCTCGCTGTACAGCGCGCTCACCTCGCTGCTGCACCACGAGGACGACCTCACCGGTAAGCGAGTCGGACTCGTGTCCTACGGTTCGGGCAGCGTCGCCGAGATGCTCACCGGCATCGTCAAGGCCGACGAGGACACCCGTCGCCGCGTCCGCGACAAGGTTCTCGGGATGCTCGACGGCCGCGTTCGCCTCTCCGTTCCCGACTACGAGGGGCTGCACGAGAAGACGATGCCCAGCGCCGACGACACCGACACCCCGCGGGTGACGGGCAGTCCGTTCCGCTTCGCCGGTATCCGCGGCCGCGCTCGTCACTACGAGCGGGTCTAACGTCGCTGCCGGGAACCTCCTCGAGCGGGACCGGGACCTGGCTCCACCTCGACCGGGAACCTGGCGCCATTGGAACGCCGCCGTCGAAATCATGTACTTAATGCATGACGAATTCACCAGCATCACGCCCGGCCCGTTCCACGGTCCTACTCTTTCTCGGCTGCCTTTCGGTGACCGGCGTTCTCGTGTCCGCATGCGGCACCGAATTCTCCGGTGACAACGCCTACCGCGCCGAGTCCTTCCGGTTCGACGGGCCCGAATTGCGCGTGAACAGCGACTTCTCCAAGGTCGATGTCCGGGAGGGCGGCGCAGGCGAAGTCACCGTCGCCGAAGATCGCACCGTCATCGGCACGGGCGCCGACTCCCCGCAGTGGACGCTCATGGGCAATGTCCTCGACCTCGGCAAGCCGTGCGGCGGTAAGTCCGTCACCGTCGGTCTGTGCGAGATCACCTACACCGTGACCGTGCCCGCTGGCACGCACGTCGACGTGCAGACTTCGGACTGACGGACTGACCTAGCCGCTTTGTCCCGGCGCGTGCCGCAGCCACTCGAGAACCGCGCGCACGCGCCGGTTCTCGTCATCGGGTGCGAAGCCGAGTTTCCTGAACACCGCCGCCACGTGCTTACTCACCGCGCCGGCACTGAGAAACAGCCGCTCCGAGATCTGCGAGTTACTCAGTCCCTCGGCCATCAACGCGAGTACCTCTTGCTCGCGCGCGGTCAGCGCGGCGACCCCGCTCGTCCGATTGCGCAGCAGCGTCTTCACCACGTCCGGGTCGACGACGGTCTCCCCACGCGCCACCGCCTCGAGCGACGCCAAAAAGTCCCGCACATCGCCCACGCGTTCCTTGAGTAGATACCCGAAGCTGCCGTGTTCGAGCAGCGTGTCCAGGTATGCCGCCGCAACGTATTGGGAGAGTATGACGGCGGGCAGTGCATCCTCCCCGGACGCCGAACGCTCGCGGCGGATCGTGTGGACTGCGGCGAGCCCGTCATCTGCCATGTTCGGAGGCATGCGCACGTCCGAGACGATGAGATCCGGGGAGTGCTCGGCGCACGCCGCGATGAGTTCCGGGGCGTCGGAGACCGCGACGACCACGTGTCCGGCAGCCTCGAGGAGTTGGGCAAGGCCGGCGCGCAACAGCGCGGAATCCTCGGCGAGAACGATCCTCATTCGGCCTCCTCCAAGCGGTGAACGTCCACGGCCGTCCCGGAGCCAGAGTACGTAGTACCCGCCTCGCCCCGCAGCTCCCGCGATGCAGGCAGTTCCAACCTCAGGCGCGCGCCGCCGAGTCTCGAGGACCATTCCAGCGCCGCGTTCCCGCCAAGTGCGGAGGCCCGTTCCCGGAGGCCTGCGACTCCGGTCCCGGAATTTGCATCTAGCGAGGCCTCGGAAAGTCCAGCCCCGTCGTCGTCAACACGGATACCCACCGTCGACCGCGAGAACCGCACCGCGATATCCACGCGCTCGGCGCCGCCGTGGCGGACGGCGTTGGTGAGTCCTTCGGCGGCGCAGTGGTACAGCAACAGCGCCGGGGTCGCGCTGATCGCGGTGCCGGAGCCGGGTTCTATGTCCGTGTGGAGTTCGCCGTCGACCCCGCTGTGCGCAAGCAATTCACCAAGAGCCTCCACGAGTCCTCTGTCCGCAAGAACTTGCGGGTAGATTCCTCGAATCACCTGGCGCAACGCCTCGAGAGCACTACGGGCGTTGAGTTTGGCTTGTTCGAGGGGTTCGGCGAGTTCCGGCGCGTCCGCCGCCTTGAGCTCGGCCGTGGCGATGTTGAGCTGCAGCGCGCTGAGGTACTGCTGCACGCCGTCGTGGAGTTCGCGTTCGATGCGGCTGCGCTCTCCTGTGAAGGCGTCGATGAGTACCGCGCGTGATTCTTCGAGGCGCAACAGATCCTCGCGCGTCGGCGCGTTCGTTGCCGACGTGGAATAGACCGCGGCGCCGGCGATGAGCCAGGACAGGTACGCGAGCGCGAAAAGGAACACGATCGCGAATCCCCAGCCCGCGGCAAGAACGCCGGGAAACCACGACGTGGTCCACCAGCCGAGAGTGAACTCGAGATCCGAGCGAAACAGGGAAATGACCGGAATGACCAGCAGCGAGACCACAGCGGTCGCGCCGATCGCCTCGATGACGAACGCGAGGAGCGAGAGTACGAGCTGGCATGCGAGGTGGACGAATTTCTGCCAGTCGAACCACCTGCCGGCGCGGCGACGTCGAATCGGCACGCCCATCCACCTAGCCCCGGTGGCGCCGAGTTCGTCGGCGATACGCGCGACGAGCGGTAGCCACGGCAAGAGCACGATCGACGCGATGAGCAGCGGGAGCGCGATCACGGCGAGGACGAACGTCCACGCCATCGCGCGCCACGTCGCTGCGGCGAGGATGAACCGTAGCGGGTTGTGGCGAAAGCCCCTCGGCCAGCGTGCGCGGTGTTCGGGCGGACGGTCCATGGGCACCGAGCTTAACGGCTCAGGAAGCCCGACACAGTAGAGCTGGCTCCACCTCGGCACGGAACTCCGCGCCATATCGCGGACGTATGACATGAGATGAACTCGAGGACATGAACACAACAACGCGACAGGCCGGGCCATTCGAGCCACGGCAACAACCGAGTGCGCACCAGATGTCCGCAGCGTCGTCTCCCTCGATCATCGCCGAGAACCTCGGGATGCGATACGGAACCACAACGGT